>JBMOME010000115.1:0-14474 GCA_049323095.1 Thermodesulfobacteriota bacterium
CGGAATGGAAGCCGCTTGCCTGGATAACGGCAATATTTCTGGTATGTTATTCCCTGCCGGTAGGGAATGCACGGTTCGACAACGCGGTTATGGAGGCGTTCCATCTGGTGAAATGGTACGCACAGGAACATGTGCTCCTGTGCCTTGTTCCGGCGTTCTTCATCGCGGGCGCAATTGCGGTCTTCGTGAGCCAGGAAGGAGTGATGAAGTACCTGGGCCCGACCGCGCCTAAGTACATTTCCTATCCGGTGGCATCGGTCTCGGGGACAGTGCTTGCCGTATGCTCTTGCACGGTGCTCCCCCTGTTTGCGGGAATATGGATGCGTGGGGCCGGTTTGGGGCCTGCAACCGCTTTTCTCTATTCGGGGCCTGCGATCAATGTGCTGGCGATTATTCTCACCGCTCGCATCCTTGGTGTCGAATTAGGAATAGCTCGTGCTGTGGGAGCCGTCGCATTCAGCGTGGTGATCGGCTTACTGATGCACTTGATCTTCAGAAAAGAAGAGCAGGAGCGCGCTGACGCGGCTGCAGCCGTTATGATGGCTCATACCGACGACGCGCGTCCTCTCTGGAAAACCGCAGTCTACTTCGCGCTCATGGTTGGTATTCTCGTTTTTGCGAACTGGGGCAAGCCCGCGGAGGCAACCGGCCTGTGGCATGCGATCTATTCTTCAAAATGGCTTGTCACTGCGGCCCTTTCGGCTTTGTTTGCGATTGCTCTGGTGGCCTGGTTCGATGTGCCCGCGGTGAAGGTTGCAATCTCTGCGGTCATCGTGGGAGCGCTAGCTCTCGTGTTTCCGTCCGAGCCGCTGGTTCCTTTCACCGCAGGGGTGGTTTTGCTCTCCCTGGTGACCACAACCTCGAATGGTGAGACAGAAGAATGGTTCAACGAGTCATGGCAATTCGCGAAGCAGATAATGCCGCTTCTCCTGATCGGCGTTCTGGTCGCAGGGTTTCTCCTGGGTCGTCCCGACAAGGAGGGGATGATTCCCAACGCGTGGGTGGCGGCGTTGGTTGGCGGGAACTCCCTTGGAGCCAACCTATTTGCTTCGGTTTTTGGCGCGTTCATGTATTTCGCCACGTTGACAGAAGTCCCGATTGTAGAAGGCCTGATCGGAAGCGGCATGGGCAAAGGTCCCGCGCTTGCTTTGCTCCTGGCTGGGCCTGCTCTTTCGTTGCCGAGCATGTTGGTGATCCGGAGTGTGATGGGCACGAAGAAGACAGCGGTGTTCATCGCGCTCGTGTGCATCATGGCCACGATTTCAGGGATGATTTTCGGAGCAATCGTGGATTGACGCGGGGGTCTCAGGAGGCGCGAAAAATCCTGAGAGGAAAAATGTCTGTACCGGTGGACTTCAGCACCTTGGCGTGTAAGAACCCCATGTGTCCGCCGCGGGAATAACGAGCAACGGAGGTAAAGATGAAAGTGGAAATCTTGGGTGTCGGCTGTGCGAAATGCAATAAACTCTATGATCTTGTGACCGACATCGTGAAAAAGCAGGGAATTGATGCGGACGTGAAGAAAGTAGAAGACCTGAAAGTCTTTTCGCAGTATGGGGTCTTCATGACGCCCGCGTTGGTGGTCGACGGTGAAGTAAAGATCGCGGGCAAAGTGCCAAAAGAAGCGGATATTCTCGCATGGCTGTCAGCTTGAATCGTACTGAGCGCCCAGCTATTGAAGTTTGTGACCGAAGAGGAGGTTGAACTGAATGACGAAAACCATGGTATTTGTAGTTACCTGCGCCCTAGTGATCGCCCTCGGCTCCAATGACGCCTCTGTTGACGCGGCGGACCCGCAGATCAACATCCAAGCGCTAGCAGCCAAGAAGATGCCGGTTTTATTGGAATTCGGCAGGGGTTGGTGCATTCCCTGTAAATATATGAAGCCGATTTTGGAAGACATGGCCAAGGCCTACTCGGGCCGAGCCATTGTTACGACTGTGGACATGGACGCGAACAAAGATCTGGTGCGGCAATTCAGGATCCGGATGATGCCCACCCAGGTCTTTCTCACGCCGGACGGCAAAGAGTTCATCAGAAACGAGGGAACCCTAGAGCGCGAGCAGATAATGAAAATCTTTGCCCAGATGGGTTTGCCCGCGCCTGGATCCCAGGGACCGACGAGGGCTGCTGCCCCGCCGCAGGCGCCTGTGCGCCAGTAATGACCCGACCGGAAGCCCGGATGATTTGATCCGGCGGCCTGGAATCGAGCTGAGGAGGCCGAAGATGGAGTCTATTTTTGCCGTGGTTCAGCAGTGGGTATCTTCCGGAAGCATCTGGCTGGCAGCCGGAGGATCGTTCATCGGGGGGGCTTTGACGGCTATGAATCCGTGTGTTTTGGTCATGGTCCCGCTGCTGATCGGCTTTATCGGAGGCATGGACGAGAACATGACCACGTGGAAGTCCTTCCTGTTCACGCTGGTATTCATTCTAGGTTTCAGTGTTGAGCTGGCGGTTCTGTTCACCGTGGGATTGGCCGCAGCCCCGTTTCTTCAGTCCGAGTACATGGTTTACGTGATCGCGATAATTTGCGTGCTTCTCGGATTGCATTTCATGGACCTATTTCATATTCAGCTCCCTATTTCCCAGGATAAGCTCCCAAAATATACCGGCTTTCTAGGCGCTGCACTGTTCGGCTTCATGTTCGGCCTTGTGTCTCTGCCGTGTACCGGACCCGCGTTGTTGCTGATCGTGAGCGTAATTCCGGTCAAGGGCCCTTTGTTTGGGGGCGTTATGATGCTTTTCTACGGCGTCGGCCACTGTCTCTTGATTCTCGCGGTGGGGACTTCAGCCGGAGCTGCGCGACATCTTATCGGATCGCAAAAAATGCATTCTGCTAATCTGTTTGTCAAACGAGCTGCAGGCGCATTGTTGGCCGGAGTCGGCATATACATCGGTGTAGGCGCACTCTTTCCCAGCTTGGGCTTCGGCCTTTAGGTGGCGCCAGGGGACCACGTGCGCACTTAACACATCTTGGAATTTGTAATTAGGTCAAGAACGGACTGGACCCATTTTCCCCTTTCTTCTTTCCTTTCCCATCTGCCGGGTTTAATCTGACGAAGGGGTAATGGAACATGCCACGAATGCTGAGACCTTCGCTCAATTGGTTACTGCTCTTCCTGCCGGTCTGCGTGTACGTCGAGCACGTGCACCCTGAGTCTCATACGCTGATCTTCGCCTTATCGTGCGGTGCGATAATTCCTTTGGCCGGTTTGTTGGGTAAAGCAACCGAGCACATTGCCGACCGTGCGGGAGAGAACATCGGGGGGTTCCTCAACGCAACCCTCGGGAATGCCGCTGAGCTGATCATCGCAATTGTAGCGCTAAGGCAAGGTTTGACCGACGTGGTCAAGGCCTCCTTAACCGGATCCATTGTCGGAAACGTTCTCCTTGTGCTGGGGCTGTCTTTTCTGGCCGGCGGTATTCGGCACAGGGTTCAGGAGTTCAACGCGGCGGCTGCACAGTCGCAAGTAGCCGCTCTTACCCTGGCCTCCATCGGTCTCATTGTGGCCGGTATATTCCATTTCATTGGTAAGGGCGCGTTGAGTGCCAATGTCGGCACGGTCAGCGTCATCATTTCCGCGATATTGCTCATGACGTATCTGCTCAGCCTCGTATTTTCGCTGTACACTCATAGCGAACTGTTCTCGGGGAAGCGAGGCTCGAAAGAGCAGCAGGAATCCCCTGAGCATCCATCATGGGGGCTTGGACTGTCCCTGGGCGTTTTGGTGATGTCCACTGTTCTCATTGCATGGATGAGCGAAATCCTTGTCGGCTCCGTGACTGAGGCGGCAAACACTCTTGGGATGTCCAGCGTCTTTATCGGGGTCATCGTGGTCGCAATGGTGGGGAATGCGGCCGAGCACAGCTCCGCAGTGACCATGGCCCTAAAGAACCGTATGGATTTGAGCCTTGGTATCGCTATCGGCAGCAGTGTGCAGATTGCGCTTTTTGTTGCTCCTCTTCTGGTCCTTTTGAGCTACTGGATCGCGCCTAGTCCCATGAATCTGGTGTTCACAGTGGGCGAATCGTTGGCCGTAATACTGTCGGTAGGTATCTGTAGCCAGATTGTGGTTAATGGCCGGTCCAACTGGTTCGAGGGCGTGCTCTTGCTCGCTGTATACGCGATCCTCGGACTCGCGTTCTATTTCGTTCCCGGTCAGTAACACCAAGGTCTACGATGCGACACGGACTTTGCTCATGTCCTGAACAACGAGTCATCCTGTGACTTCTCACTCACCCCACAGCCCAGGAGGCTTACTGAGAGTGACAACTGAAAAACAGCTATCTTTCTTGGACAGGTACCTGACGCTTGTCATCTTTCTTGCCATGGCAGCGGGAATAGGGATCGGTTATGCGGCGCCGGCGATCACGAAGTTCATCGCAGGATTACAGGTCGGCACAACGTCCATCCCTATCGCCGTAGGGCTCATCCTGATGATGTATCCGCCGCTGGCCAAAGTGAAGTACGAGGAGATGGGCAAGGTCTTCCGTAACACGAAGCTCCTGGTCCTCTCACTGGTCCAGAACTGGATTGTCGGCCCGGTTGTCATGTTCGTCTTGGCCGTTCTGTTCCTGCACAATTACCCTGAATATATGATCGGAGTGATTCTCGTCGGTTTGGCCCGTTGTATCGCGATGGTGATTGTGTGGAACGAATTGGCAGAAGGCGACCGAGAGCTGGCGGTCGGTCTTGTAGCGTTCAATGCGGTCTTTCAGGTGCTTTTTTATGCGGTATACATTTTCCTCTTTATAACTGTGGCGCTCAATTGGCTTGGCCTTGTAAAAGGTCTCAATGTGGAAATATCCATGCTGGATGCCGCCATAACAGTATTTATCTATCTGGGGATACCTTTCCTTGGCGGAGTAATCACCCGCTTCAGTCTGCTGGCCGTCAAGGGAAAAGAATGGTATGAGGCCGTCTTCATCCCTAAGATTAGCCCTATTACGTTGATAGCCTTGCTCTTTACCATTGTGGTCATGTTTTCTTTGAAAGGCGAGGTCATTATAGAATTGCCTTGGCACGTTCTTCTGGTGGCGATTCCGATGGCCATATATTTCTTCCTGATGTGGTTCGTAACCTTTTTCCTGGCTCGCAAGATCGGTGCAGATTACGGTCAGACCGTCGCCGTGTCCTTCACAGCCGCGAGCAATGACTTCGAACTCGCGATTGCCGTAGCAGTCGCAATCTTCGGAATAGCCTCCAATCAGGCTTTTGCCACAGTCATCGGGCCTCTTATCGAAGTGCCGGTGCTCATAAGCCTGGTGAACGTCGCGTTTGCGTTTAGAAAGCGATACTTCGGCTGACAGGTAGGATGCGGTTCTTATCATCCACCACATCCAACGAGTGGGCTGACTTGACTTATTTCCGCGGCTGGGGTAGGTTGCGGGCTCTGATTGGTCGGACGGACGCGAGCTGCCGATTTGGCGAGATGTTTTGAGGTTTAGACCGAGCAGGTCACGGTATGGCTAACAAGAAGCCGGTAAAATGGCTCATTATTGTTTTGGTGGCCATAGTCGCGTGGGGCGGCTGGGTGCCTTGCCCGAAGAAACAGCCCAGTATGCCTTTGAACGCGACACTCTCCGGCCTGGTTAGAGTGGCTCCGCAACTGCTTGTGGTCACAGACAATAGCCGGAATTCCTCATCACGGTGCAGTAAACATCGTCCGTGTTGTTGCCGACATGCAATGCCTTGTGTTTGGAAGTTGCAGCCGATGATTGCCTCGGCCCGACTGTGGCACGCCGAGGATTCTCAGCGCGTATCGGACTGCGCCAGCCTTGATGATTGCAAGCCTGGCTCGGTAGTGTGGCCTGTCAAGCCTGCCATGATATCTCCGGATGTCCATTCTTTTTATACAAACCTTAGAACCGTGGTCCTCTTGGTTTGAGAGACGCTGCCCCACTCGAATCCCACGACAATTAGCCTGAACGAGCATTCGGTGATAGCACCGTATCGCCGAACACCCGCGCTGTCGGCGCACAAATGCGACACGGTCCGTTGCATGAATTCTGCGCGCAACGAAAGACGCAGAGTAAGTTCATGCAGTCGCAGAAAAGGAGAAGAACGGTGAGCAACCAAACCGGAGCGGAAGCAAAACATGATCGAGTTGTTCAGTTTCCCCAACCCCCGGATCAATTAGTCGAAGATACTGCCGTCAAGGCCGACGGTCCTGCGCCACCAAAGAGGAGCTTTGCCGAAAAGTACATCCGGCCGCTCGTGAAAGGGACCGGGTATGCTGTTTTTCTCTTGGTAGCCGTGGTTCTGATTCTGATGAGCTTGGAACAAGTGGCAAAATACGTGCTTAAAGGATCATATTTGGGCCAGGCTTACTCGGACGATTTGTCCAAGATCCGTCTCGATTTCACAAAGCCGGTTTCGCACTATGATTATGATTTGGTGCCCGGTGTGTGTCTCCTATACAACCAGCAGCGAGGAAATCGGTTGGAGTATGCCAATAATGCAGGGTTTAGAGAACCAAGAAACATTAGCCCGGACAAACCCGATAATGAATTTCGGATCTTTCTTACCGGCGGATCTACCGCATTCGGACTGGGGGCTTCAGGCCAAGCCGCTGCGGTCACTGACTATTATGAAGTGGAATATCGCGAAACAATCTCTTACTTCATGGAAAAGATCCTGAACGCGACCGCTCCGATTCCGGGCAAGACCATAAAGGTTTACAATACCGCGGTCTGGGGTCACTCGTATCAACACTTGCTAACGCGTTATCTCGCGAAACTGCGTCAATTCAAACCGGATCTTATAGTATCACTCGATGGAGTGAATGAAATTGCGCAAGTGAGCAGGCCGGCAACAGATTGGAATTACTTCAAAGAGGGCCAGTACAACAACATAATCGGGCAGATCTTTTCATACAACGCCCCGGGACTTTCATCGTATCTCACCTTGTGGCTCAAGAACAATTCGTACCTCATGACTCTTTTCTGGTCCGGAAACGATCTGTTCCAGAACTTCTCCCACAAAGTGCATCCAAATAAGGCCACGCCTCAGGACAACGAGGAGTTCAAACTAGCTCAAAGTATGACTCAAGAGCAACGATCCCAAATGCTGACGGACAATGTCTCCACGGTGGTTCGCATGGTCGAGAACTACCACAGTGTCCTGGAAAACGACGGCGTTCCGCACATTTTTGCCCTTCAACCTCTACTATACCTGAGCCAAAAACCGCGGCACGAGGTGGAGAAAAAGGTGGAGGCGTTGGAAGAACACCAACAATCTTATGACGTCCCGTCCGCGCACGGTTACAAGTACATTGTGGACCGCATCGCAAACAGTGCCGCGACCAAAGGGTACTTCATCGCGGATTTCTCGGAGTATTTCGATGATGTCTCGGAATGGGTTTTTTCGGACTGGTGTCACTTAACCGCAGGGGCGAATTACCTGATTGCAAAGGAGCTTTCAAACCTGATCAAGGAGCAGTTCCTCCGCCAATCCCTGAGTGATGGAGACGCTATCGAGGCCAAGAATAGCTTCTTCTGGAATCCCGCGCTCACGGCACAAATCCAGTACGCGCCGCCGGCAGACCGGGAAGAAAACCAACCCAAGAACATCTTGGGCGGATACCCCTCGCCCCTTATGTATTCGTCAAAAGAAGTCCCATCCAACGAGCCGCTGGAAGTCATACTCGACCTGACGCGTGATTTCACTTTGAGCCGGTTCCGACTATTCTGGGGGGACGACGCTTCTGTGCCCGAAGAATGGGCCGTGGACATTTCAATCGACGGCAAGGACTGGAAAGAATGGGCTTCCGGGACGAAGAAGGATGCGGATCATTACTCGCAGTGGCCCGGACACGATTATTTCGCCGCGGCGCCCGTACAGGCTCGGTATCTGAAGTACCGGCCGGTCAAATCAAACGAACGTCGCATTCGCCTGCGGTCCCTAAACGTATACAGATAAAAAGCTCGACGAACGTGGGTTCCGCTTTCAATGAGCGGTACTTCGGGTTGACGGTAGGATGTGGTGAATGAAATGAACCGTCCCGCGAGACGCGGGACTCGCGGTCTTTTTCGGGTTGACCCGGTCACACTGCGTTCGACGGTCATACCACGCCCTACTCAGAGAGTTGGTCCAAATACCTCGACCGATGCGGTTCATTTCATTCACCGCATCTTACGGGTTTTGAGCGTGTGTTCCGGTCAAATACCGGTATGACAAGGAAAGGGCTGCGATCTCGACTACGTACAGGACACAAGTAGCTGCGTGAAGCAATACATCGACGACTATTGAATAGCCGAGCAAAAACCCCGGGCCTGTTTGCAGAGCAACTGGAAGCACTCCAACAACGAGCACAAGGCGCCATCCATTTCCCTCAGACACTTTCCATGCCCAACTGAGGTTCGGCCGCTCGTCAACAGCCGTAGCCGGTAGCAGAATAGAGAATCTAGCGCCCACGTATGCGCAGGGACTCAGGACCAAGACCACCATCGCGCCCCCGGCTACCTTCGTCACCGCTGGTGACCATGAACCTGATAGCGCCAAGAATAATGTGAGGCCCACGAGGGGAATAGAAAGCACGAATGCAATGCACATGTAGGAGAAATAGATAAGTAAAGTCCAGCCGACGAATCTCGTCTCGCGGCGCGTCCACTTCTCCAGGCCATGTTTGGGCACGGAATCGCCACCCAAGAGAATGAGTCGATGACACGTTATGGCGAACACGGCAAAAGCCGGGGTGAACAGGATCAAGAAAACAAGAGTATGAATCAGTTCCCCGGCCTCGACCTTCATTCCTTCCATCGCTGTGAGCAGCGCTATGAGCACCAGGGATATCGGGACAAGCGCTCTCAACATGATGACCCGTTGATGCCATGGAATGGTTATCGCATTGCGAATGGTTGCGATAACCGGTATGGGGCTGAGTTCTTGATTGCTCATCTGTGCAACCGCCATCCATGTTTATCCGGCATTATGCGGCGGCCCTGCCATTTTGACCTGCTTGGCACCCGTGAGGGAGCGGGATACCTCGGCTGACCCCTATAGCGTGTCCGCGGGGTGTCCCACAAGACCTGACGCACGCAAGACCGTTGTCATGTTGATGAAAAAGCCCCTTTTATCCTGTTTGTGACCGTAACTCACCCCTTGGCCCGCAGTCAATGATAATCTAGCGTGCGAGCTGTACCCTATCGCATGGAGGGACTCTGGCCGCTGCTGGCGGTGGTTGTACATTTACCCTCAAAATGGTATGATGTGGTTCGCTGCAAACTTTTCACGACCTAAAGATCGGGTGTAGCTATGTCTGATTCATTTATCGAGGCGATTCCGCCGGAGTTGCTAAGTGCGCTCCTGGACAATCCGTACGAATCTCAAATCCTCCTGGATAAGGATGGGATTGTACGGTTCCTCAGCTCGTACAATGAGGCATTTTACGGGACTACTCGCTCAGAAGCTATTGGGCGGCACATACTGGATTTGAATCCGGACAGCGAACTGGGCCGAGTGCTGGAAACGGGCAAGGCCGAAATCGGCAAGTTTTTTCAGTTTCGAGGCCACGAGCGCTTTATTGCAAGACTCCCCCTGCGAGATCCGCAAGGGAACATCGTGGGCGTCGCGGGTAAGCTGATGTTTCGGGACGCAGAGACTGTTAGAAACCTCATGCGCCAGATTGAGATTATGGAGAGCAAGCTGAGCTATTACGAACAAGAGCTGCGGCAGGTCCACCGTCGGCGATATACGCTCGATAAATTCGTAGGCGAGTCCAAGCTGATGCAGGAAGCCAAGAAGGCCGCGGCTCAGGCAGCTTCGTCAGATATGCCCGTGCTTATCACAGGCGAAACCGGGACAGGCAAGGAAGTGCTTGCCCACGCGATTCACCAGCTTTCACGGCGCCGCGACAGGCCTCTAGTATGTGTGAACTGCGCTTCCATTCCCCAGGAGCTGTTTGAATCCGAACTTTTCGGATACGAGGCCGGCGCATTTACCGGCGCGAGCCCACGGGGCAAGCCTGGGAAGTTTGAGCTCGCCGATAAGGGGACGATTTTTTTGGATGAAGTGGGAGAGCTGCCTCTAGCTATGCAAGTAAAGCTCCTCAGGGTCATTCAGGATCGTGTGGTTGAAAGGGTTGGCGGCAGGAAGCCCGTTCGTCTGGACTTCCGTGTGTTGGCAGCCACCAATCGAGACCTCAAGAAGATGATGGCTCGAGGTGAATTCCGCAAGGATTTGTATTATAGGCTCAACATATTCTCCATTCATGTTCCGCCGCTGCGCGAGACCAGGGAAGACATTCCGCGGCTCGCATACCATCTGCTGTCGTTGCTGCGAAAGGACCACCGGGACGCGCCAAGACGTATAGACCCGCAGGCCATGAAGTGTCTTGAGTCTTTCGATTGGCCCGGAAATGTTCGGGAATTGCAGAATGTGGTGGAACGCGCTTCGGTGATGGCAGGAGACGGGCCCATTCTGCCCGAGCATCTCCCGGAAGAGGTCCGGGCACATGAGCTGGCGGTCACGGCCGAAAGTCCTCGCACACTCAGAGAAGAGGTAGCGTCCGCGGAACGCTCTGCAATCCAAAGGGCTTTGGTCCTAGCCGAAGGCAACCGGAGCGAGGCCGCTCGGCTGTTAGGAATACATCGGACGGGTTTGTATCAGAAGATGCGGCGCTATGGGATGGATGGATCTTGAGCGGATGTAGATGGTTGGCTACATGTCGAAGTTTCTCTACACTAAGCCGCTCTAGAGTCGAGCGGCAGTCAACCCCCTCTTTAGACTGCGTCACACACTCCTTGGGGAGGGAAAACTGTAGATTAATCTCTACAGATTCCGCTCCGCTTACCGCCCCCCCTCGATTTTTCCTACTCCTTCGCTCGTCCAAAATACGCTTCCCAAGTGCTCTCCATAAGAACGCGGCCCTCTGGCACGACCCTTGCTCCCCGAAAAGTAATTCCAAACGGAAGACAATTCCGATCTGCATTATTCATTCCGCTCGGCTGAAGCCCCAACGGGGCGATCGAAAGTAGCCCGGCAATTCATTGCCGGGTGACCGATGAGCAAAGATCCACGTCTTCGTCCCCAGGTGGCGCCCGAAGGATCAATCCTTCGGGCGCCACCTGGGGACGAAAAAGTCCTCTCTTGACCGCTCATTCCCGGCGATAAATCGCCGGGCTACTATCGGGGCGTCCATCCTGGACGCAGGCGGCCTCAAGCTGAGGAAGTAACGCCCTTGGAGACTTGTGGAGCAAAACAAACAACCCTTTCCGTTCTTAGACATACAGAGGTCGAAGTCATGGATTTCACAATACCCGAAAACTTAAAGCTGATGGTGGAAACGATACGACGGTTTGTCAAACAGGACCTGGAGCCCGTGAGCCAGCAGGTCGAGGAGGAGGATTTTATTCCCGAAGAGCTGGTCCAGAAGATGCGCGAGCTGGGCTTGTTCGGGTTATCCATCCCTGAGGAATATGGCGGTTTGGACATAGGCACCCTGGGCGAATGCCTCGTGTACGAGGAGCTGTCCAAGACCAATGCCTGTTTCCGAACGCGTATCGGCACGAACAACGGGATCGGCTCCCAGGGCATCGTCATGGACGGCACCAAGGAGCAAAAGGAGAAGTATCTCCCTCGGATTGCCAGCGGCGAGTGGACCAGTTGCTTCGCGCTCTCAGAACCTGAAGCCGGTTCGGATGCAGCCAATGTCCAGACCACCGCAGAATTGAAAGGCGATCATTGGGTGCTCAACGGCTTGAAGCACTTCATCACCAACGGTAACGTCGCGGATATGGCTGTGGTCTTTGCCGTTACGGACCGGAAGAAGCGTGCCCGCGGCGGCATAACCGCATTCATCGTGGAAAAGACCTTTCCCGGTTTCTATGTGGGCACCATTGAGCGTAAAATGGGAATGCGCGGGTCTCACACAAGCGAGCTTATCTTTGACAATTGCCTGGTGCCCAAGGAAAACGTCGTGGGTGGCGAAGCCAACGTAGGCCGAGGTTTTGCCACAGCCATGAGGACCTTGGACAAGGGCCGGCTGACGATGGGCGCGTGCGCTCTGGGAGCTGCCCAGAAGCTCCTGGAGCTCTCCGTGGATTATGCGAAACAGCGGGTGCAGTTCGGCAAGCCTATCGCCGAATTCCAGGCTATTCAATTCATGTTGGCAGACATGGCAACTCAGATCTATGCGTCCAGGCAGATGCTCTACCATGCCGCATGGCTCAGGGACACCAAAGGAACATCCGTCATCAAAGAAGCGTCCATGGTGAAGGTCTATTGCACTGAAATGGCCAATCGGGTCGCGGACATGGCCGTGCAGGTCTTCGGAGGCATGGGATACATGAAGGAACTCCCGGTGGAACGTTTCTATCGGGATCTGAGGCTCACACGCATTTACGAAGGAACGAGTGAAATACAGCGACTGGTCATCGCTCGCGAGCTGTTGAAAGAATGACTTGGGGAGGGGGCTGAGGAGGAGATGAACATCAAGAAAGTCTTTGTGGCGGGCGCGGGCCTCATGGGCTCGGGCATCGCTCAGGTATGTGCGCAGGCGGGCTTTGAAGTGATTTTGTCCGATGTATCCGCGCCGGCGCTTGAGAAAGCGATGAAGAACATCAACTGGTCCGTGGGCAAATTTGTCGAAAAGGGCAAAATTGCCGGGACCTTGGAAGCGGTGATGGCGCGGTTGACCACCACATCGGGCTATGGATCGGCCGGTGAAGTGGATCTGGTTATTGAAGCCGTGTTCGAGAAAATGGACCTCAAGAAAGAGGTCTTTGCCATATTGGATGAGAAAGCCCGGCCGGGAACGCTCATTGCGAGCAACACCAGCGCGATTTCCATCAGTGAGCTGGCATTGAGCACCAAACGTCCGGAGAAGGTGCTGGGCCTGCATTTCTTCAGTCCGGTTCCCATGATGGACGCGGTAGAAGTGGTTCGAGGCATGTTTACGTCCGAGGATACCTTTCTCGCGGGGAGAGAATTTGTTCAGGCTCTGGGAAAAGAACCCATCATGGTGCACAAGGACGTGCCGGGCTTCTTAATAAATCGAATCAATTTCCCCTCGACCCTGGAAGCCATGCGTATGGTTGAGATGGGAGTGGGCACCATCGAGGACATCGACAAGGGTCTGAGGTTGGCTTCGGGGCGCAGGATGGGGATCTTTGAAACAGGTGACATGGTGGGCCTGGACGTGACCTACGGAGCACTCATGGCAATATTCGAAGAAACCCGCGATCCTCGCTTCTACCCGCCCGCTATTCTGCGGCGGAGGGTAAAAGCAGGTTGGCTTGGAAGAAAAACCGGCCGAGGCTGGTACGAATACGATGCTGAAGGCAATCGCATCGGTCCGACTCAATAAGAGGTGCTTTTCTATGAACGATGTAGTTATTCTGGCCGCAGCCCGCACCGCGGTGGGCAGATTCGGCGGAACCTTGACCGCGGTAACCGACCGGGCCTTGGGTGGGCTGATAGTCAAAGAAGTCATGCAACGGGCGGGCATTACTCCCGATCAGGTGGAGGAGGTCGTTTTCAGCCAGCAGTACCGCACGGGTGAGCTCCCGGCAAACATGGCCCGAGTCATTGCCATTGATGCGGGGATCCCGATTCAAGTGCCGCAGTACACCATTGCAAAGGCTTGTGGCGGTTCGTTGAAAACGGTCTTTCTAGCGGCCCAGGCAATCAAAGCCGGCGATGCGAACCTCATGGTCGCCGGTGGCCTGGAACACATGTCCAACGCAGCTTATCTGCTGACTAAGGCCCGTTGGGGCTATCGTCTGGGGCACGGTCAGCTCGTCGATCAATTGGTCTTGTTCGACCCTATCAGCGCCAATACCATGGGAGAGACCGCTGAAAACGTGGCTGAGCGATACCAGATCTCGCGGGAGGACCAGGACGCGTTTGCGCTTCTGAGCCAGCAGAAAGCCGGAGTCGCGCTCAAAGAGGGTCGCTTTCAGGAGCAGATCGTGCCCGTGCCTATTCCTGGAAAGAAGGGCGCGACCACGCTCTTTGCCGTTGACGAGCATCCCAGGCCGGACACGACCCTTGAGCAACTGGCCAAGCTCCAGCCTGTGTTTAGGAAAGGTGGTTCCGTGACCGCTGGGAACTCCAGCGGCATGAACGACGGCGCGGGCGCGATCGTGCTCGCGAGCCGGGAGCGCGCCAAAGAGCTTGGCCTGAAGCCGCTGGTGTCGGTGGTGGGTTACGCTTCAGTGGGTGTTGAGCCCGCGTACATGGGTATCGGCCCGGTAGATGCGACCAAGCTGGTGTTGCAAAAGACAGGGCTCGCGCTCAACGATATTGACCTGGTGGAGCTGAATGAGGCTTTCGCGTCGCAGTCTTTGGCCTGCATACGGCTGTTGGGATTGGATATCGAAAAGGTAAACGTTAATGGTGGAGCCATTGCGTTGGGCCATCCGATCAGCGGAACCGGCGCCGTGATTCTGACCAAGCTCATTTACGAGATGCGACGCCAGGGCAAGGAGCTGGGCTTGGCAACCATGTGTCTCGGCGGCGGCCAGGGAGTGGC
>JBMOME010000116.1:0-12795 GCA_049323095.1 Thermodesulfobacteriota bacterium
CGTCTCCACAAGACTAGGGTGAGCCTGCTGCACGATAATCTTTAGGAATATCAGGACAGTGGAACCGATCGCCGGTCCCACCAGCGAATACATCCCGCCCACGAGGCTCGCGAGGATGGGTTCAGCGGACTTGCTCCAGTGGAGGAATTCCGTCTGTGCGAACCGATTAAGCTCGCAAAGCAACCCGCCTGCAAGGCCCGCGAACGCACCGGCTAAGATGAAGTTATACCACTGGAACCGGCGTACATTGACCCCGATGAACTTGGCCCGTTCCATGTTCTCACGGATCGTGCGAATGGTCAGTCCGAATGAGGAGTTCACGATCATTCGCATGGCGAGAAAACAGAGCAGGAAGAGCACCAGACACAAGAAGTAATACGCAATGGGAGTCAGGATCTCAGGCTTGGGGATCCCATGAATGCCGTCATCGCCCCCCGTAAATGTGTACCACTGAAAAACAACCATATACAGGAGCTGGCCGAACGCGAGGGTGAGAATAGCAAAATAAAGCCCGATCAGCCGGACGCAGAACCATCCGATGATCGCAGCCGCTATGGCAGCGGTCACCGGCGCCAGGGCAAGGGCAAGAACCAGCGGCGCGCCGGCTTTCTTCATGAGCAGCGCCACTGTATACGCTCCCACCCCGAAGAAGGCCGCGTGCCCAAAACTCACCATGCCGCCATAGCCCAGAATGAGATTCAAACTCATAGCGAACAGCGCCATGATCAGCATTTCGGTGGTTACCCAGATCCAATACTCGCCCGTTCTCCCCAGTTGGCTGAGGATCAAGGGGAGTGCAAACAGAGCCGCGACCACCACGGCTCCAACGAGCCACCCGGCAGCTCCGGATGGTGCTTCAGTATTCTGCGCGTTTCCCATTGTGCACCACTACCGCTCAGGTTTTCCGAACAGGCCCCAGGGCCGTACGATCAGTACCAGGGCCATCATGGCATAGGGGAAGACAAGCGCCCACCGCGAGGCTTCCTGCACTCCTGCCGACGCCAGGAGTACGGGCAGCCAGGTGATCCCGACGCCGATGATGAGCGATCCCAGCAGCGCGCCTCCCACGCTGCCCAGCCCGCCGATCACGACCACGGCAAAGCATTCGATAATCTTCTCCATGCCGATGCCCAGGTCGATATTGGCAAAGGAGGACATGAGCACTCCGCCTAACCCCGCGAGCCAGCAGCCCAGCATAAAGGTGGAAGTCATCACCCATGAGACATTCACTCCGAGCGCTCCCAAGGTGTCCGGGTACGACACCGTGGCTCTCATCAAGTTACCGGCTCTTGTGCGAAAAAGCATGAGCCATAATCCGATGGCAATGGCAGGTCCGACGCACAGAATGAATACGTTGTAACTGGGCAGCGCCATGCCGAAGAAATTGACGGAGCCGGCCAGAAACTCAGGTCGGGCCACGTTTCGCGGGTCCCCGCCCCAAATAACCCTGACCAGGTCGTCCAAGATCAGGACCAAAGCGTACGTGAGCAGCAACTGCAACAGGTGCTCGGCCCGATATATGCGTCGAAACAGAGTGTATTCCAGGATGAACCCGATCACGGCAATGAGAGGAGGAACCACAAGGAGCATCACGAAGAAGCTGAAGAGACTTCCTCCCGTGAGCAGCAGGCTGAGAGAATAGGCCAGGAAAGCTCCGATCATGTACAGAGAGCCGTGCGCGAAGTTGATCACCCTGAGAACACCGAAAACCAGAGTGAGCCCGGACGCGATGATGAACAGGAGCATCCCCAGGCTCAAACCATTGACCAGCAGAAAGAGGTAAAATTGTACCGACATGATCTTCTCGCCAAGATTCGCTCTACCGAGACGTGAGTCGAACCGAGGCTGGTCTCCCTGGCTTCATCGTCGCGGGAGACCAGCCCGAACAGTGGCCTAGCTTACTTCTGACCCGACTGTAGCTTCTTGACCTCTTCAAGCGAGAACCAGACCTCCTCGGCGGGCACTTCCACCACGTCCTTCATGATGAGGAAGTCCTTGTACTTGGGGTCCTTCGCCGTAGTTCCCACATAGATGCCTGCGTTCATCATGTGGTCTTCCGCGCGAATGAATCGGTCACCTCTCAAAGACTTGAACTTGAGACCCCCGATCGCGGTAACCACTTTCTCCGAATCGACGGAATTGACCTTCTTGATTGCATCGGTAAGAGCGATTAGACCGTCGTATGCCATGATAGCCCAGTCAGCCGGCCATTCTTTGAACTTGTCAAAATACTTCTGGTTGAATTCCTTTATCTGTGGCGTGTCAATCGCGTAGAAGGCAGCACGAGCATAGCCTAGTTGGCCTTCCGGCATATCCATACCTGCGACTCGGAGCATGTCAAGGTCATATAGTGAGGTGATGCTGGTCTTGTTAAAGAAGCCGTACGGCTTGGCCTGCTTGATAAAAGTGGCGGAGCCGCCACCCCAGAGGCTTGTAAAAAGCACTTGCGGGTCCTTTGCCATGAGGGTGGGAATGTACGGCGAATAGTTGGTCTCACCCACTTTTACCCAGATCGTCTCAAGGATCTTGGCATCGGGTTTGAGTTTTGCCATTCTGTCTTTGAAGCTATTGTACTGGGTATGGCCGTACGCGTAGTCCGGCCCGATGTACACATACTTGGTGAAAGGTTTCTTGGAAAGGAACTGTGCAATACCTCGGCCTTCGATCACGGTGTTGGGCACCACCTGAAACATGTACGGCTGATAGTCTGTGGTGGTCAGCGCTTCCGTGTTCGAGGTGTGAAAGTACACGACCTTCTTGAATTCTTTGGAAACCTTGGTCACAGCCAGAGCCACCGCGCTGCTTGTGGGTCCGATAAGGAAGTCACACTTTTCAGCGAGGATCAGCTCTCTTGCCATATTCGCGCCGATGTCCGGCTTGAGTTGGGCGTCACGGACCACCACTTCCAGCTTCTTGCCCAGGATGCCGCCGCCGGCGTTGGCCTGCTCGATGAACAGGTCGATTGCAGCCTTCTGAGACTTGTAGAAGGTTGCGCCGATACCGGATACGTCGGCCACAAAGCCGATCTTGATTGTGTCCGCCGCGTTGGAGTTTACCACTAAGGTGACTCCCCCGATTAAGACCGCGACGAAGAGAATTGCCAACCCCTTCAACCCTGTGCGTCTCATCTCCACCTCCTGCATTTAGTGGGTTTGTATCCTCAAAGCACCGACCTCTAATAGGTCAAAACCATGCCACCATCGAACAACAGATCTCCGCCAACCAAATATCGAGCGTACCGGGAAAAGCCGAAAATAAAGAGATTAGCCACCTCCACGGGGCTCATCATCTCCTTAACCTGCGATCTCCCCATCATCACGTCTCGCACCACCTCATCGAGCGTTATCCCTCGCTGCGCGGCCTGTGAAGGTATCTGATTGAGTGCCAACGGCGTTTTCACAAAGCCCGTGCTCACGGTGAAGGATCGGACCAGGCCCTCACCTTCGGCCGATATGGACTGGCTCAATGCGCGCAATCCAAACTTGGTGATGTTGTATACCGGCTTGTTGCGGGTGGTGATGTGCGCGTGGGCCGACGCCATATTCGCTATGACGCCTCGGCCGTCCCCACTCCGTTTCATGTGGGGAATCGTCAATTTGGAGAGGTAAAACGGCGCACGCAGCATAACGCTCTGCATCAGGTCGTACTTCTCCATGGGGAAATCCTCAATTGCATTGATGTGTTGCATGCCGGCTACGTTGGCCAAATACTTGATGGTACCCAACGATGCGGCCTGCTCGACCGCCTTCTCGATGTCTCGATCTTTTGCGAGGTCGGTCTTGATGAAGACCATCTGCCCGCCCAGCTCCTGGGCCATCTGTTTGGTCTTCTCCCCTTCCTCCGCGTTGATATCCAACCCCACGGTCATAAGGTTGTTTGCCGCCGCTACCACAGCCGTGGCTCGCCCGATCCCCGTTCCTGCGCCGGTGACGATGCAGACATTCCCGGAATTGAAATCATCGTCCAGCAGGATCAGGATCTCTTCTCGCTGTATTCTCGGTTCTGTAATATCCATCTCCCTACCCACCGTGCAGTAAGTGAAGTTCCGGCCAGAAGGGTGCAATCCCCGGGCCAAAGGCAAATCGCGACGGAGCACAAGCCGGCGACTCGGTAACTTCTTGGAAAATGGAGCCCTTCAAATCGCGGGACGAGGATTTTTTTGGTTTACCTTCTGTGACGAAGCCGCGTATAATGTATCAGATTGGATACATGTAGCCGGGTTGATACAGTGGAGGCACAGATGAAAAACCATCACAGCCACACCCGCAACGCGCATCGCTACTCAAGCAAAATACATAAGTCCCCCGACCTTTCTCCGGAAATTCGTGACGAGCTTGAGCTGCTCCACCTCATTCTCGACAACATCTACAACGGAATCCTGGTGACCGACGCTCAGGGGTACGTCACCCACATGAATCCTCCATACGGCCGGTTCTTGGGGGTGGAGCCTGAAGCCCAGATCGGCAAACACTGCACCGAAGTGGTGGAGAATTCTCGCATGCACATCGTGGCTCGGACCGGAAAAGCCGAAATCAATGACAGTCACCGTATCAAGGGACAGGACATGGTGGTGCAGCGCATCCCGATCAAAAAGAACGGAAAGGTAATGGCTGTCTTCGGTCAGGTCATGTTCAAGGATGTGCGCGACGTGGGCAAGCTGGCAAAGAAGCTCTCTTTGCTGGAATCCAAGCTGGAGTTGTACGAACGTGAGATCATGTCCCTTCGTTCGACCCGGTACACGGTCGAGAGCATCGTAGGAACAAGTAAGACCATCGAGATCCTGAAAAAACAAGCGCTCAGGGCCGCGGCCACGAACATGCCCGTGCTGGTATCCGGCGAGTCAGGGACGGGCAAGGAGCTGTTCGCTCAGGGGATCCACCATGCGGGCACGCGGCGGCTGTACCCCTTCGTCAGAATCAACTGCGCGGCCATTCCCAAGGATCTGCTCGAATCAGAGCTCTTCGGGTACGAGCAGGGCGCATTCACCGGCGCGAATTACAGCGGAAAACCGGGAAAGTTTGAACTGGCTCACCACGGAACCATATTCCTTGATGAAATAGGCGACCTGCCGCTGGAGATGCAACCCAAGCTCCTGCGAGTTCTCGAAGAGAAAGAGTTCGAACGCGTGGGAGGCACGTCGGTCCACAAGGTAGACTTCCGCCTGATCGCCGCGACCAACCAGAACCTGGAGGAGATGGTTGCAGCAGGCCGCTTCCGCGCGGACCTGTACTATCGACTCAACGTGATTCCCATCCACATTCCGCCGCTTCGGGAGCGAAAAGAAGACATCGTACCGCTGGCACGGCACCTCCTGGACCAAATAGCCCGTGATCTCACCCGCCCCGACATCAAGCTCCACCCGAACGCAGAGGACGTGCTCAACCAATACGATTGGCCGGGAAATGCCCGCGAGCTCTCCAACGTCCTCGAACGGGTCTGTTCCGCGCTGGAAAAGGATACGGTGTTCCCGTCCGACCTCCCCTTCTACCTCCAGCGCAAACCCGCGGGCCTGGCTGATTCCACGAACTCTTCGCTCAAGGACGTGACTTCAAACTCGGAAAGCGAAGCCATCCGCTACGCATTGGAGCGAGCAAACAATAACAAGTCTCGCGCCGCAGAAATTCTGGGGATCCACCGAACGCTCTTGTACAAGAAGATGAGGAAATACGGCATAAGAGTGGAAGCGACGCCGCCATCTCAAGAATGAGGGCAAAGCATCATAGTGCTGCGGCCTGTCCAATTCCGACAAGCTCAATTACTGGGGACACAGTTCCTGAATCTTCTCTCTCGCTTCCTTTGCCCAGAGTAACATGCGCGCATCCCCTTTTCTCAGCCTGTCATGGCCCCACCGAATTAGGCCAACCCATCGCTTGATGTGGTCAGCCAATTCCGTTGACGGAGAGTAGTGCAATTTGCCCAATTGCTCCCGAAAGGCCTCTTCCGCTTCAACGAGCTTCTTATCCCGATCTTCGCCGAACGAGTATATGGATAAATGCTCGACTTGCTGAAGATAGTCTCTAATCGCCTCGCACGGTGTTGGTCCTTTAGCGTAGCAGCTCTGCATCGAGCAGATCGAGGTGAGGAACACCGAAAGCCCCAATATCAACATGACCTTCCGCACAAACATTTTCGACACCTCCATTCTCTAGGACTCGATGAAAACAGTAGTATGCTCCTCCTATTAAAGCGAATCGGTTTCACCGGGCGTGTTTCTTAACTAAGCCGGCAAAATGGCACCACATAAGGACCTTCAGGAATGACTGCCACAGACAGATCTCCAGATTGTTCCACACTTTGGCTAATAGCTTCATGGAAACGGTTCAAGTCCGCGAACGTCTCGACACCGGTCTGTTGCAGGTCTTCTCCGCAAAGGCATCCGGAATAGAAGCGAATAGACCCAATCCGCATCGCTTTTAGCTGCATTTCAGTTTCCCATTCATCGACTGCCGCGTATTCCTTGGGACGCAGCTCTTCAATAAATTCTTGCGTTCCAAGCGCGACCAATCTCTTCTGCGCTTCCACGAAATCTATCGAACCCATTCCTTCGGAGCATTCGGAGACAATAAAGAGGTCTCCGCCCGGTTCGAGCACGTCCATTGCTCCAACCATTCCTTTGACGGTCTGGTAATAGGTCTTGTCAAGGGGATAGCCGGCAGCGCTTGTAATGACGGTTCGGAATCGCCGCGGAACAGTTATCTCGGCGTACGGTCTCATAAAATCTATCGCAGCCAGGTGGCTCTGTATGATATCGCCGAAGTTTAGGAAACAGGGCTGCCGCAATTCGTCGATCACCGCGTTGACAGCCAGAGCGCCGCCGATTCGCTTTACAATCTCCACTTGTTCTTCGTGAAGGGGGTTCCCGTCCAATATGCAGTTGGCTGCCCTGGGCGACTCCAGGAACCTGGCGGTGTGAAGGCGAGTGATGGTATCTTGATGCGCTATGCCTGGGACCACTACTTTCCGGCCACCTGAATAACCAGCCATGAAATGAGGTTCGACAAGACCCGTAACCACGCGCAAGTCTGCTTCTACGAATCGTCGATCCAACTTTATGGGCGTTCCACGAGAGGTAAATCCCAGGTCCGCGTGATCCTCGTCATTGCGGGCAAAGTGATTGACGACTCTGACAGTATCTAGCACCCAGTCATCACCCGCCACATCGCGAAGTTCGTCTCCTTCGTTGGGACGATGCAGACCCGTAGCTACCAATATTGTAATCCGGTCGGGCCCGATCCCCGCTTCTAACAGCTCTCTGACAAGGGCGGGCAGGATCAATCCGTTTGGAACAGGCCGAGTAACATCGCATATGACGATGCAAACGTTGGAGCGTCCTTCGGCTTCTTCGGCTAACGTCTTTGACCCGACCGGCTCTTTCAGGACCCGTGCCATGGCCGCGGCCGGGTCAGACAAGACAGGCATGGGCTTTTTGCGAATAACTGTGACGTTCCAATGGTCAGGCAAATCCAAACTCAAGCCTGTCCGGCCATAATTCATGAGGTATTCCATCTTCGGTTCCTCCTACGGAGCACCATTGCTAAGCCGGATTTCTTTCTCAAGTCACCGCCGCGCCGAATAACCCAGGTTTAAAGCAAACTGGTTTCACAGCACGATGATGCTTAATCGCTCTGGGCCGTGCACACCGACGATAAGGGTCAGCTCGATATCCGCGGTCCTGCTGGGACCCGTCTCCAGGGTTATGTTGGTCGGTGGTGAATCGCCGCAGGAAGAGAAGAAATCGTCGAGCTTCTCGTACACTCGTTCCGCGGACACGATCGCCACGTGATGAGCCGGCAGCAAGCCTGCCTGCACTGTCTTGCCGCCGTGACTGGAGCAGATGAGACTACCGGTTTCCGCAATTGCTCCAAAGACTTCTTCAATGCATGCCGAGGCGGTTCTGTAGTCGTCGGTTCGCCGGTCTTCCGGTATCGCTACGGCGCACTCTTTTTCAGTGACTCCGGGGCAATAAATCTGCTCGGTCCTCTCCAAGATCGTTGCCAAGAGCCGGTTCATTTCACCGATGTCTTTCACCGAGACCGGTTCCGCCCCAGCCTTTGCAGCGTTCTCCATGAAAATGTTTACAGTCTCGCCGCGGGTCACTGCATCCTCCGTGTGAACGTAACGGGATCCGGCCGTGGCATTCTCGCGAGGGCTCCATTGCCGTCAAGCTTCCTCAAAAGAGGCCAAGAGAGTCGAGCGACCTTTTGCCCCAAATGGAAGATCCTCGGCGATTGGGCTGCCAGAGCAAACCCATCCATGCCCCGACGTTCCATCTGCGTGCCAAAGTCTTGTTCCACCCTGAGTTCTCGCAACCGGCGCAAGAGTTTGGGAAGAGGCACTTTGACCGGGCATACCTCAGCGCACGCGCCACAAAGAGTTGTTGCGTCAAGCAGTGTATGGGCTCTTTCCATGCGTTCCAGTAGGGTTGTCAATATGATTCCCATGGGCCCGGGATAAGTCGAGGCGTATGCATGTCCGCCCACGGTGCGATACACCGGACAGACGTTCATGCACGCTCCACACCGCACACACTTGAGAATCTCCCGGAATTCTCCGTTGACAATCTCCGAGCGGCCGTTGTCCAGGATCACCAGGTGTAATTCCGTGGCGCCGGTAGTTTCGCCCGGCTTTCTTGAGCCGGTTATCACCGACACATAACTCGACAGCGTCTGGCCGGTAGCTGAGCGTGTTAGCGTTCTCAGCAACTTTGGCAGGTCCGCAAGAGAAGGTATTATTTTTTCTATGGAAAAAACTGCGATATGAAGCGGCGGCAGGGTAGTTACCATACGGCCGTTCCCTTCGTTGGTCACGATCACGATGCTTCCGGAGTCGGCAACAGCGAAGTTCGCTCCTGAAATCCCCGCGTCAGCGGAAACGAACTCGTCTCTGAGTACTCTTCTGACGATCTTTGTAAGAACGAACGGATCTTCGGTGTAATCGCATCCCAGTTTCTCCGCGAAAAGCCGGCCGACTTGCCTTCTGGTCTTGTGCACAGCCGGCACGATAATGTGGGAAGGACTTTCTTGCGCCAACTGGATGATGTACTCACCGAGGTCGGTTTCCACTACATTGAAGCCCTGCTGGTGCAGGTACGAGTTGAGATGGATCTCCTCGGTGATCATGGACTTGGACTTGACGATTCTTTTCGCCGAGAACTGCTTCAGTACGGAAGCGATTATCTCGCGAGCCGACCCCGCGTCTTTCGCCAAGTGAACTGTCGCCCCTGCTCTCACGGCCCTCGCGCGGAAGCGATCCAGATACCCTGAAAGGTTGCTCAGCACATCCGATCGCATCGCAGACGCATCATCGCGCCAGGCTTCAAAGGGAACCGAAGCCTTGGCCTCGGTTCTCTTTTGAGCGAATGTCTCGGTCGCGTGTCGCAAGGCAGATCTGAGGGACGGGTCATTCAAAGCCTTTATTGTATTGGCCCGAAAGGGCACACTTCTCGTGGAAATACTCATTTGAGTCCCTCGGCAAGAACTGCGGCTATGTGCTTCACCTTTACGGCGTTACCCCGCCTGTTGAGAGCGTCCGCGATATTCATTAGGCAACCGTGGTCACAGCCGGTAACCGTTTCTGCTCCTGTGCTCACGATTGCATCCGCCTTTTCATCAGCCAGCGCCATCGAAACCTCAGGGAGCCTGGCCATGAATATCCCCCCGAAACCGCAGCAGCGGTCCGCACGGGGAAGTTGTATGAACTTGGCGCCTCGCAACGATTCCAGCAGCAACAAAGGTTCCTCCCGCACCCCGAGTTCCCTGGTGAGTTGGCAGGACGAGTGGTATGTGATACGCCCTTTGCCCTGGAGCCCTGCCTCGTGGACCTTGAGCACGTGAACAAGGAATTGTGTCAGCTCGTAGGTTCGCTCGGCCACCGCTTCGGCCTTCTCCTTCATCCGGCGGTCATTCTTGAACAGCTCCGGATAGTGGTTCTTCACCATAGAAGCGCATGAGCCCGACGGAATAACGATCGGGTCGTTGCCTTCAAAAACCGATATGAAGTGCTCCGCGGCTTTTCTGGCTGCACCGGAATATCCCCCGCTGTCGGCAGGCTTCCCGCAACAGGTTTGTCCGTGAGGGTAAACCACATCGACGCCGAAGTGACGGAGAAGCTTTAACGTGGCCTCGCCCGTTTCCGGGAAGAACGTATCGACAAGGCATGTTCCAAATAATTGAACCCGCATCGAATTGCCTCACTGACAGAGATCCGAACCGGTCCGTCCTGCAAATCAGCTTGTCACTTCCGTGGTTCGTCTGGTTTGCAGGAAGTACTTGCCTGCAGAGGTTCTTGTTATAACCCCTTCGTTCACCATGGATTCGAGCGCCTTGGAATGGTAATCCCTCATGCCGATACGCAGAAGGCTCGGTTTGGCGTAGCTCAGATTCACTGCCGTGATCGGATCAACTGCGCCCTTCGCTTCCAAGTCATCAATGATGAACTTCGTGGAACGTTTGAGCTTCCACGTCACTATGTAACGACTCAACACAAAGGCCGCGACGAGGAAACAGAAGCTGAGCAGGATTTGCAAGTACTCGGGCATGTTTTTAAGAGCAGGGACCATAACCTCAAAAGGTGATCTCCGTCACTTTCACGTCATTTTCCACTCGGGTAACGCCTGGGAATCCCAAGGCCACTTTTGCTGCCTTGTTCTTGTCCTTTTCTTCGGCAATCCGACCGGAAAGCCTTATCACGCCACCAGGCTCTGCCGTAACAACCACATTGCCGGCTACTGCTGATGTGAGCCTTCTTCGGATCACAGTTTCCACTCGTTTTGCAAACGCTCTATCACGGAGCATCTCGCGCACATCTTCTTTGTCCGGGACTTTCTCTTTCTTCTTTATCGCCTCGATTAGCACGTCCGCGGCATTCGCCGGACTGTATTGAGCTGTATTGATAATGATATCGAACAGTGACCAGTCATTCGGATCGCTGCGGAAGATCGACCGAATCAGCCTGTCTCGCTCGTGCTCATGCTTGTGAATGAAATCTTCGGCTTCTTCTCGGGAAAGGCCGTGCCTCTCCATGATACGTAACACCCTCACATCCAGCGTAGCGACTATTCTTGCCCTGAAAACGCCCGGCACGTCCCGCAGCACGAGCTGAGCCCCGCGACCCATGATGACAACGTTTTCCTGCGCGGCTTGCTCAAATGTGAGCGCTTCGAACAGACTCGTATACGAGGGTCTGTCAAAAAAGAGGCGCTCAAAGAAACCCGGACCGTGCTCCGTTTCGTATATGGTGCAGAGGTCGCCATATTCCGGGTCACAGCTTAGTGCCACTTGGTGCACCCGGTCGCGATCTATGAACTCCAAGCCCATTTTCCGGGCCACCGTGGCGGCAATGAGATCCGCATACGCTCCCACTTGTCTCGAAATGGTGATGATATTCATTTAGTGTCCTCGCTCCGCTCCAGCCTTCCTTCTCTCAAGGGCCGTTATTCGCCGAATATGACCTTGGGGAGCCACATAATGAGAGGCTCATAGAAGATGCAGCTAAGCAATCCCACCCATTGCAAACAAACAAAGGGCACGACACCTTTGTATATGTGCTCGATAGTCATTTCAGGAGGAGCTATACCTCTGAGATAGAACAACGAATAACCGAAGGGCGGGGTAAGAAACGCCATCTGGAGATTTACGCAGATCAGCGTTCCGAAATACAACGGATCAAAACCCAGTTCCTGAGCCACAGGACCGAAGACCGGCGTCACGATGAGCAGGATTCCGAGCCAGTCGATGAAACATCCGAGGAAGAAGACAATCCCCATCATGATGAAAAGGACCGCTAGGGGGCTGGCCTTGAGCCCAAGGAGGAGATCCGCGACTGCGTCGCCTCCGCCCAATCCCATGAAGACCGATTGGAATGCATTTCCTCCCACGAACAGAATCATCACCATGGACGTGATCTTCAGCGTCGCCACGGATGCCTCAACGATCGCGGTCCAGGTCAACTTTCGATAAGCTATGGCGAGAATCGTCGCTCCCACCGCGCCCAAACCCGCGGCTTCCGTGGTAGTGGCAACACCGACCACAAGGCTCCCCAGCACCATCACGATAAGAAACACAGGGGGCAGAAGAGTGGTCACAACCATCCACACCTTTTGCCCAACAGTGTACATACGCTCTTCAGGGGGCAGGACAGGCCCCATCTGAGGATTGATGCCGCACCGTATGGCTACGTAGGCGATGTACAGACCGGCCAAGAGAAATCCGGGCAGATAAGCCGCAGCGAAGAGCTTGCCGACCGACAGGTTGGTCAAACCGCCATAAATCACGAGCATTATGCTCGGAGGTATGAGAATGCCCAGAGTTCCGCCCGCGCACACGCATCCCGCGGTCATGGGTATGTCGTATCCGCGTTTCAAAAGGTTAGGCACCGCGATCAGCCCTATGGCCACTTCAGTTGCGCCCACGACGCCGGTGGACGCCGCAAACACCACACAGACCATGAGCACCGCGATGCCAAGGCCTCCCCGAACAGGCCCCCATAGCACGTGCATAGTATGGAAGAGCGCCTCGGCAATCCCAGATACATCAAGCATCTGGGCCATGAAAATGAACAGCGGAACCGCCACCAGGACGTACTCATCCATGACGCCGTAAGTCTTATTTGCAAAAAGCGCAAACACTTGTTCCGGGGAACCGCCCCAGCCTATGAGGCCGAACAGGACACCTACCGCACCCAAAGAAAAGGCCAGGGGATGACCCAAGAACAGCGCCACAAACAAGGTGGCAAACATGTAGATGGCTACGCTTTCAGGGCTCATATCTCTTCTCCCCTCAGCCTGTAGATATCACG
>JBMOME010000116.1:12805-14200 GCA_049323095.1 Thermodesulfobacteriota bacterium
CCCTGAACGAAAAGCATGATTAGGCCTATCGGCATGATCGTCTTGTAGATGTACACAGGGGGCTTCCATGCGCTCCAACTGAGTTCCTTCGTAGCAATTGAGTGACCCGCATACAGCACGGCAGCCCAGCTCAGCCCACCTACAAAGGGCACGAAGATGACCAGGAATGTCACTACAGATACCCAGAGCTGGATTCTGACGGGCAACTTCTGATACAAAATGTCGATTCGCACATGCCGGTCATGGAGATATGTGTACGACGCGCCGAGGAGGAAATGTGCGCCGTACAGGTACACGGTCATCTCAAAGGCCCATATTGTCGGTGAATGAAAAACCTTTCGGAGGACAACCTCGTACGTGACAACACCCACAAGAGGCAAGATCAAAAGCGCGACGTACTTACCGACGAATTCGTTGAAAGCATCGACCGCGCGGACGAATTTCTTCATCGCCGTTCCCTTCCCATGCTGCGATTGCCGAAGGGGCCCCGGAAAGCGCGGCTCTCCGGGGCGCGTTGACAAGCAGGCGCGTCATACCGCTCCACGTCGAAGCAGCTACATGCCTATTGGTAGAGCTTGCCCTTTATGACTTCCTCGATGGGCCAAGGAGTGGCTCCACTTCGTATTTCACGCCACTTGGCAAAGTCCTTCTTGAATTGCTCCTGCGAGTCGAGTGCTTTCTTCACATCAGGATTCTTGGCAGCAAGCTCATCAAGGTACTTCTTGGAGGTTTTGGCGAATTCCGCGATGGTCTGATCATCCATCCGAACGAATTCCAACTTCTTGCCCATTTCGTCGATGGCCTTGATGTTCAGGTTTTCGATCCACGAATATGACCACAATTGGGTCTCCTTTGCGCAGATCTCTACGATGGCCTTCAAGTCGTCAGGCAGCTCGTCCCATTTCTTCTTATTGATGAATATGTCACATTGAACGCTGGGCTGGTGCACGCCCGGCTGGATGCACCACTTGGTGATCTCATGGAATCCTTGCGGTAGGTCGATCGCGGGGCAGCTAAACTCACATGCGTCGATCACGCCCCTTTCCAGCGCAAGGTAGATTTCAGGGCCGGGCAAGGGGGTCACACTGGCCCCGAGCCGCGAGAGGATGTCCTGATACCATCCCACGGTTCTGATCTTCATTCCTTTGAAGTCTTCCATCTTCGTGGCTCGTTTGTTTGAACGGATGCCAAGCTCTTGCCCGCCAATGCCGCAGAAAAGGCCGACCATGCCGTAGGGCTTGTAAAGCTGGTTGAGCATTTCTTTTCCGCCCCGCTCGTAGTACCAAATGTTGTACCCCTCTACGTCCAAACCGAACGGGACCGACGCGAAAGCCACGAACGCCTCATTCTTCCCTTTCCAGTAACCCGGCCAGGCATGGCCGAGGTCAAGGGTGC
>JBMOME010000117.1:0-13112 GCA_049323095.1 Thermodesulfobacteriota bacterium
CGGTGCGGTTACGCACTTCTTCGGACAGGTTCGCCATCTCAGCAATACCACCGGCATTATCCGTGATCGGGCCGTACGAGTCGATCGCGACCACCATACCGGTCATGGAGAGCATGGAAACAACCGTTACCGCGACTCCATACAAGCCGGTCGACGGGCTGCCGGTGAAGCCTCCTCCCAAACCGTACCCGGCCAGAATCGCCACAGCCAGCACAAGAATCGGCAGCACCGTGGACATCATTCCGATAGCCAAGCCGGCGATGATGTTGGTGCCATGACCGGTGACACTGGCTTTGGCCACATATTTCACCGGCCCGTACATGCCGGTGAAATACTCGGTGATCACCACGATAAGCCCGGTCAGGACCAGGCCCAACACTGCCATATAGAAGATCGAGATCGGAGTGATGACGAATCCCGCGTCCTTCTGAGCCGGCAGAGGCAGGTAGACGGCCACGATGTAGAAGAGGACGGCCGCCAGGATACCCGACAATGCAAGACCCTTATAGAGAGCACCCATAATATACAGGTCTTTTTCCGGCTTGCTCTTGCTCAGTCGAACAGCGAAGGTACCGATGATTGAGGCGATTATGGCGGCGCCGCCGATCAAGAGAGGCAGATAGAACGCGGAGGAATCCATGCTGTACAATGTCTTGCCGAGCAGCATGGCTGCCACGATGGTAACCGTGTACGTCTCGTACAGGTCCGCGGCCATACCTGCGCAGTCGCCTACGTTGTCACCCACGTTGTCAGCGATGACACCCGCGTTGCGGGGGTCGTCTTCGGGCAGGTCGGCCTCGACCTTACCCACCAGATCCGCACCCACGTCTGCTGCTTTGGTGTAGATACCGCCACCCACACGAGCAAAGACGCTCATGAGGGAGCTCCCGAAACCCAGTGCCACAAGAGCGCTAAAGATGGCCTTTGGATCCGGGTTATACCAGCGGGCCAGCAGGAAGAATATCGCGACGCCCAAAAGCGCAAGACCGGTCACCACGATTCCGGTAACCGAACCGCCCTTGAAAGCCACTTCCATGGCGTCAGGCAAGCTCTTAGAGGCAGCCGCAGCCACCCGCACGTTTGCGTTAACGGAAACCTTCATGCCCAAGAAGCCCGCAAGACCGGACCCGACCAGTCCGAAGAGGAATCCCAGAGGGGGCATGATGCTTTTGAACGCCACGTACAAGACAATGAGCAGAAGCACGGCTATGATAGCCACTACCTTGTACTGGCGCGTGAGGTATGCCATTGCGCCTTCGGCCACGTAGCTGGAGATGTCCTGCATCTCCTTGGTCCCGGCATCCTGCTTGAAGACCCAGCCCGCGGTAAACAGGCTGTACGCCACACCTAGGGCCCCGCAGATGAGGGCAATATAAACCACCCAGTCCATCCACCTACCTCCTTGAAATGCAATCAAATATTTCTTCTCTTGGGAGAAAAGACGCCTATTCGGCGCAGATTACCGACAAACAGTCATGGTGTCAAGGACGAATGCGGGCGCGGGGTTCTAATAAGGGTCCGGGGCATTACCCTTGGAGTGACCTTCCGGTCACTTGCCCACCGCAACAATCATCAGCGGCTTCACTGACGACGGGAGACCCAACACGGACGCTACCCTTGCATCATCGAATGCTCCTACGCCTCCGGCGGAAATTCCCAGAGATTCGGCTTGAAGGTATATGTTCTGATTGGAACTCCCCGCTTCCATCATGACGTAGTTCACCCCCCGGCTGCCGTATTTCATGGTCGTACGCTCGAATATCGCTCCAATCACGACCAACGCGGGCGCACGAGCGAGCCACATCTGGCCCAGGGCTGCATTAGCCAGCAAGCTCCGTTTGTCGCCTTGAGTCGTCAGCTCCAAGGCATTTTTGCGCGGATTATACTGGTAGACTCCCGCAGGAACCTCTGCCACGCCGCCTTGACCGACCACGAGAAAGACTTCAAGCGGGTACAGACCTCCCGCGGAAGGCATCACTTTGAACGTTGCGCCGCTCATAGCGTCTCGCGGAACGTCGCCGTTTGCGACCCACAGGAGCTGAGACACCTGCTGAAGAGTCAGCGGTGTTCCCTTATACTGTCGGACCGTCTTCTTCTTCGCCAGTGCTTGGGCGACCGATACGCTTCCTTTCAGGTCGGGTTTCGGCAAACGGACCTCGTTCTGAGCCGAAAGCGCGGGAGAACACGCAAAGCTCAGGGCCAATGCGCCAATAACTATGCGATATCTGCTCTTATTGGATATGTGCACCTTGACCTCCGAAGAAAGGTAACGGATCGCCCGAGGGCGAGCCGGCCTTGTCTGTCACTTCCAAGCCTGTAACGCGGCACATCTTCTTTATCAGAACCCTTCTCCGAAGACTATAGGTATCCCACGAATAAGGTACGGATTGGGTTGTGCGTTCTGAAGACCCGCCGCCAATCATGTCATTGCGATTCCAGCGGGACGCGAGGCAAAGCAATCTGTAGGGGCAGGTCTTGTGCCTGCCCTTAGCCAAATCATCCCAAATCGGGCAGGCACAAGGCCTGCCCCTACAAGGGAATCCTGGCACGCAGGCAGGGAGGTTGTCATTCCGGGGAGGCTCAAAGTTTGTCACACCATTCACTTCTCGCAATGCATCGGTTGAGTCAATTGCCCCAAATGGATGAATCGATACTGCCAGCTTTGGGTCTCTTCTTCCCTTTTTGGCCTAGTTCTTATATACAAAGGTTTTCCGACTCGGCTTCGGCCGCCTTCCACGCGCACGAGCGACTCAATATGCAAATAGAAGGGCTAAAGGAGAACCATCATGCAGAGAACCTTGTCTATAATTAAGCCCGACGGCGTCAAAAAGAGACTCATCGGGTCGGTAATCGCGGTTTTTGAGGAAGCAAACATCAAAGTAGCCGCGATGAAAATGAAGAAACTGAGCCGCGAGGAAGCGGAAGGTTTCTACTATGTACACAAGGAGCGGCCCTTCTTCCCGGAACTCGTTGAGTTCATGATCTCCGGGCCGGTGGTTCTCATGGTGCTGGAAGGTGACGACGTCATCGCGCGCAATCGTGAAATAATGGGCGCAACAGACCCGGCAGAAGCAGCTCCAGGGACCATACGGGCCCGATGGGCAGACAGCAAACAGAACAACATCGTCCACGGATCCGATTCCGTTGAGAGCGCCCGATTCGAAATCGGATACTTTTTCAGCGACATCGAGATCAATTAATCTTATCGGCTACGTGACGCGTTCAGACGCCGCGAAACTACTATGATGATCGACTCACATCAGCTCAGGCCTCAAACGGCTCACCGTCCAGCGCTTCCCGAGTCCCGACCCGATCTTACGGGCATGACTCTGGACGAGCTGGAAAGCTTCATGGCTCAACTAGGCAAAGAGCGTTACCGAGCTGCGCAGGTGATGAAGTGGATTCATCAGGGCCTGGTCGACTCATTCCAGGAGATGACCAACCTCTCGAAGGGCTTCCGGGAGGAATTGTCCCTGATTGCTTGCGTGGGCCTGCCTCGCGTGGTTTCGGAACTGTGCTCCCAGGACGGCACCCGCAAGTTTCTGTTGGAGATGGAGGATGGCCGTGGTGTAGAGGCGGTCCTGATCCCGGAAGAGGATCACGATACTCTGTGCGTTTCCACCCAGGTGGGCTGTGCCATGGGATGCAAGATCTGCCGCACGGCCCGCATGGGGCTCGTGCGAAACCTGACCGCGGGGGAGATAGTGGGGCAGGTGTTGTCCGTGCGCAAGACTGCGCCGTCCAGCCGCATCACAAACGTAGTTTTCATGGGCATGGGTGAACCGCTGGCGAACTACGCTCACGCGGTGAAGGCAATCGGCATTCTTACCCATCCGACTGGGCCTCAAATCTCGTGGAGGCGCTTAACGGTCTCCACATCCGGTCTTGTGCCCCAGATCAGACGATTGGGCCGAGACGCGAGGGCAAAGCTTGCGGTGAGCCTCAACGCGGTGACCGACGAACAACGCGATCTGATTATGCCGATAAACCGCACCTATCCCCTCGCGGAACTGCTGGAAGCACTCCGAGAATATCCCCTGCCCAGACGGGACCGAATAACCATTGAATACGTGCTGATCAGAGGTTTTAACGATTCCGACGCGGATGCCCGGCGCCTGGTCAAGCTCTTGAACCCTATACGAGCCAAAGTTAACCTGATACCGCTCAACGACGACATGCTTGAGGATCTCCGATCGCCGGCTCCGGAGCGTGTTACTCGTTTCCAAGAGATCCTCATGTCCCGTTCACTCATGGCCATCATACGAAAATCTCGGGGACGCGATGTTCTGGCAGCGTGCGGCCAGCTCGCGGGAGGTAGCCTGGAACTGTGATCGCTCAATTGGATAGGCTAATCCAAGCCCTTTCCCGCCCGGATCTATATCCTCACCAGCCTCAATCGATCCATGTAATACAAACGCACAGTTCCGTGATCTTCCTCGCTGGAGACCTTGTGTACAAGGTCAAGAAACCCATCGACCTGGGATTTCTCGATTTCACCACGCTGGAAAAGCGCAAGTACTATTGTGCCCAAGAAGTGCGTCTCAATTCGCGCTTTTCCCAAGGGGTATACCTGGGAGTGGTCCCCATTCACCAAGGTCCGCAGGGGATCAATCTGCGCGGGCAAGGTGAGGAGATCGACGTTGCGGTCCTCATGAAGCATCTACCCGAAGAACGGATGCTGCTCACTATGCTGAGAAACGATCAGGTGACCCTGGAGATCGTCGATCAGGTGGCTGAGCGGGTGGCGTACTTACATGCACATGCTCCGACCGGACCGGAGATCAGCAGGTTCGGGGCACCGGGTGTTATCCGGTACAACGCGGAAGAAAACTTCGAGCAGGCCCGTCCTTACATTGGTCGCACCATCGACGAGAAGATCTATAAGGAGCTGGTCGCGCTCACGATGGAATTCCTGGAAAGCCAACGGAACCTCTTCGGGCATCGGGTGCGGGAAGGGTTCATTCGTGATTGCCACGGAGACTTGCATCTGGAGCACGTGGTTATTCTCAACGGCATCATTCTGTACGACTGCATCGAATTCAACGATCGTTTTCGTTACGGAGATACGGCCGCGGATCTGGCTTTTCTGCTTATGGACTTGGATTTCAGGGGCTTCCCCGCGTTCGCGGATCGTATGGCGCGGCGATACCATGATTCTTCGGGCGACCCGCATGTCATGGATCTTTTGGATTACTACAAGTCGTATCGTGCCCTAGTTCGGGGCAAGGTCTTGAGTTTCACGCTCGATGAACCTGAAGTGTCGGACGCGGAGAAGGAGGCGGCTCGAGCGGCTGCACGCGATTACTTTGCACTTGCGCTCTCGTACCTCAAGCCCGCGGCTCGGCCCAGTCTGATAATCACCAATGGTCTATCCGCGAGCGGTAAGAGCTACCTGGCAGAAGGACTGGCACTGAGGCTCGGGTTGGAGCCGATCCGGTCGGATGTGATTCGGAAAGAGATCCACAACGTGGAGCCCACCCAACATCGACTTGACAAGTACCGCAAGGGGATCTATACGTCCGGTGCGACGGAAAGGACCTACGAGGCCCTCCTGGAGACCGCGCGGCGGCAACTGATCCGGGGACGATCCGTGATTCTCGATGCAGCCTTCGGCAGTCGCCGCTATCGAGAACGGGCCGGAGAACTGGCCAACCAGGTCAAGGCAGGATTCAGGATCGTGGAGTGTTCCGCGCCCGAATCCGTGCTTCGTGACAGGCTCCGGCAGCGAATGGAGAGCACGGACGATCCCTCCGACGCCCGTTTGGAAATCCTGGAGCACCAGAAGAGCGATTTTGAACCCATTGACGACAGCGAGCGAGCATACTGCCGAACGTGGGACTCCACCACCGATCTTTACGATTTCTTGAAACGCTTTGTCCGAGAACTCATAACCTCACCATGAGCGTGCCAAACCATAATTCAGACAACCGACAGAGCGAAATCCGAAAAGCGATGGCGTGGCATCGGACTACAAGACAAGAGAAATGTCCGCAGGGGCATTACGCGGCTCCAAGAGCCATAACCGCACCGGTCCTGGCTCTGACCGTGCTCCTCGCCGCGAGCCTCATCGGAGGATGCGTTCCCCAGAAGGGGATGACCTCCGAGTCCACCCGGCAGAAAGTCGAAGTGCATTACAAAGCGGGAGCGCTGTATCTTCAGGAAGGAAAGACACCTCAGGCTCTCAAGGAACTAGTCTCCGCTCATGAACTCGATCCGACGAATCCGGACGTAGAACATGCCCTGGGACTGGCATATCAGCAAAAGGGAATGTACGACCAGGCGATCGAGCAGTACGACAGAGCATTGAAGCTGGAACCGAAGCTTACGGAAGCTCGCAACAACTTGGGGACGGTCTACCTGATCAAAAGCAAGTTCGATGAAGCTATCGAGCAGTTTGAGAAATGCCTGAAAGACCCGCTTTACGCGACTCCGGAAAAAGCCCTCTACAATCTGGGCGTAGCTTATTTCAAGAAAGGCCAACCGGAGAAGGCCATCCAGTACTACCAGAAGGCGGTATCATTAGACGATCAGAATGTCATGGCGCTTTATAACCTCGCGTTTTGCTACGAGAGTCAGAAACAATTCGCCAAAGCCCTCGAGAATTACCGTAGAGCTATCAAGATAGATCCCAAGTTTAAAGAAGCGTACCTACAGATCGGGTTGATACTGAGGCAACAGAAAGAGCATGACGAGGCCCAAAAGACTTTCAAGAAGATCTTGATACTGGACCCCGACTTTCTGCCCGCGCATTTCCAGATCGGCGTGGCCCTGATTGAAACCGGCCACGTCGCGGAAGGCCTGAAAAAACTGGAAATGATCAAGAACATGGATCCCACCGGGCCGGTCGGGAAACAGGCTGACGAGCGCATCGACCAAATCCGAAAAGACATGTTCAAAGGAATCCCCAAAGAAGCAGCCAAATAGCCCGAATATGGGCTGTTCGCATATATAGTGATTGCCAAAATTTTTGTCCGATTCCCGGTGGTGCTACACCGTCATTCCGGCGAAAGCCGGAATCCAGTCTCTTCAATCCCGCGTTCCGCGCGGGACTGGACCCCGGCTTTCGCCGGGGTGACGGATGACCAATGGTCCATTATTTTTGGCAAGCACTATAACTGTATACGGAATTGGACTGGCGGAAATATTTCTTCCGGCGATGTGGTAAGGTTCTTTAATAGGTGGGTGCAGGAATGGGCAAAATCGCACGAGCTCTCATCAGCGTAACGGACAAGGCTGGAATAGAAGGCCTGGGAAAAGCATTGGCCGGGTTCGGAGTTCAGATTCTCTCCACGGGCGGAACCGCGAAAGCCTTGGCCCAAGCAGGCATACCCATAACGGAGGTTTCGGCATTCACGGGATTTCCGGAAATGCTCGACGGCCGCGTCAAGACCCTGCATCCGAAAATCCACGGCGGTATACTCGGCATTCGCACGAATCCCGACCATGCTGCGGCAATGGAAAAACACGGGATCCAGCCGATTGATATGGTAGTGGTAAACCTGTACGCGTTTGAAAAGACCGTGGCACGACCGGACTGCACGCTGGCCCAAGCCGTGGAAAACATCGACATCGGGGGCCCTACCCTTCTAAGGGCCGCAGCCAAGAACTATCCTTTTGTGACCGTGATAACCGACCCGGCAGACTATGCGGTTGTGCAAGAAGAGATGGCTCGCACCGGCGGGTCAGTGTCGCTGGGGACAAACTTCCGACTGGCTAGGAAAGTGTTCAAACTCACCCATGAGTACGATGCCGCGATCTCGCGGTATCTGGATTCCGCGGCCCATTCCCGCTAAGGGGCGCGACCGGAGCAACCAGGCAGCATGAAAGAAATCCAGGTCGGCATTGTGATGGGCAGTGACTCAGACCTCTCGGTCATGAAGAAGGCTGCGGAAATCCTAGAGCAATTCAACGTTCCCTACTTCATGACCGTGGCTTCCGCGCACCGCACCCCGAAACGAGTGGCTGAACTGGCCGAACGAGCGGAACGAGAGGGCTGGAAGGTACTCATCGCGGCCGCGGGCATGGCAGCTCATCTGGCGGGCTTTCTTGCAGCCCATACGGTGATCCCTATCATCGGCGTTCCCATGGATTCGTCGTCGCTCAAAGGACTGGATGCGCTGCTTTCCACAGTCCAGATGCCGGGTGGGGTGCCTGTAGCCTGCATGGGGCTTGGCAGCGCAGGAGCAAAGAACGCAGGACTGCTCGCAGTGCAGATACTCGCATGCTTTGACGACTCGCTGCGGAAAAAAGTCAGACAATACAGAATGAAGCAGGCTAAAGAGGTCGAAAAGAAGGCCTCGCAGGTGGAAAAGGGCTAAGAGCATATCGATCTTTGTGGAAGTCACTCTGGGAGACCCCTTTTCTCGTAGCGGTAGGGGCAGGCGTCCCCCGGATTGGGTTCGGGGCAGGCTCTGCCGGCCCGAGCCAGTTGATTCTCGAGAAAGATATGCTGTCACGGAGAGCCTGTCTGAGAAGTCATAAACTGCAATCCATTCGGTAGGGGCGGTTCGTGAACCGCCCGAAATCAGGGCGCTTCTCGAAGCGCCCCTACTTGCAATTGTGTGCTTCCAAGGATTTTGAGACAGCCTCTGGCGGCCCGCACCTATCAAGTCCTGTTCCTGTCTTCCGATGTAACCGAGCATTGTTTTAGCATTTGTTGGAATGGGCGAAAACAAGGCAATCTCATGATTCGGGACCGGTAATTACCGTCATGTCACAGAGAGTATTCAAGAAGGATTCCACCACAATCAAACTCTGCGGGGAAGACTGCTTCCAGGGCATGGACCGGATGCGGAAGCAGAGCGTCGACGTGGTAGTGACCTCACCCCCGTACAATATTGGCGTGAATTACGGCTCTTACGACGACACCATCGGTCGCAGCCAGTACCTGAACTGGATGGAAGAATGGGCGACCAAGGTGAAACGGGTTCTCCGTCGAAACGGATCGCTGTTTCTCAACATCGGCGGCAAACCCAAGGATCCGTGGGGTCCTATGGAAGTTGCGCTGCGCCTTCGCAACGTGTTCCACCTCCAGAACACCATCCACTGGATCAAATCAATAGCTGTTGATGCAACGAGTAATGGCGACGATCACGGACTCAGTCAGGATGTGATCGTCGGACACATAAAGCCGATCAACAGCCGCCGGTATATTTCCGACGCGCATGAGTACGTCTTCCATTTCACGGTAAGTGGAGACGTGGAACTGGACCGGCTCGCTGTGGGGGTACCATACAAACACAAGTCCAACATTACGAGGTGGAAATCCGCCGGCAAGGACCTTCGATGCCGCGGAAATACCTGGTTTATCCCTTACAAAACCATTGTCTCAAGGATGAAGGATCGGCCTCATCCAGCCAGCTTCCCTCCGCGATTGGCCGAAATGTGCATTCGGCTCCACGGGCTCGCTAGAGTGAGTCTCGTCCTGGACCCCTTCATGGGGCTGGGCAATACCGCATTGGCGTGCATGGATCTAGGGATTTCTTTCGTGGGCTTTGAGATCGACCCGGAATACTTCGAATACGCGTGCAGTCAGGTAGAGGCGAAGGACAATCACTCGGCCCCAGCAAGTGATTGTCGGGCAGACACCCCTGCAAGGCATTCGCCCGTTGGCACAATCCCCCTGTTTGATGCCCATTCGCTTTCAGACAAGTAATATCCTGTTCTTGGTGGCACTGGCATCTTAGCTCTCGTCTTCGGGCCGGAAGGGAGGGGCTGTCTCAAGGGTTATCATTTGATACCGGCTCGCTTTCAGAAGGTGAAGCTGAGGTTGTAACAAAGGCAGCACTGACCTGGTGCCCAGGTCAGTGGCACCCAGCATCCAACCCATATCGGCCCGGGGTGCCACGGACCTGAGCTTTGGCAGGTCCGTGTCTGATTCAGATGACTCTTCATCGTTTGGCCACGCATAGGAATGAAACCCATTCGATAGGGACGATTCCCGCACTACCCGAAATCAGGGTGCTTCTCGAAGCGGCCCTACTTGAAATCCCGTGCATGCAAGGTTTTGAGACAACCTATCGAGACCTGCCTCTACGCGGGCTGTGAACAAATGATTCGGCCACCGTTTTGAAACTGTCTCAAAAATCCAATCCCACTCGAAATCGTGCCACGATTGCCGAAACAGGCCTCAACTGGGTGGCCCCGACGTTCCCGCGGGACGCGGGATCGGGGTCGCGTAGCGACAGGAGGTTTATTGGGGAGGATATGCGACTTTTGGATTAGTTGCTCGACAAACTGGCAAGAGAATGAACCTCCTGTGCCTTCGGCACCGGGACGTATAACGTCCCGGCCACCCACGCATCGTAGCGCGATGTTCCAAATGCCACCACTTTTGAGACAGTCTCTTTTTGCCAGCAACTATGGTAAGGATCGCGAAAATTTCACGGAAGGATGTCGTACGCGAAAACTACACTTCGAGGTCCTGTGAGCAGAGGTAACACGGGTCGATAGCTAACAAGGAGAACCACAAGAGACCGGGTGCCGGCATTCTTCAGGTCTCGGATTCGGAAGTCGGGTATGATCCCCGGAGATCCGACCGTCTTCCACTTCGGCTTCAGTTCGATCCCGTCCCATAACAGATCTTCGATCACGCAACCTGCGCCCGTTTGTTTTGCCGCGAGCACCTCGTTCTCTCCGTCGCCGTCCGTATCCGCAATGAGGATTCTTCCCGGATAAATCAATCCTGGCGCGCCTTTCTTGTCGGATACCTTGAGGGCACGCGGCACACCGAAAAGCTTGTCGGTCATGTTGGCGAGGAGTCGATTCTCTTCGTCGAAGACCATGAGACGCTGATCCTGATTCAGAACCACCTGGAGAAATGTTCCGGCTCGGCCCAATCTGCCTGAGGCGTAGCTGAGCAATAAGGTGCCGGGAGGTAGTGAAGCCTTGCCAACCGGAGTGACTTCTTGGCCTTCCATGCGGAAAACGATCATCTCGCCGGAAAAAATGTCGGGACGATCGGTGCGTTGACCCAGAAGTATGCGCTTTTTCTCGTTGGTGGGATCGGCAACCGTGGCGAGAATAAGGTGAGGGAACTTGGCGACTTCTCGCATGATACGATTCGCATAGTTGAAAATGGCCGATTCCATGCCCGACGGAGTCTGGTAGCACAAGATCACTTCCGCCTTGCCATCGCCATTGAGATCTTCAGCTTCAACGCTTATGTAGTCCGCAGGCCTCTGAGAGAACTGGAAAAGCGTCCTGAGGCTGCCCTCTTCAAAGCGACTGACCGTGACCTGGCTGGCATCGAGGAAGATCGCTTCGTTCTTCTTGTCCCCGTCCACGTCCGCGATGTCCACAGCTCTCAGGTCCAGAGGCAGTTCCGGACTACGCCACGGCCCGGCTGGGTCTCTGCGAATAGAGACCGGCGCGTACAATCTGTCCCGTGTCGAGGCGCCCGGCTTTTCCGACGGGTCCGCGCGGTAGAAAGGCAGCCGTGGACTCCCATAGATCCCCTTGTTTATATTGACCGCGAATATCTGGAGCAACGTGGGGAGTCCGTGGATGTTCGCCACCTTCAAGTCGGTTCGGACAACTATGCGCTCTTTCCGGATGTCCCATAGAATGCCATTGAGGCGGAACTGACCGTCCTCCTCCGATAGCACACCGAAAACCACCAGAGCCGACCCCGCTTGAGTCCCCAGGTTCACTGCTTCCTGCTCCGTGGAAGGAAAGCCTTTTTGTTCCAGAAGCTTCTTCGTGACGTCTTCCGCCTCCACTCGCAACTCCGTTCCGGAGATATCCACGGAAGACCTGAGCGTTTTGTCCGCGTGGTCGCTGAAATCCTTCAATGTCTTATCGCTCTGCCCGGAAATCACGTGGAAAGGAAGAATCAGAATAGTGCCCGAACGGGCCTCCAGAGGAGAAGCCTCGGTGGGGCTGAGCGCGCGAAAGAATAAGGCAAGCGCCAACCCCATGCACAGGAAGATGGTGATGAAGGAACGGGTGTGCATCAGGCTCCAGCCTTCCTCCTGTGCCGCGGCTCGAAAAAAAAACCAACTGTGAGTAACAGTTGGCGTAGGAGGAATAGCTTTCTATGCCTTGGGGAAGAGCAAATCTCGTGCCACTTTTTTAAGAGCCAACCGCTGCAAGATATCCTGAATAATTCAAGATGGTTAACAATGGCGAGCCTGAGACTCGAATCCATTGAACCTACGCCAAAATGTTCAAATTTTTGAACACGTTGCTTACCTGTGTGCTAATATATTGACATAACATCTCTTTCTGCTCGTTCAAAAATCTGAACCACCTGCCGAATTCTTGAACTTCTCTTAGCCAAGACCAAAGTAGGCCTTCTTGATGAACTCGAAATTACTCCGCACCTTGTCCGCACCCTGAAGAGCCGGCCCATGACCGGGAATGAGCAGTTCCACGTGCAGCCGAGAAAGCGTCTCCACGCTCTCTTTGAGCTGCTCCATTTTGCCGCCGGGCAAATCAAAACGGCCTACCCCCTGGTAGAAGACCACGTCCCCGGGAATCAGGACTCTATGTCTGGGCCAGTACAAGCACAAGCTCCCAGGGGAATGGCCCGGCGCAAGGATGACCTCGAATTCATGCTTTCCCAGTTCCAGGGTCCCCTCTTGGAGATAATAATCGACACGATAGTCCGGCATCTTTATGCCTTGTTTGAGGTACGCGGGGCGCCAGACTTCTTCGATAAAGCTCTCTTCTTGTCGGGAGAGCCCGATTTTTACGGACGGGTCTGAAAAGGCCGCTGTTCCCTCGAAGTGGTCAGGATGCGCATGCGTGGCAATCACGGTCTTGATCTTCTTCGGATCGAATCCGTCGGCTTGCATGCGCGTGAACAGCTCGTTTACGCGGTGCAAATGCCCGGGGTCTACCAGCAATGGGACTTTGCCGTCTATGAGGATGCTGTTACAGTTGTTTTCTCTCTGGTTTGTCCACGGGTAAACGTATAGGTGGTCTGAAACCTTCATAGTCGTTCCATTCCTTTTGACCTTCGTGTTGCCTCCATGGGAATCCCGTTCAGAGACGAGGCATTTTTCAACGTGAAGCGCCGCCCTGTATGCACCCCCGGCAGATCAAACCTTGTTCGGTTTCCACGAGTCGGGACATCATGGTAGGTTCGCCGCATTTGGCGCATGGCTTGG
>JBMOME010000117.1:13122-14012 GCA_049323095.1 Thermodesulfobacteriota bacterium
GGGCATTTCCAGGGCTATCTCCCTGACTTCAAAGAAGTCAGCAGGTTCGCCGCGCACGAGCGCGCTCACTGCCTCTCGACGAAGCTTGTCCCATTTCTCTTTATCTTCTTGAGAAGCTTCCCCGGCGTCGATCTTTGCTTTGAGCGCCCTGCGTTCTTCATGTCCGGGCAAAGCTCGGTTTCGCAGTGACACGCGAACCGCGCGTCCGGTCTTTCTGTCCATCAAGGTGAAGACTTGCTTTCCCCAGTCTCGGAAAATCAGGTTCCCTTTGCCAAAGGTGCAGCCGGTCAACACCTGGATCGCGTCCACCGCGCACGAATCGTTCTCCACAATGGCCACAAGTTCTTCGTCCTGAGCGTGAGCACTCCCTAGCATTGTCCGGGCCGCATTGACCGCGGCAAAACCTATGGCCAGTCCGGGGCACACATGCCCATGAAACGCTACGCAGCGAGAAAAATCGTCGGGAAAGACTTCAGCGGGTACCATTTGAGGCTCCTTCAGAAGCACAGACCGAGAATTCCGAGCGCCCATCCTCGATCAGTTCAGTGAAGTGTTTGAGAATCCTCGCAGTCGCTCCCCAAATGTTGTGTCCTTGCCACTTGTAGAAGACCACCTCGATGTCCGTGTCCTGATAATGCCAAGTTTCCTCGCTTCGACGGCTGGGGTCGAAGAAGATTTCCAACGGCACGCCCAGCACCTCGTCGATCTCTCTGGCGCTTGGTTTGAACTCGTAGGGATACGGGAGCACTCCAACGAAAGGAACCACTAGGTAACTGGTAGCTACGGTGTAGAAATCGTCCAGTTCTCCCAGGATGCGCACGTCCTCGGGTCGGATGCCCACTTCTTCAGCGGTCTCTCGCAGTGCGCAGGAAAGCAGGTCCGGATCGGTG
>JBMOME010000118.1:0-950 GCA_049323095.1 Thermodesulfobacteriota bacterium
ATCGGGTAGGAAAGGCCGTACATCATGTACACCAGGCCCAGGTACCAGACTGCTCTCCGCCTATAGATCGTGCCCCATCGTAACGCCGTTGTCTGAGGCTGGCCTGTGGGGGTGGCTGACGCATCTTCGGTCGCTCCCACCTGGCGGAGTCCTTTTTCTTCAGGCAGGCTGCGTATCAGCAGACCGGCGATGCCCGCGATGACCAGGACTGCGCCACCCAGGTAATACCAAGCGAACCGCCACCCATCAGCGCCATACACACCCAGAATGATGGGCACCACGAGCCCGGCAATCATGGTACCGCCACCGATGCCGCCGGCAACAATCCCCGTAGCAAAGCCCCTTCGTGAGATAGCAAACCACGCGGATCCCAGAGCCATGGCAGGAACGTACGCTGCGCCGTTCCCCAGACCGGTCAACAATCTCATGGAAAACGCGAAACCGAATGTTTGAGCCAAACCCGTCAGGATCATGGTTATGCCCATGAGGATCAAGGCCATAGCGATAACGATTCGAGTCCCGAACCAAGCAGCCAGGATTCCCCCGATAAACGCCATCACGAGGTATCCGACGAAGTTGCCGGTCGCGAGGAGCCCAAGCTGGGTATAGTCGAACTGCAACCCATCCTTCATGGCAGGCAAAATCAGGGTGTAAGACATGCGCCCAAAGCCGTGAGCCCCAATAGTCACCAGGAGCCCAGTTAGCACCACAATCCAACCGTAGTGAATGCGCCCGTCCGCCATGACTTACCCCCTGCAGTATTCCGGATGTGTTGCCGAGACCTTTCCTTTATCACTCGAAAGCCACTTCCACACATATACGAACAGAGCGATGTCCGCCAGCTCAATTGCGACGACGTGGTATCCATTGAAAGCGATTCGCCCTAAGAAACATAACGTCGCCGCCAGCTGTCATTGCCAGGGCGTCAAGCCCGAAGCAACCCCCTCGTC
>JBMOME010000118.1:960-3500 GCA_049323095.1 Thermodesulfobacteriota bacterium
GCGCATGGCCATGCGCCCCTACAGCATTGCTTCCTCCCCCCATCGCGTCCAGGGGACAAAGCACGTTCACAGCCTAAATCGACATCTTCCTTGTAACAAGTCGGATCTGCATGTATGCATGATGAAGCGTGCTCTATGGCAAAGCTCTCCAGCAGCCTGAATCGGCATCGGCTGCCAAGTATTTCACGTGAGGATACGGGTCTGTGAGCTCTGACCAAATCAGATCGCTGTTTCTCGAACCCCGCTCTGTGGCTTTCATCGGAGTTCCACGCAAGAGCGGTCCGGGTTCTCTCAATCCGGTCGATCATCTCAAGAGCTGGGGATACCAGGGCCGAATCTTCCTCGTGCATCCCCACGCCAAGGAAATCGCAGGCCTGCCGGTTCACAAAAACATCGCGGACGTGCCTGCCAAGGTGGACCTCGCGGTGGTTTCCACACCTCGCGAGGCTGTCCCGCAAGTAATCGGGGAGTGTGCGGCCAAGGGGATTTCCGCGGTAATCGTCACGATCCAGGGCTTCTCAGAAGCCGATGCCAGGGGCGCGGAGCTTCAGAAAGCAATGCTTGAAGAGGCTGCCCGTGGCAGCGTTCGCATCCTGGGCCCTAACACTTTGGGCGTCACCAACGCGTTCCACGGATTCACGACTTCTTTCATGCCGCTGGATCGCGAGGAACCGCCTGTGGGCCTGATCTGCCAGTCGGGTGTCTTCTTCGTTGGGTCAGCCATCTTCCTAGGAGGCATGGGCATTGGCGTTGATGTGGGCAACGCGTGTGACCTCGATATGGTGGACGCGCTGGAATGGCTGGGATTCGATCCGCGACTCAAGGTGGTGGCGATCCACGCGGAAGAGATCAGCCGCGGTCGGCAATTGATTGAAGTTGCTCGAAAGGTGACCGGCCGTATTCCGGTGGTGGCTCTGAAAACCGGGCGTTCACCAGCAGGAGCCAGAGCAGCCGCGACTCACAGCGGTTCGATGGCCGGCGAGGACCGGATCGCGGACGCGGTGATGCGCAGCGGCGGAATCATACGGGTCAATGATTCGGATGAGCTCTTGGACGTAGTTCAGGGCTTTGTTCGGCTTCCACCCATGCGCGGACGACGCGTCGCAGTCGTAACGCTCTCCGGCGCGGGCGGAATCATGTTGCTTGATGAGATGCATGCGCGAGGACTTTCTCCTGCGGAACTGAGCAACGAAACTCTAGCGCCTATCCACGAACTTTCGCCACTCTGGATGCCTCTGGGGAATCCCTTAGATATCTGGCCTGCATTGATGAAGCACGGGATGAAGCGTGTATATCGGAAAGCGCTTAGCGAAATGCTTCGAGATCCCGCAGTGGACGCGGTTATCTGCCTTGCCTTGGCGTTGAGGCCCGCGGAACAGGCTTATTTGGGCGTGGTGGAGATTATCCAGGAGCTTTCTGAAAAGGCAAACAAACCCGTTGTAGCATGGTTCTACGGCCCGGACGCGGCTCTGGCCAGTGCTCAGGTCATGGCCCAGGGTCGCGCCCTGCCCATCCCAAGCCTTGAGCGTGCAGTCCGCTTGCTGGCACGCATGGCGCAGTACGAAGAGTGGAAGACAAGATCCGAGGGATCATGACATATCGGGTGCTTTCGAAAAGGCACCCAACTAATTATAGGAAGAGCGCTTTGTAGCCTTGTTGGTACAAATAGAACCAGTGCACTCCGCCTCCCCAAATCATGACCACATACACGCCGACCAGGCCCACCAGAATAGAAATCACGGCTCCACGAGGAACCATTTTCGCGGGAGCGCCGGCTCTGCCACGGATCCACCAGCGGCAGATTATCTCGCATAGCCCCATCTGCAATGCAGCGCACGCGAGGTACGTCACAAACTGACTATTCACGCCGTAATACAACGACTCGCCGAATGTGAAGAATTCGGTGACCCTGATGATTTCAGTCACCGACCAAACCACCGGGACCACGAGACACGCAATAATACGCTCCAACAAGCTCGCGCCTCTGAAAAAGGCAATGGGATAGATCAGCAAAGATCCCCCCAAGAGCACGGCCATATGCCCCAGACCCATCACAAACGCCAACCACTGATGTAATGTATCGTTATCAATCCGCCAGGACACATTGTAGATCCACAGCGTGCCCAGCATGATCGCCAAGCCCAAGGCCGCGGGAAAGATAAATCGTTGTGCGAACGTCCCTCTTTGCATAACTGACCTCATATGCCAACTGCCATAGCTAGGGAGCTACAACTAATTATGCAAGTCCTCGGCTCCGGCGGGCACTCCGGGCTTCGCCACGGAGTATGGGAGCAAGAGCGCATCGTTGCGCAATAATTTGGAGGGGAGACTCATCTCCCCTCCAAATCTCCCCATACGTAAACCCGAACAGGGGTACCTCAAGCCGAAGACTTTCATAGGAATTTCCCTCAAAAAGAGTCCGTCCGGCCAGGAGATGGGAAATCCGGTTGAACGCAGCCGGCAAGCCTTCTCCCGTCATTCCCGCGTAAGCGGGAATCCAGAAGCCCCTAGGCGGACAGGGGGAAAGCTTGTGCGTCTCT
>JBMOME010000118.1:3510-13987 GCA_049323095.1 Thermodesulfobacteriota bacterium
AACCTGGATTCCTGCCTTCGCAGGAATGACGGGCCACGCTCCACGAGAAGGATGAGAATCTGAGCAATTGCTAGAGAATTGCTTCCTTGAGCACGCAATGGCATGAGCCCTCTTAATCGAACTTCTTTCCTTTTTTCAGGTCTTCCAGCATCTTCTTCATTTCGGGCAGGAGGCGCTTCCCCTCGTCTGTGTCGATCAGGTTGCGTTGCTGGCGCGGATCTTTGACCACGTCGTACAGCTCCGGCGGCCTCTTACTCGAATATTCAATATAGATATGCGTGTCGGTTCGCACTCCTTCGATTCCTGGTGTGTTGTACGGAAAATCCTTGGAATATTCGTACAGCCAAGCTTTTCTGCCGGGAGCCGATGCAGACTTCAGTATGGGCACGAAGCTTTTCCCTTGCATGTGTTCCGGGACAGGCAAGCCCGCAGCTTCCAGCAGGCTTGGAGCCAGGTCTATGTTGAGCACCATCTGATCCGCCCGTCTGCCCGGGTCCTTGATCAGCCACGGGCAACGCACAATGAACGGAATCCGTATGGACTCCTCATAAGCCCATCTCTTGTCCACGAGCCGATGCTCGCCCCAGAAGTAGCCATTATCTCCTGCGTACAAGACGATCGTGTTGTCAGCGAAGCCCAATTCTTCAAGCTTCTTGAGGAATCGTCCCACGTTTCGGTCCACATCCACCACCACGCGGCAGTAGTTCTTATAATGATGGTCGAGCCTTCCAAATGTGCCCGCGTACACATTGCCGTACATAGATGTGACCCAGGTATCCGCCTCCTTTGGGTGGGAGACCTCAACGTCTTCATACAAGCGAGCCAGGTCCTTGGGGGGGCTCCATTCGTGGTGTGCGGCTTTGTGCGAAAGGTACACACAAAACGGGTTGTCACGCTTTTGGGAGATGAACTCAATGGCACGGTCGGTGAGCTCTTCCGTGATGTATGGGTTACGAGACGGGGTCTCAACGCCGTTCACAGTCAGAGGGCAGTTCCAGTACCTGCCTTGCCCGCCCTGGATCGTGAACGAAACGAACAGATCCACTCCGCGGAGTTTGGGCAAGCGTCCAGGCATATGCCACTTGCCGAGGAACGCGGTGTCGTACCCGGCTTGCTTGAAAAGCTCCAGGAACGTGACGCTTTCATCCCTCCAGGGAGTGAGATTGTTCTGCACGCCGTGAGTGTGGGCATACAGGCCGGTAAGAAAGCTCGCCCTGCTCGGACTGCAAAGCGCGGACGTGACAAACGCGTTTGAAAAGAGCATGCCTTCAGAAGCGAGCCTATCGAGGTTCGGGGTTTTGACCACCGGATGACCTGCGCAGCTCATGAAGTCCGCACGGTGATCGTCGGTCAGAATGAACACAATATTTGGCCTTTTGGGGCTCTGCGCGTTCAACAACAGCGAGCCTGCCGGCAAAAGGCCTATGAGCAGAACCAGAAGAAGAAACGCGGCCAGTTTCAGGGAGTGCCCGCGAATCAGCTTGATCGTCACTTTGTCACGTCCCTTTGTTAAGAAGCGTTAATCGATGTCCACCCTAGATCGTGAATCTAAACTAAAATGAAGCTGTTGTTAAGCGTCTGCCCGGATCTCTGCTGCAGGATTCTCAAGAATCTGGGCTATGTCTTTGCCGAATTTGTTGCGGTACTCGGCTACGGACGCGTCTTTGGACATGACCATGTCCAACTGCCGGGTGTGCATTATCAGATACCCCAGGATTTTCAGGCGATCTTTCATGTAAGTTTCGTCCCTGCCCACAAGCCTCGCAAAAAGGCTGTCCTGCTTCACTTCCACGTCGAAACCGTGCTCTTCCAGGATCTGACCGATGAGCATGGCCCGCTTGACTCTTCGGCCGTAATCAGCAGCGCCGCCCTTAAATGCGAAGCTGATGTAGTTCTCCGGGTCACGCTCACTTACCAGGGCTTCCACGGTAGAAAAATGAAACCCGAACCGAGAAGTGAGGCTGCAGAAGTTCCTGGAAATCATAAAGTAATTTCGTACGGCATAGATGGAATCCAGCCCCGGTTCGAGCGCGGGATTTGTGGTGGCCTGGACCAGGACCGACATGAAGCCTTTGGCATCTACCGGTGGAGGGCCTTCCCATGGCACTGCCATTGCCCCACCCCAAATTGCCAGCATGGGAATGGACGTAATGTTGTCCAGATGGACTCGCTTTCCCTTGACCTCTTCCTTGAATCCGTCGTCCAGGTTGATGATCCACCACTGCATGGGCACGTGCCAAACGAGTTGCTTGCTCGCACGCTCGGAGAAATGGTGCTCCTTGCCGAAATTGAACATCTCGTGGACTGATTTTTCGTGGCAGAAGCGAGTGATATCGTGGAGGCTCTCGCACTTTTTCGGATGGAACTCGGGCGCGTCCGGATCAAGCAGGTTCAAGGGGACAATGTGCTCTGTCGCAGCCTGAAGGATTTCATACACCGGGCTGCCCAGCATTAGGTTTTTTCGAGCGCTTCGGACTGCGAGCAATTCCTCCACACGGCCTCGATAGATGCTCAGCCCGTCCGCGTCCACCGTCACGCGATCGCCGTTCTTGAGCAGCTCGGTGGCAAGAGGCAGACCAAAGAGCCCAGCCACGCCGAATTCTCGAGCCACGTTCGCCAAATGGCCAGCTACGCCTCCGAGTTCCGTTACTACAGCGACGGCCCGACTGAGAAGCGGTGCCCATCGAGGCAGGGACTGCGACGTTACCAGGATTGCTCGGTCCGGGAAACGCAGCTTGTCCAGGTCGCTCTTCACAATGAAGACTTCGCCGTAGGCCACACCGGGTGAAGCGGTGACACCTCCACGCGCGATCAGGGCCTCGGAAGCGCTTTCCACCTCAGGGTGGGAGTCGGTAGCTGCGGCTTCGTGCTGTTCCAGGGCTCGGCACTGGAGGATTCGTATGGAGCCGTCCGCGGCAATGGCCCACTCTATATCCTGGGGCCATCCGTAGTATTCTTCCAGTCTGGCTGCTATGGAAGCCAACTCCAGCACTTGTTCTTCGGTGAGGGAAGCCTCTGCTTTTCGGCCGCCACCTGTTTCAAGGCGGCATACGCCTTCATCCGGATAGCATATATATTGGAGTTCCTTTACCTTGATCTGCCTATCCAGGATCGACATGCCATTCTCATGACCCACGATAAAGAGGTCCGGGTCCACGCTTCCGTCAACCACGGCTTTGGGCAAGCCCCACACGGAGCTGATAAAGATACGTCGGTCTCGGAGGTTGAGAGGATCCCTGGAATACATCACCCCGCCTGATATCGCGCTCACCATGGCCATGCACCCGACGCACATAGCGACCTCTTCATCGGGTATGCCTCGATTCAGGCGGTACGCCATAGCCGCGAGGTCGTACTTGCTCGACAAGACCGACTTGTACGCCTCAAGGATATTCTCGCGGCTCACGTTCAGCTCTGACCGAAACTGGCCTGCAAAGGTGTGACCCGCGACGTCTTCGCCGAGCGCGCTGCTCCTCAGAGAGACTCTCACGTTGGGTTCGCTCCGGTGCTCCACGTCTGCATATTCGGCCATGATAGCAGCCTCCAGCTCGGCAGGAACTTCCGCGGCCATGACGAGCTGCTGAATTTCCGCGCTCAGGCTGTACAGATCCTCCATCTTTTCCGAGGACGCGGCCTGGATCCTACGATCTATCTCGGTTTGCAGATCGTGATGCTGGAGAAAGCGTTCGTACGCGGTCGATGTGATCACAAACCCGGGCGGAACCGGCAGGTCGATCTCATTCGAGAGTATGGCGATATTAGCCATCTTGCTCCCCACCTGGTCCACCATGTGCCGGTCCACGGCTGAGAAAGGAAGGACCAGCTCCCCTGTGGTCAGCGGCTTTTTAACTTCCAGGGCTTCATTGATCCGAGCCTGGATGATCCTGAATCGGTCGTACAGCTCGTTGTATTTGCCCGCCGCGATCTCGTCCAGATGCTTGACGATGCGGAAGACATTTACGCAGACCGCGGTGGAGCGAGATCTGACAAAAGACATGCCGAACGGCTGCTCTCCCTGGAGAGCTTTTTCCAGATCGGTCATGATTTCGAGGGCTTTGTTATTGGCGGTCAGGAGGAGGCGGAAATTATGGTAGCGCGTTCTGAAAGCGGCCCGGAGATCTTCCTCTGTGGCTGGTGAATCAGATCCAAGGCCGATTTCGGCGAGGAGCCTCCTGAAAGAAGAGATGATCCAGTTCATAAACCTGCAACTGGTGCGAGATTACCGCAGTGAAAGCGCATCGTTATTATATCAACTGCCATAGCTAGAAAGCTACAACGAATCATGAAAATCGGCGGCTTCGACGAGTACTCCGGGGCTTCGCCTCGGAGAGTGACGGCAAGAGCGCATCGTTGCGCAATAACTTGAAGGGGAGACCCATCTCCCCTCCAAACCACCCCATACGTTGGTCCGATCACGGGTCGCTCGGGCCGACAATTTTCACAGCAATTTCTTTGACACCCGGGCTCGATCATGAGTTGCCCAGGGCGCAAATCGTGGAGCTGCCGTGGGGAGCCTTGTGAGGACGCATGACCGTGCGCCCCCACAAGTGTGCTCCTCCGGTCTTTTCCCAAAAGCTTACAGGATTTGCAAGCGTTTCTACATTTCTTTCTTTGCCCCAGCCTTCAGTTCCAAGCCAAACCCGTCGAAAAGGTAGAGAATGGCCATTCCCCACCAGAGGGTATAAGCAACATAGAACACCAGCGAAAACACGAGAATACCCGCGCGAGAAGATGCTGTCTGGGGCGAAATCCCGAAGAAATTATACGCGGGCTCCACCCCTTTCTTGATCGCCTCCGCGATGAAGGCCGCGGGCTTGAAGCTCTTCTGCCGCGTCAGGTCTTTGTCCATCTCCTTCAGGGCGCCCCACCAGGCAAGCAGCGCGGTTTTTCCGGCGTATCCATACTTCTTGGTGAGCTCATCCTCTCGATTATGAAACATCGCGTCGCTATCCGCGAGCGCGGCAGCCATAACCTTTCCCAGGTCTCCGCTGACCTTCAGGTTGGTATCGGACACATTGACTGTGGCTCCAGCGGCCTTGAGCTGCTTGGCCATCTGTTCCGCGTTTTCTTTGTTCTTGGCTTTCAAGGCAACATCGAAATTCTGGCCCACGAAAGCCTCACCCTGCGCCTTCAGCTTGGGAATGAAATAGGTCGAGCCCTTGGAGATCGAGTTGAAAAGCTGGTCCGCGGCCACAAGCGCATTATGTCCGTCGAACAGAGGAATGAACATGAGCACCAGTACCACCAAGAAGGAGACGGTCAAGACGATTCCCACAGCGAATGGCTTCTTGTTTTTGACGACCATGGTATTAGACCTCCCCTCTCAGTGTCTTAAGGTTGCCCAGGAACTTGCTTACAACCCAGACGGCAAAGATCCCAATAACCACGAAGAAGATCCAGGTGCCTGCCTGCTCAAGGCCTTTGGCTAGACTGTCCGATATGTCGATGAATTCCATCCCCTTGAGCTTCGCGGGAAGCGCGAAGAGCCGATTCACAAAACCCGCGAGAATCGCGATGGCGTAGAATCCCCGAATGTGGATCCCTTTGACCACCTTGGTAGTGAATGCGCCCACTTGTATACCGATCAAAGAACCCAAGAGCATCCCCATAGCCAGGGTGTAGAAAATGTAACCGTAGATCGCATACTGAGCGATGGACGCATACCCTGCCGTAAAGATAATCTGGAGGATGTCGGTCCCAACTGTGGTGAATGAAGAGACGCCTAACACGTACACGAACATGGGAAAGGTCAGAAAACCGCCACCGACTCCCATAATGGCCGCGGTAAAGCCCACGATCGCGCCACAAATCGCGACGAAGAGCGCGGGAATGCGCTTTCCGCCGGGAGCCAGATCCTCATCAAAGGCAATCAGAGGCGGTATTTTGGCAGCCTGGAGTTTCGCGGGCAATCCCACCTTGCCGGATGCGGCCTCCGCGCCGTGAGGGCTCTCCCCCGAATGTGCCCCAACATCAACCCCTGCTTTGTTGAGCTTCAAGAAGTCCAGGAGTGCATAGGTCCCCAGAAAACCTAGAAGTACCACGTAGACCAAACTGATGAAGAGGTCGGACAGTACCGGGTTCGCTTCGTACACTGCCCGGTTGATGGTTCCGCCTGCTGTGACGCCGATACCGGAACCGACCAGGAACGCTATCGCCAAAGCGATGGACACATTTCCCAGCTTCTTGTGTACTGCAGTGCCCATGATTGCCTTGGCAAAGATGTGAAACAAGTCCGTGCCCACCGCCAGGATGCCTTTTACGCCCGCGCTCATCAGAGCGGGCGTGATGATAAAGCCGCCGCCCGCGCCGATAGCCCCGGTGATTAACCCCGCACACATACCGATGATGATGGAAACCAGGAAAATGGAGGTCGAGTAATAGGCGGGCGTATAGGCCTTATAACCCCCTAAAGCGCCGGCCGGGTCCGCGGCAAAGGCCACGGACGTAATAATGATGGGAAGCAACATGAACCCTAGTAGGTAAAGTCGCCTCTTGTCGGACAATATGCTCATGGATACTTCATAGTCCCACCGAGCGTGGGCCATGGACGCGGCCATGAACATCCGGTACAGTTTTTCACCCCGTTTCATCTGTGATCGTCCTCCAACTCAAACTTTAGTGATCTTTGTGATATGGATTTGCACGCAGAAGACACCCCCTCTGCGCGGAAAACGCAACAAATGAGAGCTTCCAAGCGTACTGCCCCACAATCAGTGCGCCAGGAATAAGATTGGACCCGATTTTGGAAGAGACGAGACGGATGGTGGACGTGTTTTACGGCGTCACTTGTGCAAGAGGGTATATTATCCGCGAGGTCATTGCAAGCAGAATAATTTCAAGCGCTTGTGATCGTTTCACATTGATTCGGTCTGGGCGGCATGTCCCAGAGCCACGCTTTACGGGGATGCTGTTCCAGGTCCCGGCAACGGGCCTCTTTGTAATAACCAGCCAAGCGATTCAGGGGTCCGCATAACATTAGGAGATCACACAATTATATTGATTTCCGGGCGGTTGTGGAATGGTGCTTTCGGCGCCTCCTGAAACAATGTGAAACGTGTGCCGACGGTGCGAAACTTGCTCTTCCATGTCTTCGAAAGTCCACTCCCATGAAAGTCGCCGGCATGAGGTACCCCTGTTTGGGTTTACGTATGGGGTGGTTTGGAGGGGAGATGGGTCTCCCCTCCAAATGATTGCGCAACGATGCGCTCTTGCAGCCTAACTCCGAGGCGAAGCCCCGGAGTGGTCGGCGGAGCCGAGGGCTTTCATAATTCGTTGTAGCTCTCCAGCTATGGCAGTTCCTATGAAGAGGTGCCGGAAGTGTCCAAACATGGTATTATGAGGCCCACTTGTCTACGATGGCATAGCGAATACGGTTGCCCGTTTCCAGCCCGAAGAGGGAGGTAGAGCAGGTGGAAGAGTTCCGGGTACTGCTGGTGGACGACGAGAAAGACTTTGTCGATACCCTGTTGAAACGACTGGAAAAACGCAAGCTCGCAGTTCGAGCTGCTAACAGCGGACGCGCGGCCATCGCGATGCTGCGGGAATCTCCCGCGGACGTTATCGTGCTCGATATGAAGATGCCGGACATGGACGGAATCGAGACGCTCAAGGAGATCAAGAAGCTCGATCCCGGACTGGAAGTGATCATCCTGACGGGCCACGCAAATGTGGAAGTGGCTGTGGAAGGCCTTGAGCTGGGTGCGTTCGATTATTTGATGAAGCCGGTGGAGATCGATGAGCTTCTGTACAAGCTCCAAGACGCATACAAGCGCAAATGGTGCAGAGAAGAAGACGACAAGTGCCGCATTCCGGATTCACTGACGGTCACCTGAAGCCCTTCAAGAGAGGCTGTAAGAAGCCCCGGAGACCACATTCGCTGTCGAACCGCAAACCCTCTAGATTCTGCCTTATCGGAGCACCAGGAAGAGCATCAACACTCCCGCAATTACCACCAGAAGCATAAATGCCCAGTCTATCGCGAATTCGCTGATCCCCCCGGATCTGCGACTTTCCTGAGGTTCAGCTTTCTGAGCCGCCTTTCCGGGCCCGTTCGACCGGTTTTGTTGTTGTGCTTTTCCGTTAGGTGACTTCATTCTGCTCTCCGTAAACCTGAATTATCTCGTATCGTCAACGATTCCAATGCAATTGTATAAGGCAGATTGATAAGGTAATCAAGATCCTTCATGATGTCGGCTCGCTTTACCCTGGCTCCTTTTCCAAGACTTTTGCTTCGTCCCACAGGCGGTCCATCTCAGCCAGATCGGCCTCGTCTAACGTCTTGCCCGCGGCGCTCAACCGATTCTCGATGTGGTGAAACCGTCTCTCGAACTTGTCCGAACATTCGTTAAGAGCAATTTCGCTGTTGACACCCAGATGCCTAGCCGCATTTACCAGCACAAAGAGGAGATCGCCCAGCTCTTCTCGAATGGCAGGGAGAGCGCGGTCGGCCACTGCTTCCTTGAACTCTTGGAATTCCTCGTCCACCTTAGCCAAGACATCGTCCGCATGGATCCAATCAAATCCGACCTTTGCCGCACGACGTGAAAGCTTCTGCGCCCGCACCAGCGCGGGAAGGCTGCGCGGAATCCCATCGAGAATCGATTTTCTGCCGGCGATGCTTTCTTCGGAAGCCTTTATCTTGGCCCAATTGTCGATTACATCCTCAGGGGTGCTTGCCTGAACGTCGCCGAATACATGAGGGTGCCGTCGGGTCATCTTTTCCGTCACGCGATCGAGCACATCCGCGAGCGAGGTCACATGATCCTGCTCGAACATATAGCCCAAGAAGACCACGAGAAAGAGGAGATCCCCAAGCTCGTCGGCGATCTCCGCTACCTTTCCTTCATTCATGGCCTGCACGAGCTCGTGATATTCCTCAAGGATATAGGGATGGATCGAGTGGGGAGTTTGCTTCTTGTCCCACGGGCAGCCGTTCTCAGAGCGAAGGGTCCGTATCAGTTCGAGCATCCTGCCAAAGGCTGCTCCGGTTTCCGGTGTAGTGGCTGAATCAATCATGAAATTGTCCTTATTCCTGTTGCCAAGAATTTCGTCCGATTCGACGCAGCGTGATTTCGTCATTCCTGCGGAAGAACATAGGCGTTAACTTAAAGGATCTCGGCATGTGATTTCAAATAGTTAACTCAAATGCATCCCGTCACCCCGGACCCCGGATCGCTGTCCGGGGCAGGCTTTGATCCGGGGTCCAGTCCCGCGCTGAACGCGGGATTGAAAAGACTGGATTCCCGCTTCCGCGGGAATGACGGGTGAAAGAACTCGGCTGCTTAACTTAACGCCTGTGGGCTCTCGCCGAGGTGACGGAAAATCGATAGGCCATCACTCTTGGCAAATGCTATAGGTGCGTAACGGTTTTAACGCGAGGAGTCCCTGCAACCGTTTGCCACCCGTCGCAGGCGTATCGAAGGCCTTATCAAGAGATCCGTTGCACTATACCACGAGGCGGCCTTCAGGCAACCGCGAGGCTGTTGCGCATCATCGCAAGCTGCTGGGTTGTTGGGGCTGTACCGGTTGTCAAAATTCATGGCTTCTTGGACAGCCCGCGCTAGAAGAAGACCGGTAGGGGCCGGCGTCCCCCGGATCGGGTCCGGGGCAAGCTCTGCCAGCCCGAGCTGGTTGATATTTTTAAGAAAAATGTGCCGGCACGGAGGCCGGCACCTACCAAAGCCCAAGCGGCAATCGGACATTGTTTTTGACACTTTCTATGAGGGTCTGTTCTATACTTGACGGCGCTTCGACGATTGAATGGCACAACGGGAGGCATGGGCATGGCCTTGTATGACGCGAGCATGTCGATCAGAGAGGGCATGGTGACTTTCCCCGGCGATCCGCCTTTCTCCATTAGACCGTTTTTTGAGCGGCAGAAGGGAGACCCGTTCGACCTGGCATTGCTGTCACTTGGTACGCACCTGGGAACCCACGTGGATCCTCCGGCTCACTATCTGGACGGAGGCTCGACCGTGGACCAGATATCCCTGGACGCGCTCATAGGACCGGGCGCTGTCCTGGACATGCGGGGCCGAGCCCACGTGGATCGTGCCGCATTGGAGGCTGCTTGGGTCTCGGGCACCCAGCGGGTGCTCCTCAAGACAGACAACGGTCCAAGGCTCCTGGAGCCTACGTTCTACGAAGATTATGTGGGTCTGACCGAAGATGGCGCGGAATTTCTTGTCGAGCAAAAGGTGAGACTCGTGGGGATCGATTACCTATCCATTGAGCGCTACCGTAATCCCGGCGCGCCTGTGCACCTGACGCTGCTCCGTGCCGGCATCCTCGTGGTAGAAGGTGTGCACTTGTTGGATGTCCCGGCCGGGCGGTGCGAAATCTATTGCCTTCCCCTCAAGAGAGTGGGCGCGGATGGCTCCCCTGCGCGAGTAATTTTGAAATTCTCGTGAAAAGAAAGCCGGGGGGCCCGTGTGTCGGGCCCCCGATGGGTCAGACCATTGGATAGATCAGGAATGCT
>JBMOME010000119.1:0-13864 GCA_049323095.1 Thermodesulfobacteriota bacterium
GCTATTCCCAAGAGAAGGGCCTGACAAAAACACTTCTACTCCCAGCGCCTCCCAACAATCTCCACCCTACCAGAAAGACCGGTTCTACGGTGAACTGTCTCCAGCCGCGAATAACTGAGGGGTTACGGGATAAAGCTTGGACCGGCCAATCATCCGAAACAGCGATGCCGTTGTTCCGGGCGTGAGAAAATCACGCGTGATTTAGCATCCGGATCTGCTTCCAAAGCCCCGTCCGGTATCGACTGCGAAAGACCAGCCCGAGAAGGATCACGTAAACCACACTCCACGTCCACGCAGTCGTCAAGCTCGCGTTGAAGTATTGAATCAGCACGTACACGGGCGGAACGAAAACGAACCAGGCCAGCAGCACCTGCGCCCACATCGCGAAGCGTGTGTCCCCTGCCCCCTTCAGAGCGCCCGAATAGATAATGAACAGCGTGTCGAACAGGCTGTACACAGCGACAAGCCTCAGAATGATCGCCCCTTTGGCCACAATTTCTTGAAAGCCTTCCTCGGAATGCGCGCCGGATCTGAAGAGTTCCAGGAATGTCGCCGGGAAAACGAGATAGAGAAGCGACATTATGCCCATGTAGGCGAACGCGAGCTTCAGGGCAGATCGAACGCTCTTCTCGGCAAGCCGCAGTTTGTCTCCGCCGACGTATTGACCCACCATGGTGGCGGTGGCAACGGACATACCCCACATAGGAAGAAAGGAGAGCATTTCTATGCTCACCACGATGTTGCTTACGGCCAGATCTCGTTCTCCCAACCTTCCTACCAACAGGACAAAGAGGGCAAAAGCGGCTACATCCAGAAAGAGCTGCAATCCTGCCGGGATACCGTATCGAATGATGAGGAGAAACAGTCCTCGATCCCACCGAAACTGACGACGAGTCTGGTACGCGTCCTGGTGCTGTGCGGACATGAATAGGTAACCCCAGTAGATAACCGGACACACCTGGCTGATCGCGGTGGCGATCCCCGCTCCTCGGATGCCCAGTTCCGGGAGGCCCAGTTTCCCGAAGATGAGCACGTAAGCCAGCACCATGTTCACGCCGTTTCCCAGCGCGTTCCCCCACAGAATGGTCCAAGTCTTTCCTCTGCCCGAGAAGAAGGAAGACAGGGCCGCATTCATCGGCAAGAGCAACCCTCCCAGCATGAGCAGGGTGTAATAATCCTGTTCAAGCTGGACGAGCTTCTCACCGTGAGCGCTCCATGCAAAGATCCACCAGCCCAACGGAATACACACCAAAATGAACGGCATAGAAATGATCGCAAAGAATATGCCTTGCCATACGGCCCTCGCACACGCAGGTCGATCGCCCGCTCCGTGGTACTGGGCCACAATCGAGTTCACATATTGAGCGGTTCCCATAAAGAGCGAACAGAGAGTGAAATACGTGATCCCTGCCGGACTGGCCGCGGCAACCGAAGCCTCGCTGTGCCACGCGAGAAACAGCCTGTCCACGAAAAGGGTGAGCGTCAACGAACCGGTGGCAAGTATCAGCGGGCCGGCAATCCTTATTACTTCACGGTACCCACCCGGTTCTTCTCCCAAAGGATCACCCGGCGCGGCATCTGCGCTCCCAAGTTCATAACGCGAGTGGCGTTCCACCGGTTTTTCCGTCTGAGACATTTTCACAGGGGGGGATGTGGCTCAGTCTTCTGAGCTCTTGCGTGAAAAGAGTGAGCGGATTGTACTAACTGCGGAGGGTTTGCCTTTCTGCTGCTTTTGGTCAGCACGGATTCCCGCGCGTTCTTCTTCCGGCGAAGACTCTTCAATCTCCTCAATCTCTTCAATCACCTCCACTTCCGCCTCCTGCACATACGCGTGCTCTTCGGTCACTACGGTTTCGGAACTGAGGATGTTTTGAACCCCCAGTACGTCTTTCACATCAAGTTCGCAGGCTGGGCACTGTTCGAAGGGCAGAGGACTCGGATGCCCGCAGTAGGGACAGATATACAGATTGGCCAGGAACGCCGCTTCCTTCGCCTGGTCTCTTTGGATCGAAATCTCCTTTCGGCGTTCCAGGTCCTGCGAGGAAATGACCTTCTTATCCAGCAGCGCTTTGATCAAGCTGAGAAACGCGCGCGGAGAGAGTTCATACTTTTCTCGAAGCTCCTGGTCCGGCATAGCCGACCGGAAGTCCGAAAGAAATGATTTCAGCGGTACTCGCCCGCGGTCTCTTGAGCCGTTTTCCGTCATGATGCTGTATTCTGGTGACAGGAAGATAATGCTTGAGGCTTTGAGAGAGGGCCCCGGTGACGCCCTTCCGCCGCGCGTCTGGGGTGTTGAGTGAGCCGATCTGTGAGCTGAGAACTCCTCTCGCTGCCTCGCACGGGTTCCCTTCCCATGTGATAAGGCCTGCCGGGCCCAGAAGCCACGGGGCCTCTTCCCCCCGGTTGCCCAACCCGCTCACGGGCACGGCAATCGCCCAGACTACTTGGACAGCGAGCTGTTCACCGCCTTCTTGAGCACGGGTGAGTATTTCCAGGTGACCACTTTTCTGGCATCGAGGATCAGCTCTTCACCCGTCTGCGGATTGCGACCCCTGCGGGAATGTTTGGACTTCACCGTCCACTTACCGAAGCCGGATATCATCACATCTTCTCCCGCAATCAGTCTCTGCTTAATTATGTCCAGCAGCTTCTCAACGATCTCGGTCGCCTCACCCTTCATAAAACCGCAGTCGTCGGCGATTTTCTTGGCGATATCGGCTTTCGTGAGCGTCATGTATTCCCTCCCACGCAACTCGAATTCAAATTTCATGGCAGCGTTTTTTTATAACAGTCGTGCAAGAAAAATGCAAGAAACTTCTTAGCCTACTGCTTTCAACTCCTCGCGCCGCCCCGCGCGGGATCCGGTTGCCGGAGCGCGACGACCATTCCAGTCAAGTTCATCGAATCTCTCCAGTCGCTCGGGAAGCCTCGACTCGCGGGTGGGCTTCAGTGGCGATCCTCTTACGCAGAATGGCTTGGGGTGACCCCTGTCTTGCTAGTGCTTGCCTGAAGACGGCGGCCACATCGGGAGGCTTGAACATAAACCTGATACCGGACTTGAGCCCAAATGCGTTGGCCGCCCTGAAATAGCGCCAGTATGGTCTGCGAAAACGGAAAAACTCGAAGAAAAGAGCAGCCGCCTTTGAAAAGATCAGGATTCGCTCGTCAAATCCAAGGTAGACCTCCGGGGCCCTACGAGCCGCATCGATCATCTGCTCCACCGCCAGATCCAGATCTAAAGCTGGAGAAATGTACCACAGAGGTTGGAGAGGGTCCGCGTCGGCCGAAATAAGACCGTCTCGAACCGCAATATCCCACAGTACAGTGCGTGGATAAATTCTAACGCCGCTAAAAAAATGGGCCACATTGGTCACCCTGCGTCCCTTTTTCTGAAGGTGGTTCAGGGCAAAATCGAGTGATTCTTGCAGAGTCTCGTTCGTCTCACCGGGCCCCCCGATCATGAAGAACCACCATGCAGCGAACTCGCTCCGGCCGATTGCCTCGGCTGCTCTCATCACATCGTCCTGCGTGAATCCTTTTTGGTAGTTCTTGAGCATCTCCGACGAGGCGGATTCCGGTGTGATCATGAAGGAGCGGAATCCGGCCCGCCACATGAGATCGAGATACGGGGAGTCAAGGTTCTTGGAACTCACGCCCATGGCGGTAAAATGGGCTTTCCAGGGGCGGCGTATGATCTCTTCCAGGATGCGCACCGAGTGTTCCAGCGGATCGTTGAAGACCGAATCGACGAACTCGAAGGTATGGGGCCGGTACTTGAGGACAGCCTCCTCTACTTCATCCACCACATCCTTCGGGGATCTAAGCCGGAGTTTGTTCCCTTCAAGGGCTTGATTGTAAGTGCAGTAGATACAGTTTTGGGCACAGCCTCGCTTGGTTTGCAGATTGTAGCTGCCTCCAATGCTTTGGTATCCCCGCATATCGAGCCAGCGGCCAAGGTCAGGATTCCCCCATGTGAATCGGCCCATCTGAGGCGGTGTCAAGTGAAATCGTCCCTCACGCATCATGCCCACGCCGGGGACGACATCGGGTGGCCGGCCCTCCTGAAGCGACGCCAACAGTCGAGGAAAGCTTTCTTCGCCGTCAGAAACCACCACATAGTCCGCGGCCAAGTGCTTGAGGATTTGTTCCGGGATCAGGCTCGCCCCGGACCCTCCGACCACGAGCGGCACTGTGGTAACACTCCGGATATGCCGAGCTATCTCTATTGCTTCGGGAACGTAGAGCACCTGGTTAAGCATATTTACGTTGTCAATGTTCCGGACGGACAGGCCGATCGCGTCAGGAGAAAACCTCGCGACCGATTGTTTGATGTCGCGCTCCAGATGCTTGGAAAAGCAGAGGTCGAGCACTTGGACTTCGTGTCCGGCATTCTCGGTCGCCTCCGCGACATAGCACAGTCCTAGAGGAGGGGCAGCGAGTAGGTCTTTCTTCGTATTTGTATTAATGAGGAGAACTTTCACAACGACTCTCCCGTCTTGCAGCCACGTGCTGCTCGAGGAGAAGGATCAATACCCAATTGATGGCCCCGGCAACGACGCAACACACACCGAAAGCCAGCACCCGTCTTTCTGCAATGTGCGTACGGGCAGGGTCCCCCCCGACACATGGACACGCCGGTCCTCAACAGAAGACATTAATTGAACTGACAACAGTAAATGATTCGCGTTCCGTGATGTCAACTTTACCCAGAGGTCCAAGGGGTCCAGAAGATGAAAGCCGCAACCAAGAGCCTTAACCACCGATTCTTTGGCGCTCCAGATCAGGGCAGCCGCTTGAGAGCTCGTCCCATTGATGAGATCTCGAACGTGAGCCAGCTCTTGCTTATGGAAGGCTCGCTCGAAAGGGTACTGGCAAGGGAATTCAGTGTCCTCTGCCACATCGATACCCACCGAGAAGCCGGGAAGTCCTAGCGCCGCCCAGATCCGCCCGTGCCCATGCGCAAATGACACCGGCAGTGAGTCTCTTCCGCCCACGCGGAGAAGCGGCCTTCCCAAAGGCCCAGGGATTACTTCCAGATCGTGTGCCTGACTAGCAGCCATAATTCCATCGCATCCCTCGGATGCCGGAAGCTCGGCCAGCGCCCTCAAAAGACGCCCTACGAGTAGGCGATGGATTTCCAGCCTTTTGCCGAGTCTCTTCTCACCGCGAGCCTCAGGCTCGAAGCAATAAAGAATCAAGCCCTGCCCGTTCTCCGCACTCAGCACCGCAACCGCCGACGATTCCTTCCACGCCAAAGAGACCGATTCGCCCCAAGACGGTGAGGAACCATGCGCAGATCGGCTCTGCTTATCGCTCCTCTCTAGAGGGAAACACGTATGGTCTATGGATAGAGTCTCCAAGCCTCTTCCTTCCAACATATCCTTTTATTTAGGATACACGGAACCCGCTCGGTCCACAACTTTTCTCAGAGCGGGATGTTCCCCTGACCATAGTCAATGGCACCGTACGTATGCGGTCCCAGCTCCGAACTGCGCGGTTCCCAGCGATCGTTTCTCAGCAATTACGGCAGCCTCAATGCGTTTCATTATGCTGAGAACCAGCGCATCACCATGTCTTGTACCGTCAGGACGGCCTTTCCGTCGCGATCCACACCGCGGGCAGCCCATGTGATGCCCTCATCCGTGCGGCTGCTGATGCGAGCTTCCACGGTGATCTCTTCTCCTTCCAAGCATTGGCGGAATATATCGATGCGTCCGATCCTGAAAGGAATCATGGAGCGCTGTTCGTTCTGGTCCCTCATGATGACGTAAAAGTTCGCCACTTGCATGAGAGCTTCCAGGAGGTACGGCGAAAACTGGTACCTGGTCTTGCGGGGTGGCGCAAAATCTTCCGTAGTGCGGTAGGTTATCCTGCCACGCACCGCGTCCGGCCCAGACCCGTGGATTTCCTCCATGAGGCGGTATCGTCCCTGCATGTCCGTACGGTCGCTGTACCACCTAAGCACCTCGTCGTTCAGCATGGGCCGACTGTCCAGATCGCCGTCCCTAATAGGGAACCCCGGCATCCGGTCCGGAGGAGTCCCGGGACGCGCGCCAAGCACCACCTGGGCCTGGTAATTCGCGGTCACTCGGTCCATGAGACGGCCTGACGGCGATATCTCCCGCGAAGCAAGCGTTACTCCGCAGACAAGCCGTCCGTTCGCCAAAGACTCACGTCGACACGTGATCTCCGATTCCCGCTCCACTCCAGGAGGGCACGTTATGATATCCAGGAAGCGAGCCTCCCTGACTCCGAGGACATGCAGAGAGGGGTACAGGATCCTGGAAGACTCCATGAACGTTTCCAAAGCCATGATAGCCGACACCAAGGGATGCTTGAGGAACTTGAACGGCTTGTGGTCTGCAATCCAAGGATCGCGCTCCTGAGAGAAGGTCCTGGTTGCCAGGAGCTCGCCCTTGCGCAAGTCGAGACCTGTCACCGAGTCGATGAGGGGAAATTTGTCGCGCTCGAAGATGACGGAAGCCAGGTCGATCTTATCCGGTTTCGGCGCCGGCAGGGACATCTGCAAGCGCACCGTGGGAAGGTCCGGTAGACTCCGCATGAACATTACCCAGGTGTCATCCTTTGGCCCAAGGGTTAGTTCCCTCGTGAAAAGGCATGCAAGCTCTTCCGCATGGATGTAGGCCGCGTTCATCCTTTTCATGAGAGCCCTAACCTCCTCGTTCTCGGCCATGCCCGTCCCTTCTATGGGCGAGAGCATCAGGGCTCGTGAGAAGATCTCGCCATGCTGATCGCGAAGATGATCGACCAGAGCTGACATGATGCGGTTCGCCGCCGAGTAATTCACCTGCCCCGGATTTCCCTGAATCGACGCGCCGGAAGAAAGACAGATGAAGAATCGCAGCCCCGCGGGCTGCGCAGCCCGGTAGAGACTCCAGGCGCCGAGGAACTTCACCGCAGTCACGCGGGCAAAGTCTTCCGTGGACATCTGCCTGAGGAAGTTGTCTCGGAGCAAGCCTGCGCCGTGAATGACGCCGTCAATCCTCCCGTACCTTTTCACAATGTTGCCCATCACTTGCGCGGCTCTTTGCGGGTCGGCCACGTCACAAGTGTAATAAGAGGCGTCGATGCCCAGCCCGCGCAGCTCTTCCACGAACCGGATGATCTCCACGGTCTTGGCTACTTTGGCCACTTCCCGATCCAAATCCTTGGGCGAGATCCCAGGCTTTGCTTGCTTCACCATACGCGCGGCCGCCTCCGGATCGCGCTTTGTTGAGTCCATCAACTCCCGGAAATCGATGTCCGGGTCGAGAGTGGAACGCCCGAGAAAGACCATACGGCAGCCAAAGGGAACCAAGCTGCGGGCCAGGTACGATGTCACCCCGTAACCGCCGCCCGAGATCACCACCACACTGTCAGGGCCCAACTCAACAGACTGGCTTTCGCTCATGACGAGCGGCTCGACGCGACCCTCGGTAGTGAAGGCTTCTCCTCCTCGATAGATGAGCTCAACCACCTTGCGGCTACGGTCCAATGCTCCGCGAATAGCAGACCGAAGATCGGTCTTTTCGTCCACTCGTACGCTGCGGAACTGGACAGAGGAGAACTCGTGGGCCAGGCTCAGGAACATGCCCAGTACACCTTCTGCCAGCACCCGTCCGATCCCTTCGGGATGCTCGGTTCGATGTATGAGCAAACAAAACTTTCTCGCGGGTGATTCCAGGAAGACCTTCAGGAGCCGGAAGAAGCCGGTCAGTATTCGTGAAAGGTCTTCCACCCCCGGGGTCTTGCTTTCAAAGAGGTCATCAATGATAAAGACCGTTCCAGCGAGCGATTCCACTTCCCGCAGGTGGTATTCCGCAGCAGCTGCGCCCGCGTCTGTGGAAAGATCGCAGCACTCGTCGCCGGCCTGCCCCGATTTCCCGAACGCGGAGAGTACCAGGTTCACTCCATAGTCTCTGCGAAACACCTCGGCAACTCGCTTGCGCATTCCAGTCCCGCCCTCGGCCGAGTAGATAACCACGGACTCCAGTGTGTCCAACTCAACCGGCTGAGAGCTCCCCTCTTCCAGCGCAACCTCACGGAAGATGAGTCGCTTGATTGGTTCCTGTTCCGTTGAAGTTGGGGTCTTCGGAGCCGGTCCTCCCGCGGAAGCTTGCTCGGCTGCGGCAGAATCAGGGGGTACGGCAGACCCATCCGCGGAAGCGCGAGGCGCAACACTCTGTTTTCTGGCGAGAATCGCAGAAATGGTGTCCGCGACCTCTCTGATGGTCCGCACATCCATGAATTGTTCGAGCTCGATCTTAATACTGAAGTGGTTTTCCACCGCGTCCATAATTACAGGCAGACGGCTGGATCGAATGGACAGATCTTCTCTCAGATCCATATCAGGTTCGATTTCGTCCCGTTCGTACCCCGTCGCATCCATAATGATGCGAATCACTGCCTCGGTAACGTCTTCTTCACCTGAAGGGGCTTGCGCCGCCGCGGCTGCAGCAGGACCCGCCGGAGCAGCCGCGACAGGCGCTACGGCAGCAGCAGTCACCGGTATAGCCTTACTAGCTGATATTGGCGGACTCGTCATACTTGGCAGTACTGTCCGTAGCACCGTTTCCAGCTTTTCTTCGCTGAAATTCGGGTCCACTTCACGCCGAATCGCGGCCAAGATGCTCGGTTTCAAGAAACGACCGAAGGTTTCCAATAGGAACGAGTTGATTTCCCGCTGCACAACCCATTCAATGGCTCCGGGCGCTCCTGTCGGGCGGGTCGTGGAAGTCGTGCGCTGACTTGCAGGCGTGGCCGCGCTCGCCTCTGGTCGGCTCTCCTTTCCCGCGAACGCTACGAACCTCGGCCGAGTTCTGGGTTTCAGGTTGCCTCTAGCGTAAAGCTGAGCCAACGCTGTCCGATAGATGAGGCTTTCCGCGGACGGGAGACATGTCTGGAGGCAGTCTGCATCCGGGATGCTGTCTGTAATGAGGTTGCTCAGGATATCCCGCGGCCCAACTTCCACATAGAGCCTGACGCCATAGTCGTCCCAGAGGGTCCGCGCGTTCTGCATCCAATGGACCGGAGACTCCAGGTGAGCCATCACGATTCTCTTCATCTCGACCGGATCGTCCGGGAACGGCATCATGGTGGTGTTTGAAATCACCGGGATTTGCGGAGCATTAAACGGAATGCCCGCAATGAATTCTTCCAGCTCGTCGTGGATGCAGGCCATGATCGGCGAATGGAAAGCCATGCTGACCCGCAACTTGGTGCGGCGGTACCCCTCAGCTTTGAGCTCCTCGCCCAGAGCGGTGACCGCATCCGTGTCCCCACCCAGAACCACCTGGTTAGGCGAATTGATATTGGTGACGTAGACTTTATCGAGATTCCGGATTTTCTCTTCCAAATAGTCCAGAGGCGCATCCGCCGCCATCATGATGCCCGGATCCGCGTTCATTTCGCAGGCCTTGTCCATACAGACGGCCCGCTTGTTCACGATGCGGAAGCCATCCTTGTACGAGTACACGCCCGCAAGACAAAGCGCAGTCAACTCACCCAGACTGTGTCCCGCCATTGCCACCGGTCGAATTCCCAAGGAGACGAGATACCTGGCCATGGCGTATTCCATAGTGAACAGGGCCGGCTGCTGCCACCTGGTCTTCTGCAGGTCTTCTTCTCGATCGTAGAACAGGAGCCGCAGTATGTCGAAATCCGCCACCTCGGCAATGCGATCCATCCATTCTCGGATTACGGGGAACGTTTCGTACAGCTCGTGAGCCATGCCCGCGTAGTGAGATCCTTGACCGGGGAAAACCAGAGCTAACGGAGGCGCCGCACCTTCCGCAAGTCCTAGGTGGATTCCCTGGCGCGCCAGGGCTCGAACACGCTTGGCAGGTACCGGGCCGCCATTGCCGATCGGTTCGGCTTTCTCGACCAGCTCCAGCGCGACAGGCTCGTCATCTGCCACCACGCCCATGCGGTAGGTCTTGTGCCCAATTTCCGTGGTGTACAAATGGAGCCCGCGCGGCAGGTCCGCTTCCGGGCCTTCCTGCGCGGCCGCGGCATCCGGTTCGGGAATAGAGACCAGCACCGTATCCCGATCCTCCCCAGATTCCTCCACCTGGAGCACGTAGTTGGATCCGCCAAAGCCGAACGCATTTACCTGGAAACGCCTGGGCTTGCCGTTACCTGTCTTCCAATCATTCAGCCCTGTGGCAATCGATATACCGGACCCATTCAGTTCCATGTCCGGATCGGGGGTTTCGTAATTGATGCTCGGGGGAAGCACCTTGTCTTTCATGGCCATCACAGCGCGGATCAGGCTGTTGACACCCGAAGCCCCCAAGGTGTGGCCGATCTGCGATTTGAACGAAGTCAGCGCCACCGGCTGGTCGGGGCCGTAGAACTTTCTGAGCGCGTGGACTTCTTCCACATCGCCCTGCCGTGTGCTGGTCGCGTGGCATTCCACCAGGTCGACGCCTTCCGGACCGTACGGCGCGTCCGCGAATGATGCGGCGATGGCTATTTCCTGCGTGACGCGGGAAGACTCCACCATGCCCAGGTGGTTGTTGCTCGCGCCCATTGCGGTTATGTACGCATGGATCCTTGCACCCCTGCTGCGAGCCACAGACTCGCGCTCGATCACGATCATGCCGCCGCCTTCGCCCAGGACCATGCCATCACGGTCCGCGTCGAACGGCCGGCTCACCTCATGCGCGGCCCTTTCCACCCCTGAGAGTCCTGCGAGCGCGCCCAGAGCCGAAAACTCCAGGAAATGCATGGGCGTGAGGCTCTCTTCCGCGCCTCCCACCACAGCCGCGTCGATGATGCCGTTTCGGATCATCTGGTATGCGCTGTACAGAGCCACAAGTGCGGTTGCGCACGCGGCGGAAACCGCAAAGCTCGGACCCTGGAAGCCGTACTTATTGCAGATGAATCCTGCTGCCGCGCAATTGAGCCTACCCAGTAGGGTGGTATCGTCTATGACGATGCGGCCGCATTTTACCGCTTCGGCTGCCGCTTCTTCCGCGACCGGGTCCAGTTGGATCGCGGTTTTCATGGCAGAGATGAGCTCATTGGTCCTGCCACGAATAATAACGTCCTGGAGTGTAGCCGCAGCTTCGCCTGAGTTCTGGGAGATCAGCACCGCGATGCGCTCTTTGGGTATGTCCGATTCGAGGATGCCGGAGGCTTCCACTGCCTGTTTGGCAAGCCACATGGTTACCTTGGTCGAATCGGTCATGGTTCGGAAGTCCTGTGGCGGTATGCCCAGGTCTTTACGAGATACCTCGATGTGCTGGAAAGCTCCCACCTTGCAGTACGTCTTCTCAGGAGTGCGGGGGCGAGAATCGAAGTAGAGCTGATGGTCCCACCTCTCGGGTGGCACGGGAATGATGCCGCAGCGCAAAGCCTTACTGGCTGCCCAAACCTCTTCGGGGCTGTTCCCCAGCGAATTGACAATGCTCAATCCGGTTATGGCGATGCGTTCCCGTTCCGGTACTTGGATCGCGGGTTTCCTGATCCCAGATCTCCCGGCAACATGGCCGACGTGGACTGCCTCAGGCCTTTCGCGCGTGCCGAGCGCCTCCCTCACCGGCCCCTGGAAAGGAAGTCCCACGGGGAGAGGCGAGTCCGCGAGATCGCGGTGCAGTTCTTCCAGCGAGCGAATTTGGCTCAAAACGCCGGCTGACGCGCCGGTCATGAACTGGCCCTTTTCGATACAGGATTGCTCGTCCATAGCGAGGCCGCCCGGACCGTCGATCCCTCTGGCCGCGATCAACAGACTGCCCGCAGTAAGCTGCTCAATTTTGTGTCGGAATGACGATTCGTCCTCCGAGCCCGCCGCGAAATCCCGCTCCAGGCTACAGACTGCCTCGATGCGCGGGGTCCTCAAGGAACGGACCCTCAGCCCGGTCCCCTCCCCTGTAATCACTGACGAGCCCGGGGCGGCTTCCAGGATCATGCGCCGGTACAATTCGCTAAGCGCGCCGGTCTCCACGATTTCGCGGGTGGTGAGGTAGCAGGTTCCCATCTGAACCGCGTCCGCACCCAACATAGCGGCCATGAAAGCGGTCTCACGGTTGCAGATCCCCCCGGCCAGTATCACGCGGCGGCCTTTACAAAGCTCAGGTTCACGGTTCTTCAGGTCAATGACCATCTGGGCAAGAGTCAGAGTCGAGTGCTCGCCAACGTGACCGCCCGCCTCGTTCCCCTCGCAGATCACGTAACGGACGCCTGTCTCGAACGCAAGCTTGAGGAGCTCCTCATTGGGCGCGATGTAGATCACCTCTATGCCGCTGTCCAGGAGCTCACGGGCATGGGACGGCTCACCCGCGGCTATGACCGCGAAACGAGGCTTAGTCGTGCGAATCCAGGCAAGCTGCTGATCTCGGAACGGGTTTTCCTGGAGGGTGATCACATTAACTGCGTACGGTCGTTCGCCGAGAACATCGCGGACGCGGCCAAGCTTTTCCTCCAGCAACCGGCCGTCCATAAGCCCCAGCGCCAGAGTCGGCAACGCACCAGCATCCGCGACTTTGACTGCAAATTCGGGCACATCGGTAATCCAGGACATGGCGCCCTGAATAAACGGGTATCTTGTCCCCATATCTTTGGCCACCGAGCTGTCGGAGAACGCCTTCTGCATGTCGCCGGATCGGCTGCACGCTGCTTCAATCTCGCTGATGAAGCGATCGATGGCCTGTTCCGTGCTTGAACCGAAGCGACGAAGAAAGGAATGGGCAAATGCAGCTTCAACGCCCAGGGGGAGCAACTCGTCGCGTGAGAAATGACTCTCCAGAGGATCGATCGCGGCTTCTTTAATCCGGTGCGCGAAGAAGCGCCGCTGTTCGTCCCTGATTTCGGCTCCGCACAGTGAGCCGGCAAAATCACGCAGTTCCTTGACTGCTCGCGAATTCCCCTTATTAAAGAGCCGACACGGAACCTGAAGGTTGAGCCCGGTCAGGTCCGTGTGTTCGGGTCGGAGCTTGCCGATACGATCCCGCGCCTCATCGCCCAGGGATACCAGATCCGTCAACCAGTGCACGCTTTCAAAGACCACTCCAGCTGCGCCCGCGGCCAGAAACGCGGCGGCAGCCTCGGGCGTGGCAATACCCCCCCAAGTCACCACGTTACACTGGCGCCCTGCGTTGAGGAGCTCCACCCGAACCGCTTCGTACAAGGTGAAAAGATTCTCGCCGCTCACAAAGCCCGCGGCCTCAGAGCCCTTCAGTGCAACGTCCGTGATAAGGGGAAATTCATGAATCACGCGATGGATCAGGCTCAGATCGCTCACCACAGGACAACACCGGACGCCGGGAGCCAGCTCCAGCATTCTATCAAGGTATACTCCGGGATCCTTGTCCAGGAGCGCAGGATGAAGCTCTACCCACAGGGTATTGATGCCGGTTTCAGACAGGAGTTCTTCCAGCTTGGGATCCAACAAGCCTTCAGGGGAAACCTTGAGGTGCACGGTTTCGTTGGATGCGTCTGCCTTCAGGAGAGCCCCGGCCATCGAGGCAGGATCCGTTCCGGTCAGGTCGAAGACCGCTTTCGCGGCCGTGCGCCGGGCCGCCTCCACAACCGAAGAGGTAATATCCTGGTGGCGCCAGACAAAGGCGATTATGGGAAATTCACGCTCATGTACCATTTGGAACCTCGAACTTCACGTCATAAATCAAACCCTCACTATACCACATTGAGGAAAAGCGTTAAGCCCAAAAAGGCAAGAGCGCGGAAACGTTCAGTTACGCGGGGAAGAATTTCATCCCTTTGTCCTGCGTTCCGCGGGGCGAAGCAATTCGATAGGGGTAGGAACAGCCGGTTACCCGGCCGCTCCCCCCTCCGAACCGTACGTGCGGATCTCCCGCATACGGCTCTCCGGTCGGTGGTTCACCGCCGTGCGGATTGACAGGCC
>JBMOME010000120.1:0-5540 GCA_049323095.1 Thermodesulfobacteriota bacterium
TGGCATTTCGTCTTCCTCTCCAGGAAGGCGAAATGCCAGAGGCACATAGAAGTTTTTGGAAAGGGGTTCGGGGAGGAACCTTTTTACAAAAAGGTTCTCCCCGTCTTACTTTCTTGAACGCGCATCGGTATTAGCAGCAGCCGGCAGCCTGGACTCCACGCAGTTCAGCCATGGGCCCAAAGATGCTGTTGGTTATGTTGAGGCCGCCTGCGTCCTTGACAAGCTTCAAGGCAAACGGATCGATAACGACTTCGAGGCCGTCAACTTTGTAGTGCTCGTCACCCTCTTTCGGCTCGTCCAGAGCCAGGCCCATACTGGGCCCGCCTCAACCGAAACCGCCGAAGAAGACTCTGACCGCCTGGTTACCCTGGAGCTTTCCCTTGAAATAGTCACTGGCTTCTTTGTCGATTGCGAACATATGGGTTTCCTTCTTATTTTTGCATGATTCCAGCGGGATTGGTTTCAACCCACCTTTCTACCATATTCATATATATAAATATTGTCAAGAGATTTCTTGGAGACTCTTCCGCAGCCGCCTGGGCCCCTATGATCTCAGCAAACATCTCCTCTTGGCCTTTGTCAAGTCTTTCCCGCTTCTTGCCGCGAGCCTTCAGTTTCGCGGGGAGAAGAGGCCGGCAAGACCGGCCCAAGAGAAATCCTCCGGTTTAGTCTCGTCACCCCGGCGAAAAGCCTGCCCCGGGCATGAACCGGGGCCGGGGTCCAGGAAATATTTAAGAACCTGGATTCCTGCTTCCGCAGGAATGACGGGTTGCTGCCTATTGCTCGTTGCCTGCCCCAACCATCATGATGCGGCAATTCTCTCTCTGATTCACAAACACGACACAAACTTCTTGCACCATCTTCAGGACTAGGTCGCGTAAGAAACGTTGTCACGCAGCCGAACCCTGGAGGGTGCCCGCATCGGGGGACCATAAAACCGCGAATCCCGCGAGCGATGCGGTTTCCCGGCGGGCCGCCGGGTCAGTGGCACCCAGACACAACACCGAACTTGCCAAATAGGATGTCAAGGAACCCCAAGAGTGAAGAGCCGCTCGGACTTCAAAAGAAACTTCCCACGAAATTGCGGATCTTTTTCCATTCCTCTCCCACGGTTGGAGGACGCCGATCGCAGTCAATACAACGGGCATCGGGTTTCTTCTTCTTGGAGGGCTTGACGGCCTTCTCCCCCAGGTACGGAAGTGGCGCGCCTCCTGCCTTGGCGAACTTACGGATAGTTTCCTCAAGGTCTTGGATTATCTTTGCTTCCCCCTGGATGATGGAATCACCCACCAGGATCAAAGGCACGCCGAAGCCCTTTTCGCTGTGGATTTCTCCTAGTGTGTGGAAGAGCGCATAGTCATCGGGCCGGTCGATATCGAATTGCTTCAAGCGAATCGGGTATTTCTTCTGGAGCGCGCGCAGCAGATCCCGTGCGGACTCGCAATGGGGGCAGTCCCGCGAAGCGAAGAACACCACCCAAACTACACCAGACTTTCGGCCTGCCGACAGACATTCCACCGCGAAGAAAGCCAGGAAGATCAGCACCATGAGCAAACACCCGGGGCTCCGAAGCCTCGAGCAAGGGAGGTGGGAATTCATGACTTGATGAGTTTCAATCTCGCGGGGATAGGATAGTATCGGTCCACATCTCGATGGATGCGGAACCCGCAGGCCTCTCTCTGGATCAGGAGCCAACGCCGCGCATCTTCAGCTTTGTCCACCAGGCCGTTGTACTCTCTGATCGATTCGTTGATCGTGTCTGGATCCAGGCTCTCCGATCCGCGGAGGCCGTGTCGGTACAGAGCAATAAGGGGCTTCACCTGCTCGCCCAAGCGATCGAGCTTCTCCAGGATCTCTTCGAGTCTTAGGCCGGTACTGCCCAGGGCTTCAGCCATTTCTTTGACAATGTCGGCTTCCTGGGCGTCTGTGTCACGGAACATACCCATCGCAGAACTCCTTGATAACGTGTTAACATACGGATGATGGGTTGACAAGCGGCGGGCGGGGTGCGCTGCTTGCTGGTTTCTTAACGTCAATTTAGGAAACAAGATTCATTTGTTATTATAATACTTGACATTTTGATCATAACCTACTATGTTCAGGCTGCTTTTAAACTAAAAGCAAGAAGAGCGTCACCCCCGGCGCCCTCTCACTGAACTTAGCACTTACTCCCCCGAGGAGGTCCTTATGTACGGGAAATACCTCCCTGCAAGTTACCTGGCGCTCACGGCAGCCGCCTTCATCCTGATCCTGACGATGGTCGCCCCAGTCCAGGCAGAGCGGATTTGTACGTTCAAAGGAGTGGTCACTGACCACGGATGGAGGACCATGCAGGTAAGGAGCGGATCAGAGTGCGCCACAGTCAACGTAGGGTGGAAGACCAAATTCATTCCGAATCGGCGCCCCTGCATCGGTGAGCGCGTGGCCGTGGACTTCGCGCTCGCGGACGGGTACATGAAGGCGACGAAGGTAGTGAGTCTCAGCCCCATGCCTGCGGATGTCTCCTGCTATCCTCCGCCTCCGCCCGGCTCGTCCGTGTGTCGTACTGAGGACACCGCGCCCAAGGAAGAGTCCTGCACTCCGCCGAAGCCTATCTGTTCGCGCACGCCGCCTCCGCACGTGTCTGACCCGTATTGGCCGGGCAAGAAAAGGGAAGTGACCGCGAAGAAGGAAGAACCGACCGAGCCTGTTACCCCCACGAAGCCTCCCAAGCCGCCCAAGCGCGTGGCCAAGGTGCCTACTCCAAAGGAAGCGCCCAAGGCCAAGCCGAAAGAGGAAGTGAAAGAGCCTGCCAAGCCCAAAGAGGAAGTAAGGGAACCTGCACCAATCGAGGAGAAAGGCTTCAAGTCCTTGACGGGCGAAGTGGTTGCCACATCGCCGAAGAGCCTGTCCATACGCGTGACCGACGAAGGCGCGGCCGACCTGGTCAACGTGAACGTTGGATTGAAGACCAAGTTCGAGCCTTTCCGCAGGCCCGCAGTGGGCGAAAAGGTGAAGGTCAATTACCGGGAAGAAAATGGCGGCAAATTCGGCTATACGGTGAAGGTCGTTCAGTAGAAGTCTGTACGATCGGACCTCGACCCCGGGCTTTCCAAAATCTGCTATTGTTCAAAAGGATCAGTGGAAGGGCTGTGTGCAAGCAGCCCTTCCACTGATTTTGTTTTTGGATGGCTTTCGCCGCGTAGGATGCGGTGACCCCGCGGGACGCGGAGGAACCGCATCTGTCGAGGCCCTTCCGACCGCCGTTCCTCACCGCGTGGCAGACACAAGACCGCGACCGATGCGGTTCATTGCATTCACCGCATCCTACTCCCTGTCCGCCAGTTCCGCCTCAAGTCTTCGGAGCACCGAGCGCGTGGAAAGCCCGGTCGCGCGTGCGATTGCCCGAACATCCTCGAATTCGGGCCGGCGCTCGCTGGTACCGTCCGGCAGTTGTACGATCTTTACCGTCACATCTCCCAGCGAGGTCTTGATCACGTCCGATCTTCTGAGAAGGACCATGCGCTCAGAGAAACTTAATCTCACGCCGATAGTGCTGGTTTCGGATAGGAGCGTACGGGCGAACTCTTGTGTCCGGTGAGGCGGAACCATTGCCCTGATCAGTATGGCTGGGCGGTTCTTCTTCATCTGCACCGGCACAAAGCATACGTCCAGCGCTCCGCGATCCATCATGGTCTCCATGAGGTCTCCAAGCACACGGGGATCCAGGTCGTCCACCTGGCATTCAATAAGGCCAACCCGATCGGTCGCGGTGACCGCGTGCGGCTCCTGACCGAGGACAACTCGCAAGGCATTCGGTGAATCATGAGGATCCGATTTGCCCAGGCCGTATCCTATGCGCTGGGGCACGAACGAAGGGTACGGGCCGAACTCGTGGGCCAAGCCCTTCGCAATGGCCGCGCCTGTGGGCGTGACCAGTTCTATCGCCGCGGCCGACCCTGTGACCGGGACGTCTTTCAGGATTTCCAAAGTGGCTGGAGCTGGAGTAGGGATTGTCCCGTGCTCAGTCTTAACAAAGCCGCGGCTCATGGGAAGAGGCGAAAAGATCGCACGGGTGATTCCAAGGGCGTGAATCGCAAGCGCCACGCCGACAATGTCCACAATTGAATCCACCGCTCCGATTTCGTGAAAATGCACCTCTTCTTTGGGCTTGCCGTGGACCGTGGCTTCGGCTTCTGCGAGGATCTCCAAGAGCTTGAGCGCTGTTTCGCATGGAGGACGGGGGATCTTGGATTGCTCGATCATGTTGCGGATGTCTCTGTAGTTGCGGTGCGGTTGATCGGCGTCGACGATCACCTCAAACCTGATGCCGGAGATGCCGCATCGGGTGGAGCGCTCCACCTTCAGAGAATAGCCCGTCAATCCGAGGGTGGCCAATTGCTCTTCGAGAAGGCGCTGGTCCACTCCTAGGTCCAGCAGGGCACCAAGTGTCATATCCCCGCTGATGCCGGAAAAGCAGTCAAAATACGCAAGCATGGGCAGTCCTTGAAGAGTGCATCGACTTGCACCGGTAGAAGTCAGACATTTGGGCGCTCGGCGCCGGACTGCAACTCTTCAGTCACGCGGGACGAAAGAAAGTCCCGCTTGGTGGTATCGTGACCGAAATCCCCCTATATCCCCACAGGCGTTAAGTTAAGCAGCCCAGTTCTTTCGTCCGTCATTCCCGCGGAAGCGGGAATCCAGTCTTTTCAATAAGTTCTGGACCCCGGATCAAAGCCTGCCCCGGACAGCGATCCGGGGTCCGGGGTGACGGGATGCATTTGCGTTAACTATTTGAAATCACATGCCGAGATCCTTTAAGTGAGCGCCAATGCCCTATATCCCCCTTTCCTAAACGGGGGCAGGGGGGATTTTGCCTCGATCCGCAGATGGGAAATACCGGATTCACAGTTTATCTTTAGGCTCTTTGGGGGCGGCCAGATCGCGACGCAACATGTCAACGAACGCGTCGTACATCTTCTCGATTTCCGAGCGACCTTCGGAGCGTTCCTGCTCAAAACCTATGAGGAAGTAATAGACAGCCCGATCGAAAAAGAGTGCTGTCCGGTTATTCAGGGCCACGATGGAGCGAACGTCGAATGGCTGACCAGCGAAATTACTCTCCTGAAAAAAGAGCCATATGTGTCGTTTCAGGAGGATCAAAACCCGCACGATTTCCGCGCAGCTCACGCCGTCTTCAGCGCACCGGATACCCAGTTGGACATACCGATCCGCTACGGTCTCAACCGCGGTCCGGCGGTCTATATTTACGGTGAACTCGGATAGGATGCTGTCCGAGAGGTCCTGGAGCATCTTTTCGCCCATCTGGTAATGGGACATCAGCTCACGTTTATGGAAAGCGTCCTCAAGAAAGTTCTCCTTGATCTGGTCTCGGAACTTCTCGATGAACTTCGCGTAGGCCAACTCAAAGGTTCTTGCTTCCATGATTCCCTCTCCGCGTCCCGGGCGAAACATCAGAATTTCTGAGCCGCCTCTTCAAGAGGAGGCAATGCTGAATTGCTCCTGTCAAGATAACCGATGACCGGCTTGGTGTTCACCTC
>JBMOME010000120.1:5550-13765 GCA_049323095.1 Thermodesulfobacteriota bacterium
ATGAGGCCCCGGTATCCGAGGCATGAGCATCGATTCCTACAAGAGATCCTGAATGCACCCGAGCGAGCACGCCAAGCTCCAGTTGTCTCTTATTTTCTGGTCCCAACGAGAGAGCAAGCTCCCGGGGGAGGAATCATCATACCATAGAGGAGGAAACACGTTCGACACTAATTCGATTCGAGGGTTGGGCTTGAGCTATGGGAAGCTGGGGACCTCACTCCATCCACGAATCGAAAGTCTCATTAGGTATGGAGTCCCCCGAATTTAGTTGCCGGGGGGACCAATTCATGACTAGAATAGTCGCAGCTGTTGTACTGTCGAATGGAGGACGAGGATATGGTTAAGAAATCTACGGTAGTTTTTGCAATCCTTGCGTTGCTGGCATTTGGAGCTTGCACCTGCTGGGGCTATACGGTCAGCCGTTGGCCGGCGCCCGGTGTACCGAACACCGTTTACGGTCCTGGTAACCTCATGCCCGGCCATTATCAAATGAATCCTTATCAGGCTCCCTTGTACAATCCCTGGTACAACTATGGGATGCCGCCAAATGTCAACCCTTACACCGGGCCCTTCGGTAATCGTCCGCCCCGAGGGTATTGATCCTGAGAACCAGCTACTAGTGAGGGAGCGACCCCTTCTCCTGTCCCACAAATTGATGGGCATAGGCTAGACAAGGAGGCAGTGGGCTTCATTTGGGAAAGCATTAACTAAGGACATAACGCCAGGATTTCGTGGCCTGCAACACTTAACGGGCCTATCAGCCGGATGAGCCTTCACATCCCGACTTCGTGGTGCCAGTCGAACGGCGTTTCCTGTTCGAAGTCGGGAATTCCGTGCCCCTGCGATGCCAGGTCCTGCACAAACACGTTTTCAAAACCCATGTCCCACGCGAGATCCACCACTCGGTCATATTCTTCTGCGGAAACCTTGCGGTTGATCTCTGGATGTCGATTGGCGCGGTGAAGTGGAGAATACTGGGCCATGAGCGAGATGGTGACCGTAACGGGCATCTTTTCGCCGATCCAGGCCAGAGTGTCTGCGGAGCCGGCAACGTTCCCCGGAAGCACCAGATGTCGTATCACCAGGCCTCTTACAGCTCTGCCGTGCATATCCACCACCAAATTGCCAACTTGGCGGTGCATGGCGAGGATTGCGTCACGAGCGGTTTCCACGTAGTTGGCAGCATCCGAGTATCGCCCCGCGGCCTCATTCGACGCGTACTTCAAATCGGGAAGATATACGTCCACTATTCCGTCCAGGAGTTCCAGCGTTTCCAGGGATTCGTACCCGTTCGTGTTGTATACCACGGGTAGTGTCAAGCCCTCTCCACGAGCGGTAGCTAAGGCCTCCAAAAGCCCCGGTAGATGATGGCTGGGCGAGACCGGTTCGATATTTGAGCACCCCGCAGCTTGGAGTGCAACCATCTTCGCCGCGAGATCGTGAGGCGAAATCTCGTCTCCGAGAGATCCCTGACTAATCTGATGATTCTGGCAATAGACGCATCGCATGTTGCAGCGGGTGAAAAAGATCGTGCCCGCGCCTCCGCTTCCCGTCAATGGCGGTTCTTCACCGAAATGCGGAAGCGCCTTGGCTATCGCGGGCAGAGGACCTGCTCCGCAGTAGCCTCTCTCGCCTGACACGCGATCCACCGCGCATCCCCGCGGGCAGAGCCGGCAGGGAGACGACAGCCTGCGTGCCTCCCGCGCGCGTTCCAGGATTTCCCTTTCGGATAGGCACGCGCGTATGTGTATGGGCTCGGAATGCGGTTTCATTTGGGCCTTTATGCCCGAGATGTCATTCACGAGAGAGCAGTCGCACACGGTATTCATCTCGGAAACATGCTGACTGAAATAGACAGCGTTCGCAGTTGTCCGCCTTGGATGTCCTGGGGAACTCGCCTCGCCGCACGGCCCTATCGATATTCCTGATCCGCTTCCGGTAGTCCTCCAGATCTTGCGACGACAGCGGCCCGGCGCCTTTTTCATGGGGCAGCATATCAGTGGTGATGCCGCTTGTGAAGATCAGGCACTGCCAGAGTTTCTCTTCTCCGGGCTTCAAAGATACGAAGCACGCGGCCACATCCGCCGCGTCCTCAGGCCCAAGCCCATCCAGGAGAGCCAATGTGTAAACCGGGAGCTGGAGGTCTTCTCCGGAACGCACGTCGCGCTTGGTAGGGACACTCCCGGTTTTATAGTCGTAGATCCAGAGCGGGCCGGCGCCACTCGATCCTTGAGCCGGTTGATAGCGGTCTATCCGGTCGATAACGCCTCGGATCCGAATAGATTCCCCATGATCGGTAGGTATGGTCAACGGACGCACCTGACCTGCGCCGAATGAGTATTCCGTGGCCACCGGGTAGAGGGGCAGATCCAGCGCGCCTTCATAATCCACGAGCCTTCTCAGGGGACCGCGGAGAAACGGGGCTATGTCCAGGCCTTCTTCCACCTCACGGCGTTTGGCCGGATTTTGAAGGTCTCGCTCGGAACACAATCCCCGTGTGATGGTCCGACGAATGACTGCGGCCTCCAGGGAATCTTCGTTGAGCAAATAATGCTCCTCAAGCACCGACCGCGTGGTGGCATCAAGTGCCGCCAGCGCATCCAGTCGATTGCCTGAATGGATCCGAGATCTCTTTGGAATAATCCAAGAACGGTAGAACTCGGCCAAGATCGCATGGACAACGCGGCCGATTTCGCGGGCCTCAGGCTCCTCCGGGATTTCTTCTATGGGCGCCAGAGCCAAGATCCGGGCGAAAAAGAACGCGAGAGGGCACCTGATATATTCGTTGAGCATCGAGTACGAATACGCGAACTTCGGATCGTCGAGCAGATCGTGGATGACACGAAGGCCGGCTTCATCCGCGATCATGCCGTCATACGGGCCGTCCCGGTCTGTCCTGGACTTCTGAAGGCCGGCCATGAGAGCCCGGCGGATCTCTTCATGATATTGCGCCGTATCTGAGCCTTTCTGAGGAAAGCGCTCGATCAGCCTGGACAAACGGTCCCAGGGTAGGGGAGACCTTTCCGGCCACGACTTGCCCATCGCCTCCAGGATCTCCAGCGATGAGAATTGTTCGTCTTCAGGACCGCTCTCCGTTGTTTCGGTCACTCGTGTTTCGTGCAACAGGTCAAGGATGAACGGCGAGGGTTCCAGTGGGTCCGCGCCGTCCGAACTGGGATACGAGAGAAAGAGTTGTCCGGAGTTCTCCATTGCCTGCGTGAAGATAAATCGTGCTTCAGCCATGGCGCGATCGATTGATTCCCCATCAACGCCTCGTGGGAGAATAAAGTTTGGTTTCGGAAGCGATGGAAAATCGTCCGCGGTAAGACCGGCGAGGAAGACCACAGGTCGGCTCAGATTTCTCAGTTCGAGAGTTTGTGAGATGTTGACTCCGGCAAGAGCTCCTGCTTCCTGGATCATCACCCTCCGGCACCTGTCACGGAAAACGCTCAGAGCGGTTCGCAGGTCAGGATGTTCCTGCCCGAGGAGGGTCAAGTCGTCCCGTATTTCAGCCAGCACCCCCATCGCGCGCGAGAACCCCTTAACGTTCTTTTCGATGAAGATCTGCTTATGGGGCTCGCCGGCCAGATCCACTGAGGCCAAAGACCGGACGAGCCGCGCCTCGATATCGTATCGGAGCACGAGCTGCTCAAACGCGGCAAAGAGATCTTGTGCGGTTCGCGCGGATTCGAGACGATCAAAAGCCTGAAATTCATTGTTGAGGAGCCACAGTTGGAGCACCAGCTCACGGAGACGGGCCTTGCTTCGGTTCGCCCCGTCAGGTTCGTCTCCGTGACGAGCCTCGAGCATATGCCGTTTCAGTCGTGTCGCGAAGGGAGCCAGCCAGTCATTGACAAAGTCGCGGCCGCCTCTCACCCCCAGGTCGCGGCAGGCCCGGTCGATAGCCACGACATCGAATTCAGTTCCCGTCAGGTCAATTGTCGCGAATTCCTTCGCATCGAGTTCAAGGGTTTGTACAAACCATTCTGCGTGATTCTCGATGAAAGAAGCGATGTCCGCTGAAGCTTCAGGAACAGGCACGGCCACGAGCTGAGATGAAAAGAACCTGAAAAGAGCTTCGTGAGTCCGCTGGAGCGCGGCTTCCATCAGAGCGAGTAGCAGGCCGACCACAGGGATTGAGGACAGAGGGATGCCTCGCGTGATGTTGAACGGAATACCGTACCGAGGAAAGATCTCGATGAAGAGCTGGTAATAGGCATCCAGTTTCGGGACCACTACGTGGAAATCTTCCGGCTTCAGACCGGTAGGAGACTGTTCATCAAAAAAAAGCCGTTTAATGGCCCGGGCTATACCTTTCGCTTCAGACGCTCTGTCAGGGTAGCGAACGATTTCACCAAGGCGGTTTGTGTCATGAGCGTCTTTCGTGACACTTGAAGCCGGTAGGGTGCATTGGGTGCCGCGACTGAGTCCCAGACCCTCCAAGAAGCTCCTTCCATACCGGAAAATGCCGAACTCGGGGGGCATTTCTTCCCATCCATTTGCCTTGACATGATCGATCAAGGGCTTCGGCACGGTAACTACAACTCTGCTGCCTGCGAACTTCCGAACCAGGTTGGATAGAAGCAGGGACTCCGGGTAATCAGGGTTCACAAATCCGTCTAGGATCAGAACTTCCGCAGGGAAGGGGAGGGCACCCGAGTCCTCGCTCAGGACCTGCGCTGCCGTTTCGGGCGCTCTGAGAGGGTCCTGTAGGGAATGTTCACGGAGGAATCGGTCGTACTGGGTCCGCACGAGGTCCAGATCGCGACGAAGTTCCGGTCTCATACCGCTTGGCCATTGGCCCTCGGGGAAACCGTGTCGAACGAGCGCGTCCAGTGCGCCCACCACATGCCGCGCCACCCCTAAAGGAACATCCCTGTGGAACACAAGTTTTTGGAGCCGGCCTTCGCTACGGAGCTCTTCCAAGATATGGTGAATCGCCAAGGTCTTTAGTTCAGGCGAAACCCAGGAGCCTTGCATTCGCGCACTCTTCTCCAGAATCCGTTCAGCTAGTTCCACGGGAACGAAGAAAGGCTTGAGCCACGAAACCCGCCGTTGGCGAAACTTCTCCGCCATCTCCCGGTTCTTTCTCCTCGTGGGAGAAAGATAAAGAAATTGGGGGATTCCGCTGGAATCCACCTGGCGCTCCATGAGTTCCAGGAGCTGAAGATCCAGTTCGGCTCGGCTCGGTGCTGTGAGGAATTCGGCTGAAACTGCCATGAATCGTGCTCTCTGACGAGGACCATAGTGCTTCGGATGATAACTTTCGTCAAGCAGGCTCACCCGCGCCCGAATGAAGCGGGTAGTCCGCCAGGTAAGGATTGAGTTATGTTAGGGAGTTGAGACCATTTTGTTTGTCATTGCGAGGAGTGTAGCGACGAAGCAATCGCATCTTGAAGGTTAGGAGATTGCTTCGCTGCGCTCGCAATGACACCCTTCCCCCATCTAGCTGCATGGTTACTTCGCGAAAGGCATTCCGTAGGATGCGGTGACCCCGCGTCCAGCGGGGGAACCGCATCGGTCGCGGTCTTAGAGCTGTCCCTTCCTCAAGGTAGCGTAGTTGACGGAGAGCAGGTTCGATGTTAGGTTCACAGGCCGGAAACGGCGGTATTCTGTGCCCGGCAGAGATACGCGAGCACATTTCTGACACAAAGGTGCCATTCATGAGATTGTCCAAACTCCTTGTTCCCACACTCAAAGAAGACCCCTCAGATGCCGAAGTAGTCAGCCACAAACTGATGCTTCGTGCAGGCATGATCAGGAAGCTCACAGCCGGCGTTTACTCGTACCTCGTGCTCGGGTACCGGTCGTTGCGCAAGATCGAGCAGATCGTGCGGGAAGAAATGGACGCGGCGGGCGCTCAGGAGGTCTTTCTCCCGACAGTGCAGCCTGCGGAACTGTGGATGGAATCGGGGCGCTGGGACGTTTACGGCAAAGAGCTGCTTCGCTTTAAGGACAGACATGGCCGTGACTGCTGTCTCGGGCCCACTCATGAGGAGGTCATCACCGACCTGGTCCGCCGCGACGTGCGATCGTACCGCGAATTGCCCCTGAACCTCTATCAGATCCAGACCAAGTTTCGGGATGAGATACGGCCCCGATTCGGCCTCATGCGCGGGCGTGAGTTCATGATGAAAGACGGGTACTCTTTCCACGCGGATGAAGCAGACGCGGAAGAGACGTACCGAGCTATGTGGGGAGCGTATTCCAAGATCTTCACGCGATGCGGTCTGCGATTCAGAGCTGTGGAAGCGGATTCCGGGCCCATTGGGGGCAGCTTCTCTCACGAGTTCATGGTGCTGGCCGATACTGGAGAGGATACCATCGTTTCCTGCGACGCCTGCGACTATGCTGCCAACATGGAAAAAGCCGAGCTCAGGCCGACCGAGGCTACTTCGGAGCCCGGGTGGGACGGTCCTTCGCAGCGGGTGGAAACTCCGGGAATGAGCACGATTGAGCAGGTGTCAGGGTTTCTGAAGGTTGAACCGTGGGAGTTGATCAAGACTCTCATACTTCGCACGGAAAAGGGGCCTGTCGCGGTCTTGATTCGGGGCGACCATGAGCTCAATGAGGTCAAGGTCAGGAATTTCTTGAAGGTTGACGAGCTTGAACTCGCGGATCAACACACCATCGAAGAGGTCACCGGAGGGCCGCTTGGTTTTTCGGGGCCCGTAGGCCTCGATAAGGTTACGATCCTTGCCGATCACGCTATTCGAGCCCTGACGCGAGCTGTGGTGGGTGGAAACGAGAAGGATACGCACATTGTCGATGTGGTTCCTGCGCGTGATTTCCATGTGCATCATTACCTTGACTTGCGACTGGCGCTGGAAGGCGATCGGTGTCCCCGCTGCGATGGGAAACTAACCCTGAGCAAGGGAATTGAGGTCGGGCACATCTTCAAGCTGGGGATCAAATACTCTGAGGCCATGAATGCACGCTTTCTTGATACGGAGGGCACCGAACGGCCAATGATCATGGGGTGCTACGGTATCGGGGTCAGCCGGATGATCGCCGCGGCTATCGAACAGTGCCATGATAAGGAGGGCATCATCTTTCCCCCTGCGGTCGCGCCATTCACCGCTATCGTGACTCCCGTGGGCGCCAAGGACGCAGAGATCGACAAGACCGCGGAAGAGGTTTATCGGGCGCTGTGGAACGATGGTATCGACACGCTGCTCGATGACCGGGATGAGCGTCCGGGCGTGAAATTCAAGGATGCAGACCTGATCGGAATTCCTTTCAGGATCACCGTGGGCAAGAAGGCGCTGGCTCAGGGCAAGGTTGAATTGAGAACTCGAAAGACCGGAGAGACGACCCTAGTTCCTGTTCACGATGTGCCTCGGGCAGTGCGGGAACTCATGAGCTCGTGGGACAACGCCTGACAGTACGTAGGATGCGGTGAATGCAATGAACCGCATCGGTCGCGGTCTTGCCTTTGCCCCGTGGTAAGGAACCGGAATCCGAAAGGCCTCGACAGATGCGGTTCCCCCGCGTCCCGCGGGGTCACCACATCCTACAAGCTGTTCACGATGTGCCTCGGGCAGTGCGGGAACTTATCGCGACCTAAGACAAGTCCTGAGAGATTGGTCCTGGTAACGAACCGACCGTTCCGGTTTCTCTATTACTGATAGTAATAGTACGGGTTGCCGGAGTATCCCTGCTGTCCTCCGTAACCTTGGTATCCCCCCTGATAATAACCAGGGTAATAGCCCGGATAATATCCGCCGTATCCGCCGTAATATCCCCATGGGTAATATTGACTCGGGGGCGGCGCCGGGGTTGGGTACCACGGGTTGGGATAATCACTCATGGGAGCCGACCACTTCACAGGGTCCTGAGCCTCGGATGTCACGGCAAGGCACGTGAATGCGACCAGTAAGATGAGAACAGGTAAGGACTTGACGCGCATCGGTAGGCTCCTTGGGGCTGGGTGCATAGTTTCGCCTAGCATAGCGTTATTGTTGGGGTAGGATCAAGAGAAAACGTCTGGGGCAGCTCCGAAGCGTTGCGAATTCAGCAGCCATTGACCGGGCGCGCAGGGAGCGGTATTTTGAAATATTGTGCAAATGACCCTGGTAGGGCGGCCGCACGGCGGCTTAGGGCAGCCCTTAATCAAATTGGTAACGGAGCGCAGTGGTCCCCTCTATGTCGAACTCTAATTCGTATCTCGATGCTTCGCGCGGACAAGCTTTCCGCTCCATTTCCTTCAGCGATG
>JBMOME010000121.1:0-13650 GCA_049323095.1 Thermodesulfobacteriota bacterium
AATCACTCATGGACAAAAACGCGAGCATGACGGACCTAAGGGCGTAGAAATACTTGTGCTCAAAGGAGCCGTGTGGTAGTATTCTCCTCGTCTAATTCGTGCTCTCCCCAAACCATACGCAGGAGGGGGCAAAGCGACCGAGGCGCTGCCCTAGCGACGGTTGTGTCGCGCGCTCTCGCTCGCAGGGCTGGTCGTGCTTCGATCTAGCTCAAGGCAGATTACCGTATTCATGGGACGCAGCGCGCTCTGAGGCGCGCAAGTGGTTCGTGATAGTGATCTCCGTGCTGTTAATTCATGAAATCAAAACATAGGGGTGGAGACGTGGCAAAAAGAGGTATGGAAAAAGAAATGGACGGGCAAGTCTATCAGAAGCTTTTCGACAATCAGGCCACTGGAATCTGTGTATTCGACATCCGAGGCAAATTCATGCGAGCTAACGCCAAATTCAAGGATCTTCTCGGTTACCCAAAGAGCCGGGCACTCCCGGGAACCGTGTGGAAGGCATTGATGCCGGACACGTGGAAAGCTCGCAAACCCCTCGCGTGGAAAAGGACCCGTGCAGGGGAATCGTTCATAGCTCATGAAGTTGCGGTGCAAGGAAAGAAAGGGAAAGACGCAACCCTTCTCGTGAACGGTACGGTGCTGGATAAAGGCACGGCCGGCAATCCGCTCATGCTGCTGACGGTTATCGACGTCACGGAACGACGAAAGCATGAAGCTAAGAGCGGAGCTGCCACGGACAAGCTCACCGCGCGCACAAAGCTCTTGGAAAAGAAGTTGGCCCAGGGAAAAGAAGAGCTGGAAGCGGCGAGAGCAGAGTCAGCCCGTAGCACCAGAAGCGTGCGGAGGCTCAACGACGCAATGAAGGTGCTCTTGACCCAGTTCCAAGAGGAGAAGAAGGACCTGGAGGATAGGATCGTCAACAACTTCAGGCTGACGGTGGAGCCCATTGTTGAGCACCTCCGGGCTTCAAACCTTCCCGATGTGCAGAGACATCTCCTGGACACCCTGGACTTTGGTTTGCGCAACATAACTTCGTACTTCGGGATCAACATTTCACGTTACGGATCCAACCTGAGCCCTCGTGAAGTGCAAATCTGCCAGATGGTCAGGGAAGGGAAAGATTCGCGAGCAATAGCCGAGGCCATGGGATTGGCTTACCAGACCGTGATCGTGCATCGGAAGAACATTCGGAGAAAGCTGGGCCTGAAGAAGCAGAAGAAGAACCTGACGACGTATCTTCAGCAAATGTAACTCGCGCGAGGGCTTGGGGTTGGCAGGGCTTCTCCTTTGTTCAGCGGGGAGTGGCGAGGGCAGTGGTGTTGACAAAGCCCGACGTGTGAGCGAAAATCAATTGCTGTTCCGCCTGTCAAGACATCGCAAGACATCATAGGTAGTTCACGCCTTTCCAGGGCCGTTTGCCCGGTCCCGGGCCCGGTTCGGAGACCTCGCAACAGGGCCGCGCGCCATGTTGGCGCTGACGGCAATGTTGGGACTGAGCAAGAGAGGCGTTTCTCCGCGAATCTTGATCTTGGCCTGACTGAGACCAGATAGCAAATGGAGGTAGTCCATGAGTGACGCGCAACGCAAAGTCCTCGTGGTCGGAGGTGGCATCAGTGGGATGACCACTGCCATCGAGGCTGCCGAGGCAGGCGCAGAAGTCGTCATAGTCGAACGAAACCCGTACTTGGGCGGCCGTGTGGTGCAGCTTAATCAGTATTTCCCGAAGCTGTGCCCTCCTACCTGCGGACTTGAGATCAACTTCCGACGCATCAAGCAGTCGGCCGGCGTGACCGCGTACACACTTGCGCAGGTGACATCGATCGCGGGTTCGCCGGGCAGCTACGCCGTTACGATCACCGTGCAGCCGCGATATGTGAACGATAACTGCACCGGTTGCGGCAAATGCGCGGAGGCTTGCCGGACGGAGATTCCCGACCCGCTCAATTTCGGCATGAATACTGTGAAAGCCGCGTACTTGCCCCACCCCATGGCTTATCCGTTCAAGTATGTGCTGGACCCATCCATTATCGGCACCGACGATGCCCAGAAGTGCAAGGAAGCCTGCCCGTACAACGCCATTGACCTGGATATGCAGCCGACAACCGTTTCTCTCCAGGTTGGAGCGGTGGTCTGGGCCACGGGCTGGGATCCGTACGATGCGACAAAAGTGGACTATTTGGGATTCGGCACCTATCCGGACGTGGTTACCAGCGTCATGTTCGAACGGCTCGCGTCGCCAACCGGACCGACCCATGGAAAGATCCTCAGGCCCTCGGACGGAAGAGAAGTCCAGAGCGTGGCCTTTGTCCAGTGCGCAGGCTCACGCGATCAGAATCACCTCGCGTATTGCTCCGGCATCTGTTGTCTCGCTTCGTTGAAGCAGGCTACTTACGTGCGAGAGCAGAATCCTGACTCAAAGGCCTTCATCTACTACATCGACGTGCGTGCGATGGGCAAGTACGAAGACTTCTACACGAAGGTCGACCAGGACGAGAGCATCACCCTCACCAAGAGCAAGATTGCTCGTGTTTCCAAGGATCCGGAAACCGGAAGCATGGTTGTTGAGGGCGAAGATATCTCGCAAGGAGCTAAAGTGAAGCAGGCGGTGGACCTGGTGGTTTTGGCCGTAGGCATGGTGCCCGGCACTGCTTCAGTCAAGCCGGACCTGGAGATGGGTTACGACGAATTTGGCTTTGTCACGTCACCCGAGGCGTCCGGTATTGTTCCTGCCGGCTGTGTGAAGGCGCCCATGGAAGTGGCCGCTTCGATTCAGGATGCCACCGGCGCAGCTCTCAAAGCCATTCATCGCACGGTGGGGAGGTAAGCTTAGATGGATCAGAAGATCGGAGTATATATCTGTTCGGGTTGCGGAATCGGCGATTCCATCGACGTGGAGGCCCTCTCCGCTGTTGCCAGTGACGAATTCCAGCCTGCAAAGTGCCTGGTCCACTCCGCATTTTGTGGTGAAGAAGGCGCCGGCTTAATCCGGAGCGACGTTGATTCCGGCGATGTGAATACCGTAGTTATCGCCGCGTGCTCGGGCCGAGTGAAGACCGATGTGTTCGCGTTCGATCCCATGGCCACGATCCTGGAACGGGTGAACATCAGAGAGCATGTGGCCTGGTGCCAGCCTGCAGGAGAAGACGACACTCGGATGCTGGCCGAAGATTATCTTCGCATGGGCATTATTAGGGCCCAGAAGACCAAGCTTCCCTCGCCGTATGAAGAAGAGATCAATAAGAACATTCTGGTAATCGGCGGAGGCGCTGCCGGATTACAAGCGGCCAATGACGCGGCCGCGGCAGGTTATTCGGTCCTGTTGGTGGAAAAGGACCCCGAACTGGGCGGCCATATGGCCAAGTGGAACAAGACCTCGCCCACCAAGCCGCCATATCAGGAACTGGAAGAGATCACGATCAACGAGCTGATCGAACAGGCGAAAGCCGAAGAGCGAATCACGATCTTCACGTCTTCGAGCATTGAGAAGATCGCGGGCGCTCCGGGTATGTTTGACGTGACCCTGAACAACGGTGGGGGAACGCATCGGGTCGGCGCGGTAGTGCTGGCCGCGGGCTGGAAACCTTACGATGCAACAAAGTTGCAGCACCTCTCATACGGCGCATTCCCCGACGTGATCACGAGCGTGCAGATGGAGGAGATGGCCAAGGCCGGCAAGATCACCTGCCCTTCGGACGGCTCCGAGCCCTCAGTTGTTGCGTTCATTCAGTGTGCAGGTTCGAGGGATGCCAATCACCTTCCTTATTGCAGTGCGGTTTGTTGCCGGGCCTCGCTAAAGCAGTCCGTGTACGTGAGAGACCAGAATCCTGAGAATAAGGTGTTCGTATTCTATAAAGATATGCGAACTCCCGAGCAGAGCGAAGAGTTCTACAAGAAGGTCCAAAAGGACGGCACGGTCTTTATCAAGACCGACACGGCACAGATGACCATTGGCCAAGGTTCCGAGCGCAAGCTGAGCATCGAGGCTACGGATCTGCTCATGGGTGAGCCTGTGCTCGTGGAGGCTGATCTGGTGGTGCTTGCGGTGGGCATGCAGCCCGCGGTCTTGGACGACCCGATCCTCAACCTTCAATATCGGCAGGGTCCCGCTCTCCCTGAATTGAAGTACGGCTTCCCTGATTCCCATTTTGTCTGCTTCCCATATGAGACCAGACGCACAGGCATCTATACCGCAGGTTGTGTGAGACAGCCCATGATGTCCAGCAGGGCGAGCTCTGACGGGACAGGCGCGGCGCTCAAGGCCATTCAGGCGGTGGAGCTCACTGCAAAAGGCAAGGCAGTGCACCCCCGGGCCGGAGACCTCTCCTACCCGGAGCTCTTTGTCCAGCGATGCACTCAGTGCAAGCGCTGTACTGAAGAATGCCCCTTCGGGATGTATAATGAGGATGAGAAGGGAACTCCCCTGCCCCATCCGACCCGATGCCGTCGGTGTGCAATCTGCATGGGGTCGTGCCCGGAGCGGATCATTTCCTTCAGCAACTATTCCGTGGACATGATCGGTTCCATGATCAAAGGCATTCACGTGCCGGATGAGTATGATGAGAAGCCGCGTATCGTAGGGCTGATCTGTGAGAACGACTCGTATCCGGTTTTGGATATGGTCGGCCTCCACAAGCTCCAGTATGCGCCGTGGGCCAGGTTCATTCCGTTGCGGTGCCTTGGGTCCGTGAATCTGGTCTGGATAGCCGACGCCCTGTCCAAAGGGATCGATGGAATCCTCCTGTTCGGCTGCCGTTACGGCGATGATTATCAGTGCCACTTTGTGCATGGCAGCGAACTGGCAAACACACGTATGACAAAAATCCAGGAGACCCTGGATCGGCTCATGCTCGAATCGGACCGCATCCGGCTCGAACAATTAGCTATCGACGATTACGAGAAGGTCCCCAAGATCATCGAGGAGTTTAGTGCGAGGCTCCAGGAGTTGGGCCCGAATCCGTACAAAGGCTTCTGATAGCAGAGGACGAGATAAGAGGAAACGATATGGAAGCGAGAATACCCTTTCTGGAAGTGAGCGACGCTATTGTCTATTCCGGTGCGGAAACCCTGTACTGGTGCATGCAGTGCGGCCTGTGCACGGGCACGTGCCCATACCGCCTGGTTCCGGGAGCTGCGTCCGAGGAATTCAATATACGATTGGTGCAGCACCTGGGTCAGCTCGGGCTGGAAGGCTTTGAGTCCGAGAACTGCCTTTTTGCGTGCACCACGTGCCGGGCGTGCGTGGACGTGTGTCCCCGTGGGGTGGAGATTATCAATAATGTGATGGGCATGCGCCGCATGTTGGCCGAAGTGGGCACTATTCCGCCCAGCCTCAAGACCATCGCAGGCAGCCTGCATTCACAGGGTAATCCCTGGTCCGGCCCGCGCGATCAACGCACTGCCTGGATCAAGGACGTGGAAGTCCCGACCTTTTCGGAGCAGACCGAATACTTCCTCTTCGTCTGCTGCACGTCCTGTTTTGACGCGAGGAGCCAGAACATCGCCCGCTCCGTAGCAAAAGCACTGACAGCAGCGGGGATCAGCTTCGGGATCATCGGCAATGAAGAAAGCTGTTGCGGCGAGGCCATCCGTAAGGTCGGCGACGAGCAGCTTTTCCAGAACCTGGCTCAAGCAAACGTAAAGCTTTACAACAGCAAGGGCGTAAAGAAGATCATCGTCACCTCGCCTCACTGCTTGTATACGTTCAAGAACGAGTATCCTGAACTTGGCGGCGAGTGGGAAGTCTTCCACTATAGCGAAATCCTGGCATCGGCCGTGTCCGAAGGAAGGCTCAAGCTTTCCGGCAGCGACGCCGGAGCCGTGACGTTTCACGATCCGTGCTATCTGGGCCGTCACATCAAGCTGTACGATCCACCGCGGCAGCTCCTTCAGAGCCTGCCCGGCGCGGACCTGAAAGAATTGGCCCGAACCAAGAATAAGAGCGTCTGCTGCCAGGGCGGCGGAGGCAGAGTCTGGATGGAAACCGCGGCAGGCGAGCGATTCGCCGAGCTCAGGATCAACGACGCTGTGGCAACCGGCGCCAAGACCCTGGTCACCGCGTGCCCGTACTGCATCACCATGCTGGAAGACTCGCTGAAAGTTCTCGGCAAACAGGATGAGCTCAGCGTGAAGGAACTCTCCGAGCTTGTGGCGGAGAGGATCTGATACGATCTCTCGTCTGCAGTTCCTATTGCGGGGAAACCCTCTTTTCGACAGGAGGTGTCTCCCCGCCTCCCCAAGAAGCCACTTGTAATGCGGATTCTCCCCTGAATAAGGGGAGGACCCCATCCCCCACGCTTTGGTCTTACGGTAGCGCCGGCGTCCCCCGGATCATGTCCGGGGCAGGCTCTGCCGGTGCTTGCACGACTATAATAAGTTTCAACAATAATGTCCGATTGCCGCTTGGGCTTTGGTAGGTGCCGGCCTCCGTGCCGGCACATTTTTCTTAAGAATATCAACCAGCTCGGGCCGGCAGGGACGCCGGCCCCTACCGGTTTCCTTCAAGCTCGGGCTGTCCAAGAAGCCATGAATTTTGACAACCGGTATAAACCAACCCCCCAGGCCCATCTCTGTTGAAAAGCAAACCAGGGCGGACACGCGGGACCGCGCCGCACTATGGCCGTTCGCCAGCAACGGTCTCTACCAAGCGACATGTGTGGGAACTTGGGGTGCCACTGACCTGGCGCTTCGCTGGGTCAGTGTCTGGTTGCTTTTTCGAGTAATCATGCCGCGAGAACTCGTGTGATCACGAAAAGGGCTGAGGTCTGGCTCAGATGACCGCCAAGATGGCGGTCCTACTGTGGGCACCTATGACCATCGGTGCTGAAGGTAGAGAGGCTTGTGTTCATTTCCAGGAGAAGCCCATTCACGTACCGACGAGACCGTTCACTACCTCCAGCAATTGTTTCTTTGAGATGGGTTTCTCGATTACCGCGTCCGCGCCCAAATCCACGGCAAGATGCAAACAACCGCCGGACGGCATGGATGGGCCGCCTCCGGATATAACCACAACTTTCATGCGCGGAAATGCCTGGCGAATCTCCAGAAGAATATCGAGGCCATCCTTGTGGGGCATCAGAACATCGGTAATGATCAAATCCACCGGATGCTCACCACACAAGGCGTTGATGTCGCGGCCGTCCGGAGCTTCAAGAACCTCATGGCCTTCCTTTTCCAACACCCGTTTCACCATGCGTCGTAACTGATCGTCGTCATCTATCAGTAGAATCAGAGCCACCGATCAAACCTCCCTAATCTCCATCGAGGGCCTTTCTTATCGCCTTGGATAGCCCGTTTCTGCCCATCGGTTTGAGCATAATCGTGCTAATCCCCGTTTCTTGAGCCTCGTCCAGCGTGATTCGGTCACTGAACCCGGTTGTCAGGATGATGGGAATATCGGGACGAATCTCAAGGAGCAGCTTGGCCAGCCGCTTGCCCGTCAAGTGGGGCATGGCCATGTCGGTAATCACCAGATCAAATCTGTCGGGAGCTTTCCCGAAGAGTTCCAGCGCCTCATGGCTACTTGTTAGGCTCGTCACTGCGTAGCCCATCGAAGTGAGCACTTTTCGGGCCATATCAACTAGAGCAGCCTCGTCATCAACTAACAGAATACGCTCCGAACCTCTCCGAACATCCTCCAAGGGCGATCCGTCATCTCCCGGTCGCCTCTCAACCAGTGGAAAATAAATGCTGAATACGGACCCTTCGCCGGGAGTGCTTTCAACCTTGATCGCCGCGCCGTGCCGTTGCACAATCCCATGCACCACTGCCAAGCCCAACCCGGAACCCTCACCCGCCTGTTTGGTGGTGAAGTACGGTTCAAAGATTCTCTCTCTCACCTCAGGTGTCATTCCATATCCGGAATCCGTCACCGTCAGCTTGATGTGCGTGGCCGGCTCACCGGGGCTTCCTTCTCGAAGCGAATCAGGATTGAACGCCACATTTGTCGCGTCTATTTTCAGCACGCCCCCTTCCGCGCCCATGGCGTGAGCCGCATTGGTTGCGAGGTTCATCAACACCTGTTGCATTTGAGTGGGGTCCGCCTCGATGGTATCCCTTTCCGCGTTGTTGCTGTAATGCAGTTGTATGGTCGCAGGAAGCGTGGCCCGCGAGAACCGGATGAATTCTTCAAAAATGGAACTCAAGCTGACTATTTTGGTTTCAGGCTCGGAATACCGGCTCATAACAAGAATTTGCCGAACCAAGTCCGCGGCTCTCTCAGCAGCAGTCCTAATCTCTTCAAGATAGAAACGAACCTCGGACCCTTGCTCTACCTCGTCAAGCGCCATTTCCGCGCCCATGATGATGGGGCTAAGCATGTTGTTGAAATCGTGCGCTATTCCACCGGCAAGAGTCCCGACCGCCTGCATCTTTTGCGCGTGACGAAGCTGAGCTTCCATCTCCTTCAGTCGGCTCAAATCAATTGCCACCCCCCGCATCCCTGTTACCTTGCCGTCTCGGAGGATTGGACTCGAATACGTAATCGCCGGAATGAGCGATCCGTCTTTGCGCCGTAATCGGTATTCAATTCCATGCGTTTGTTCGCCCTGCATCACTTTGGCAAAGTATTTCATTGCCTTGTGCCTATCTTCGGATGAGAAGACTTCGATCCCGTTCATTCCCGCGCGGATGTCGTCCCATGTATAGCCGATGGCCTCCAGACCAGCTTTGTTCGAGAAGGTCAAGTTACCTTCCGTGTTCATCTCATATACAAACTGGGGTAAAAGGTCGGCCAGCTCTCTGAAGCGTTCTTCGCTCTCTCTCAGGGCTTGCTCGGCCTCTCTTCTTTCCGTTATGTCTCGCGCAATGGCCTGCATGCCCCTTATTTCATCACCTTCGATAAGAAGATGGACTTTTTGGCCAAGCCAAAGAGCCCTCCCTGTCTTAGTTTGGGCAGGAAACTCGTAGTACGTTTCCGGAACCTTTTTAACGAATTGTTTGCCGTAGAACCGAACAACTTCCTCCCGCCAGTCAGGATCGACGAATTCTTGGAAGTGTTTACCTATAAGCTCGTTCTCGGAATATCCTATAATCTTTTGGGCCGCAGTGTTTACGAAGGTCAGATATGCATTCGAGTCGGTCTGAAAAACAAGGTCGCCGGCGTTTTCGACCAATTCGCGGTATCGTTTCTCATTTTCTTTCAGAGCTTTTTCGGCCTTCTTTCGCCTACTTATGTCTCGGAATATCTCGAGCTTTGAGAGTGTGCCGTCGGCGTTCTTCACTATGGTGTCGACCAGCTCATAGGTCTTCCCGGTCTTGAACGAGCGCCACTCCTGCCGGACGGACGGTCGTTCGAAAACCTTTTGCATATGGCACTCGGGACATGGCGCCGATCGGTCGTGAAAGTACTGATAACACTTGCGGCCTCGCGTCGGCCCGAAGTCCTTCTCAAGTGCGCGATTGACATACTGAATGTCGTAGTTCTGATCGACGATGTGCACCCCGTCTGCCATGGCCTCGAAGACCCTTTCGAGGTTCTCCTTTTCTCTCACGGCTGATTGTTCCGCGAGCCTTCTCTGTCTGATTTCCTCTTTGAGCTCTTCGTTGAGCGCGAGCAACTCGGCGGTGCGCTCTTGAACCCTCACTTCCAATTGTTTCCGTGAGTCGCTAAGAACGCGCTCAGCCATCTTCCGCTGGGTGATGTCGCGGTGGACCACTATGCATTCCAGGCGCTCGCCATCACGACCTCTCAGGATCGACGCCCTGAGCTGAATGTCGAGTTCATCGCCCGCCTTTGTCAGGCGTTTGGTTTCCAGCTCCACCTCTTCACCGTGGGAAACCCGTTCCCAGGCCATTGCGGTAGCTTCAGACTCATCCAGCGGGACAAAATCGATTCCTCCTCCCATGAGCTCTTCGCCCGACCATCCGTACATTTCACGAAAACCTTCATTAACGAACGTCACCTTCCCTTCCGCGTCGTACACAACCACGGCGTCCGGAATTGCTTCCAGCAAGGCACGGTGCCGGGCTTCACTTCTGCGCAGTTCTTCCTCCGCCTCCATGCGCTCGGTTAGATCGGAGAGCATGAGTATGGTGCCGGAGATGGTTCCGTCGGGACCCATTTGAGCTGCGCCATTCAGGTAGAGGGTTTGTTCGCGGTGATTTCCCGGCTGAGAGTAACTAAGCTCCGCGTCCGACAGCGGACGTCCCGCAAGAAGCAGCCGAAGGTCGTCGGCCCAATCCGGCGTTTCCCGTGTGCCGGGCAATTCGAGGAGTGTCTTGCCCAGGATCTGGGAAACGCTATCGTCGGGATATCCTAGAATTGAGCCGGCTGCAGGGTTGGCATATCGTATTTGGCCGTGTCGATCGGTGACGAGTATTCCCAAGGGTGAATTCTCAACGAGAAACCTGTTGAATTGTTCACTCTCCCTAAGGCGCCTCTCCATTTTGGCCCTGTACAGGGCCATTTCTATCGTGACCTGTAGTTCTCTCTCGGAGAAGGGCTTGATGAGGTACCCGAATGGTTCCGACAGCTTGGCTCGCTCCACAAGCTCCGAATCTGCGTACGAGGTGAGAAATATTATCGGAGTACCAAGACGAGCCCTTATAAGCTGCGCGGCTTCAATTCCGTCCATCTCACCCTTGAGCTTTATGTCCATAAGCACGAGATCGGGCGCGCTCGATTCAGCCAATTTGACTGCGTCTTCTCCCCGCGAAACCGCGCCACAGATCTCATATCCCAAGCTCATCAGACCTTCGGCCAGATCCTCCGATACGATCATTTCATCTTCAACTACGAGAACGCGAGGCGCTGCGTACATAATTAGCCTCCTCGGGGGACTCGATGTGTGGCTTCTCGAATTCAATCAACGTCGACGTTCCATTATTACCGCTGATGTGGAGTTCTCCTCCCAGTTGTTCTGCAAAGATGCGCACCAGGCGGAGCCCCAGCGAATTGGGGTCGGTCGCATCTACGTGTTGGGGCAGCCCTATACCATTGTCTCTCACTCCCAGCTCAATGCGTCCGTTGTCTAAGGCTCGAAGGCATATGTGGATCCGGCCCTTTCCATCGTTGGGGAACGCGTGCTTCAGGCAGTTGGAAACAAGCTCCGTCATAATTAGTCCTAATGAAATCGCGGAATCGGTATTGAGCGTCAGGTCTTCCAGATCGGTGCTTACCTCTATCCCCTTTCCGATGGCTTCGTACGTCGCCTGAATATGCCTCACTACCGAATTGAGGTAGTCGCGGGCGTTGAGCTCGGAAAGGTCACGAGACTGGTAGAGCTTCTCGTAAACCGTGGCCATGGATCTGATGCGGTTTTCCGATTCTTGGAACAACTCCGCATATTGGTCGTTATCCAATGATCGCTTTTGGACTCTGAGCAGGCTGCAAATGACCTGTAGATTGTTCTTGACGCGATGGTGTATTTCGCGCAACAACACTTCCTTTTCCTGAAGCGACGTCGCCAATTGTCTCTGAGCGGCCTTTAAGTCCGATACATCCACTCCCACCCCGCGAACACCGACGATATTGCTTTCTCGGGTAATAGGATTGGCATAGACCACAACCGGAACACTCGATCCGTCACCTCTCGTGAGGTTATACTCGGCTTCTACCAGGCTCTTTCCGTCGAATACCTCTTCGAATTCCCGCTGCGCCCGCTCCCAGTCCTCCGGAGAACAGACCTCGGCAGGAGCTAAGCCTCTAGCAAGGTCATCCGATGTGCGGCCCATCATTTCCAGGCCGGCTCGGTTTACGAATGTGAAATTACCGTCCAAGTCCAGTTCAAAGGCAAGTTGCGGCAGCAATTCCGCAAGTTCTCGAAAACGAGCTTCGCTCTCAACCAACCCTTGTTGTGCTTTCTTACGTTCTTCAATTTGCGATTTCAGCTCTTCATTGAGTTGATCCGATTCCTTCTGTTGTTCTAGGACCGACTTCAGCAGTTCGTTCTTTTCGAAACCCAATTTCAACGAGTTTTCGTTGATGGAGTGGATGTACCTCCCTGTGAGAACAAGGACGGTTCCGAATATCAGCATTACGATTCCGATGACTATATGGATGTAATCGAGTTCGTAGAAGCATCGGAGGGAAATAGGGAGGACTTCTACAACAACGGTAGGCAAGTAACAAGCCGTTAACGGTGCGTAAACCACCGCGGCAGCGGAGGAGAGGCCTGCGAGGAAAAGCGCGAGGATGAACTGGTGCAGGATCGAATTCTCAGGGAAGAGGAAGACCCCGGACAATCCCCAGACCAGCCCGCTGGCAACGGTTACCCATACGAAGCGATGGCCCCACTGAATCGCTTCGGTGCCGGAAGGTGACACGCGGCGGAACCGTGCAACCAGTAGGTTACGTATCACCTGTAAAATGACATACGCTGCGAGCCAAATGAGGATCTTCCAATGCGGCACAGTGCGCCACAGAGCGAAGACTAATACCAAGGCGCTCAACTGAGCCCCGATCAGCCCCGGCACTGACTGAGAATAGAGCTGCCGAACCTGTGCGGCATACAATTCGATGGCCTGGGCATCGGACGTGCGCTTGCCCTGACCCCCCTTTTCGTCCGACTGCAATTTCATCTACCGTTCCCGCAGTCCTCGATCCACTGGTGCGGCTTAAGCGACCTCTCTGACGCAAAAAGAGTCCTGTACTCGGACTGCGTCCGCACAGACCGCAAAAGCCCCCCCAGCGTGTACCTGGCTAGCTCCTTCCCCACCCCGTAGAATAACGCTCTGGGGGCCTTTGGGTCAACGTTGATAACAGAGAAGGTGAACTGCAAATTACAGAAAAGGAGATTGAAGGGCCGATGCAGGTCGGAAGTGTGGCAGGCTCTTAGGATTTATTCAGATTCATCCCGCGTGGGCTACCAGCCCAGGGTTTACCACGTCCAGCGAAGGCGTTTCAAAGAGAAGACGCATCCGTTCCAGTCTTTCCGGGCTGAACTGCGGGATATGGCGGAGTTCCGGATCCAGTGTCTGCACATTTCGGAATCCCTGAATCGTGAAGCGCTGGACATCTCCGAGGGATTGGCGGATTCGCCGGAGCTGAGGTTCCTCCACAATGCCGGGAATGACCGTGGTGCGAAAGATCACTTCCAGACCGGAAGCCTTGAGGATCTCCACGCTCCGGAGGATGCAGGCCGGATCCACTTGAACTCCGGCCACTTTCGCGTATTCCTCCTCCGTGAACGGCGCTTTCACGTCCATTGCTACCGCGTCCACAAGGCCCTCCGAGAGGAGCGCCTCGATCATCCGTGGATTCGAGCCGTTGGTGTCGAGCTTAATCAGTACTCCTTGTGCTCTTATGGTTCGCAGGAGATGCGGCAAAGTGTCATGAATTGTGGGCTCGCCGCCGGTCACGGTGACGCCGTCAATCCAATTTCTGCGCCGATCCAGATGACTCAGGACTCCCGCAAGGGACTCGTCACTCAGGGACCCGTGTCGTATCACCAGGTCCGCGTTGTGACACGCGGGGCAGCGGAAGGAGCATCCTGCCAGGAAAACGATGGAACAGACCTTGCCTGGCCAATCCAGCATCGAGACCGGTATGAAACCCTTTATGTGAAAATCCTGCGCCATTGGTGCTCCAACTAAGACCCTATTGACCTTAGGTGATCTTCAAGAAGTTTCTCGGGATGCCTTTCAAATCCGCATCCCCCATATGACCTAAAGTAGGGCCGGCCTCTGGAGGTCGGAATTCCCCCTCACCCT
>JBMOME010000122.1:0-13533 GCA_049323095.1 Thermodesulfobacteriota bacterium
AACAGACCCCCCCCCCCCCCCACCTGGGGACGTAAAAACCTTTTCTGGACCGCTCATTCCCGGCGATAAATCGCCGGGCTACTATCGGGGCGTCCATCCTGGACGCAGGCGGCCTCAAGCTGAGGAAATGACCCCCTGGATGCTTGCGGAGCAAAGGAACCAATCCTTCTGCAAAAAGGGCCTCCCCGGACCCCTCCGGAAAAACTCTTATCATTCCAAACCATTCCACGGTCTCTAGGCGTTAAGCAAGGAACCTTCTGCACGGCGTGACAAGGTGAGGATGTTGCCCGATCCTCGTTTCAACACACTGTACGATTCCGCGCGACGTGCCGGGATGCAGAGGAGTTTGTTCATTCTGATGAACTCATCCAGCCGATTCAGCATGTTGCCGGTCATGGACAAATGCCGAATATCCCTGCAACGGGCCTCCGCACGCAGTCGGCCCTGGCGACAAAAAGAGATTGCGTTGAATACCCGAAGCTTGTAAGTTATTATATTGCCTGGATCGGGTGTTGAACCGTTGGCCTGGGATCACGAGAATCAAGGTAGGAGCTTCAACCGAGCCATTCCCATTCCAATAATGGGTGTGGGTTACGACGCAAGTAAGTGGTAACCGATTGGATGGTTGATCGCGCTTGTGCAGCCGGGTGAATTCCGATCAACAGGCATCTCGGTCTTGGTAAGTATCACTTACTGGTTGAATGCTAGTCCTCGCCCTCGCGGAGACGCTCTCCGCTCAGACGTGGCTTTACCAAAGGCCGCGGGCCGGGACAAATCCACAGAATAGTGCCGGGCAGGGCCCACGCGCAAGGGTGGAGACCGGCCCGGTTCAGTATACTACAGCCCCGGAGGTACTCACGGATGGATCGCAACGTTTGCATCATTGCCGGAGGAATGTCCAAGTGGGGGGTCAGGAGTGGAAGCCAGAGAGATTTCTTCCAGGAGGCGGCCAAAGCCTGCTACGAGGACAATCCCCAGGTTAACCCGAAAGAAATTGATGGGTTACTGGTTGCCTCCGCGTACACGGAGCGCACTTCGTACCAAACTCATCTGGCCCCACTTGTTGCCGAGCACATCGGTGTCAAGCCCCGATCGATCTGCGCGCGAGTAGAGCTGCTCTGTGCAAGCGGCAGCTCCGCGATCATTCTCGCGTTCGGTCTGATCAAAGCAGGCCAGGCGGACATAGTGATGGTGATGGGCGGAGAAAAGCTCTACACACCGCAGAAGTGGGAAGTATTCTACAGCGAGCTTGCTTCCGTGGACCACGATTGGGACGGTCCGCAAGGCCTGGGCCTGCCGCCGCCCGTCTTCGCGATGGTTGCCAAGCAGCACATGAAGCAGTACGGCACCAAAAAAGAGCAACTTGGCGCTATCTCCGTCAAGAACCGGCGCAATGCGGCGCTTAATCCGAAAGCGCAATTCCAGCAAGGAATCACGCACGAAGAGTATATGAATGCTCGCCCGATCGTGCAGCCGCTCTCGCTTTTTGATTGCTGCCCGATTACCGACGGAGCCGCGGGCGTGATCCTGTGCACGGAAGAAAAGGCCAGACAATTGACGGACAAGCCGCTGGTCTATTTGCGTGGCACGGGTCAGGCCTCGGTGAACAACATGTCGGCAAACATGCCCAGTTGGACCACCTGGGAAGCCCTGAAGATTGCTGGCCAAGAAGCTTATAGGAAGGCAAAGGTCGAGCCCAAAGACGTCAAAGTGGCCATGACCCATGACTGCTTTACCATCTCGGAGATCATAGAGATGGAAGATCTGGGATTCTGCAAAAAGGGCGAAGGCGGTCCGTTCGTGGGTGAAGGCCAAAACGATATTGGCGGCAAGGTCCCCACCAACACCGATGGCGGCCTTCTGGGGTGCGGGCATCCGTTCGGCGGCACCGGCATTCGGCAGGCCATTGAAGTGATGAGACAGCTCCGCGGCGAGGCGAAACAGCAGGTGAAAGACGCGGACATCGGCCTGACCCATAACCTCAGCGGGTTCATCGCTGCTCACACCGTTTTAGTCTATGGGAGGGAGCCCGTATGACGACACCTGGAATCTCCGTACTTGAAGGCAAATATATGGTGACCATGGACCTGTTCCCGCAGCAGTCCAAGGAATTCAATCAGGTCTATACATTCTACGAGAACCTTAAACAGGGACGATTCACCACCACAAAATGCGCTGACTGCGGCGCGGAATCATTTCCCCCGCGCGTGATGTGTCCGGAGTGTTTTTCCACCAACATGCAGTGGGTTGACTGGCCCACTGAAGGGACCGTGATCGATTTCACCGAAGAAGTGGTGGGCGTGCCGCTTGGTTTCGGGAAAGCGCCGCTTGTCCATGCGCTGGTGGATCTCCAGGGCAAAAAGACCATGTTCGTGCGAGTGATTAACTGCGCGGAAGGTCAGCTCAAAGTTGGAGACAAGGTCCGGGTCGCGGTCTTTGACGTGGACCCGGTGCCCCAGGAAGTCAAAGGCGGGATTCAGGAAATCCCCCGCGTGTTCTATGCATTTGAACCGGTCACGTAGCCTGGCTGCCGCTACTAAATGCCGGATTTTATATGGCTAAGCTGCTGAAAGGGGTTGTGGGTTCCGGTTTGCCCGCGCAAAGTGATCCTGCACAATCCCCGGTGTTCAACATCTAAATTCTGAAGATCAAAGCCAAGGAGGAGGAGTTAGACATGGCACTGGAATGGTTACCTCGGGACCGCGAAAAGAAAGATCATCAGCTCTTCGGTTCCGAGCACTGGGGAACTGAGGCCCCATGCACGGTCTACGAGAAGAGACCTCTGACCGACCCAAAAGGAAACGTGATCGATGGACTGTACGTAGCCTGGGTCCGTCTGAACAACCCGCAGCAATACAATTCCTACACCACTGAGATGGCAAAGGGTGTGATCGCGGGCTTTACCGCGGCCGGCCTCGATCGTTCCGTGGTTGCGGTGGTCTTCACCGGCACAGGTGATAGAGCCTTCTGCACGGGCGGCAACACCAAAGAGTATGCCGAGTACTACTCAATGCGACCCAATGAGTACGGCGAATACATGGACATATTCAACAGCATGGTGGATGCCATTCTCAATTGTAAGAAGCCGACTATCTGCCGCGTGAACGGGATGCGAGTCGCAGGCGGCCAGGAAATCGGCATGGCATGTGACCTGGCGGTTGCCAGCGACCTGGCGATCTTCGGCCAGGCCGGCGCTCGCCACGGATCCAGCCCGGACGGCGGGTCCACCGACTTCCTGCCCTGGTTCCTCAACATGGAAGACGCCATGTGGAACTGCGTGAGCTGCGAGCTGTGGAGCGCATACAAGATGAAGGCCAAGAACCTCATCTCCAAGTGCGTTCCGGTCCTGAAGCAAGGCGACAAATTCATCCGCAATCCGCTGATCGTCACTGAAGAGTACGTCAGAGACGGCGAGATCGTTTACGGCGAATTCAAGACCGGCGATGACGCCAAGAAGGCCAAAGACTTGATGAAAGACCTCCCGATTGATTTCGAGCTCCTGGACAAAGAGGTAAACAAGATTATCTGGACCTTTACCAACCTCTTTCCGGGCTGCTTGATCAAAGCAATCGACGGCATTCGACAGAAAAAGAAGTTCTTCTGGGATATGAACAAGCTCGCCAACAGGCATTGGCTCATGGCCAACATGAACTACGAGGCGTTCCTCGGATTCAATGCGTTCAACACCAAGAAGATCACCGGCCAAGACGTGATCGATTTCGTCAAGTTCCGCCAGAACATTGCGGCGACAGAGCCGTCTACGCCTGAGAAGTATGCCGAAGTTCTGGGCAAGCCGCAGAAGTAGGCCGCGGTTTCGCTAATGTCCCCGTACGGGGGACATGAAGTGGACCCTGTAGGGGCGCACGGCCGTGCGCCCCTACGAAAACCACGTCTATTGGTGTTGTTCTAGAAGGTTTCAAATCTTGAAGCCGGTGTTGGAGCCCGCGGTCAGGGAGGAAATATCATGGAATACAAGCTCATCCAGTGTGAAAAACACTATGATGGAGCGGTCCTTAAGATCGTCCTCAACTCGCCTAAAGCAAATATCCTGGAAGCAGCCATGCTGCGGGAGATCAATACCTGCCTCGATTCTCTGAGGCAGGACAACAACCTGAAGCTGCTTGTCTTTGAAGGCGCGGGAAAGCATTTTTCATTTGGCGCGAGCGTTGCTGAGCACACAAAAGAAAATGCAGCCATGATGCTCAACGCGTTCCATGCCATGTTTTACAAACTCATGGACCTCGCAATCCCTACGATGGCGGTTGTGCGAGGTCAGTGTTTGGGGGGCGGCATGGAATTGGCGCTCTTTTGCAACTTCATTATCGCGGACCGTTCCGCGTTCTTCGGGCAGCCGGAGATAGTCCTTGCGGTCTTCCCGCCGCCCGCGTCTGCATTGCTCTCGCTCAAGGTCGGTCAGGCTTACGCGGACGATCTGATCCTGACCGGTCGCTCTATCGACGCGGCGGAAGCGCATCGAATCGGCCTGGCAAACATGTTGGTGAGCGAGGGCGAAGATGCATGGGACACGGCCGCGAAATGGATCGAGGCTCACATACTTCCCAAGAGCGCGTCTGTGCTGCGTATAGCGAATAGAGCGTCGCGAACCAACTTCTTCCGACTACTCCGAGAAGACCTACCCAAAATGGAAGGGCTGTACCTCAAAGAGCTCATGGAAACCCACGACGCGAACGAAGGCATTTGCGCATTTATTGAAAAACGCAAACCCGCCTGGAAAAACGAGTAATACTGCTTCCAGAGAGGTAAGAATCGGGGAGGACCTTCTTGTAACCCCGCGAGACGCGGGGCTCCCCGACCCCCTCCCCAAGAACTTCCACCATTTTTCGGAATGCTCATTTCCCCGATCTTGCCTCTTTGAATGGGCATCGGTCCAACTCAATTCTTTCATGGAGAACTGACTCCGGCGAAACTTTCTAGGCTAAGAAAAAAGGGTCCCGCCAGGCTTTTAGGCCAATGATGTCATGCTTGTAGGGGGGTGCCACTGACCTGGACTTCGTCCAGGTCAGTGCTGCTCGACGACAGGAGAAAGCACTGGCGCTGAGCCACCGCAAGCACGTGAAACGATGGCGGCGTGAACTCGCGGGACCTGATCTACATAAACTTGCGTCTTTTGAAATCTGATACGTCTTGGGACGTGAGCTCGAACCACTCCCCTCGCTTCCGTTTGCCCTTGAAGCGCTCGTGCCAATACCTCTCAATGCCTGGGGGATCGTCGGTCTTGATGGCATGAACCAAGCTCGTCTTTTCGGGCAACTGGATTGCCAACTCTCTTTCCCGTCGGCCCACAGCATTGCTCCGTCCGATCTTGTAGTACCGTCCCGACTTGAGCAGGTAAACGGAACCAAAACTTTCTTCTTTCTTCCGAGGGTTCTTTCCGACTGGTGCGGACTCGGGTTCAGGTGGAGGACCGCACAGTTTGATTACATCATCATAGCCAGGACGACTTTCGCAATACTTGATAAGGCTCAGAACCAATTCATCCTTTCGACCAAAGTGTGTCCGGAAAACATTGTGAGAGGGGAACCGGCTGTCCTCGCGAGCCTTCATTTTCAATTCGGCTGGCACGGGAAAGTGGCCGAGTTCCCTCACTAGCTCCGTGAGACGCTCCAACAACCATTCGTCGTCATACGCGGACTGGAGTCGATTTGGGGAAAAACCTGCTTCTTGGAGTGCGTCACCCCATCTGGCCCAGTGCTTTCCAAGCCAGTCGCTCTGCTTTATGCCTGTCTCTTCGCTGAAACGACGACTACCCAGCGGAGAGCCACCGTTGTCTGCGGCGGTTCGCCGTATTTCATCCAGGATGTAGCTTTTCTCGATCATGAGCTTAGGTGCCTAACATGCTTTCTGCCGCGAGCTCGTGCTTTCCGAAGACGAGATGTCACGGAAACTACCACATCGTATCAAGCTAAGAGAAGCCGAAATTCCCGAATGGCGGATCGATTTCCAAGGTCTCAGGACCGAAAGTTTCAATGTGGAACCGAACGGCAGATTTCACGTCAGCCAAAGCTGCTTCGTAGGTGTCTCCCTGACCGACGACGACACCTTTCAATCCCAGTGGATAGGCCACGTAGGTGTCGCGATGTTTCTTTACAACGATCTTGACTCGTTTCATAGCCACCACCTCTACCGTGATGAGCGCAATTCTTCTTCGATCTTCTCGGCAACGAACATCTTGAGGAGCGACTGATAGGGAACGTCGCGCTTGTTCGCAAGCACTTTGAGTCTTTCAATCATCGATTCCGGCAGACGGATCGAGATCGTCCGCGTGGTTGGGCGCAGGTTCGGGAACCGAACCTGTTCGGCCTGGCGCCAATCGACGAAGTCCACTGAGTCATGCTCGGCCCAGAAAGCTCGCTCCTGATCTTCATTTTCAAACTTCGGAATCTTCCGAATGCGCTGCTTCTGTTTGGCCACGTTCATACTCCCTTCTTTCTCCCTTGCTCATGTCTCGAGCTGAGACAATTCGAACCAACTCACCTCGTATGGTAAATGCCATAAATAGGAGCCGATCCGAGTGCGTGCGGCCGAGCGCGTAGAACCTCGGTTCAGTACTAGAATGTGCGGTGTCGGATGCAACGAAGAAAGGCTCGTTGAAGAAAACCTCTTCGCACTCGCTTCGGCTCACCCTGTGCTTGATCCAGTTCTTGTCTGCGTTGCCCTCATCCCACTGAAAGCCGACACATCCAAAAAGTTGTTCAAGTAAGCCTGACATATCATATGTATATATCTGACATATACGGTTGTCAAGGCGTTCTTTTTAGATTCTTCCGAGTGGAGTACCTTCCTGCAAGGAGGGCCTCCTCGCAATCGTTTCTATGCACTCCTCTCTTTTTGAGATATGATTGCCGGCATGTGATGCGGTCAACAAACCGCGTCGCAGCTTTTCCGGTGGAGATGACCGCATGAAATACCTCGTCTTGGCTGCTCGGCTTTTCATCGGTGGGTTGTTCATTTATGCGAGTGCGCACAAGATCTTCGATCCCGCTGAGTTTGCTCAGGCGATACGGAATTACGTGATTTTGCCGACAGCCTGGACCAATATCGTGGCCATCACGCTCCCCTGGATTGAGTTCGTGGCCGGCCTGCTCATTATCCTCGGCATAGAAACCGCTGCAGCCGCGCTCATCATTTCCGGGATGCTTGCGGTGTTTTTGCCCGCGCTGTTTTACGCGTACTTTACCGGGCTGGACATCGCGTGCGGCTGTTTCTCTTCCTCGGCAAATTCCGCGGGAAAAATAACCATCCTCACGTTGCTCAGGGATTCGTCGATCCTCCTCATCGTTCTCTTCATCCTCGTAGCAGATCGAGGCCACTTTCAGCTCATTCGTTCGGGGCAAACGCAGGGAGCCTCCCGGTAGATTCAGTGCCAGTTCGCTTCCAGACGGAGATGATGAGGCTGAAGCAAAAGCAGCACTGACCTGGACTTCATCCAGGTCAGTGGCACCCAACAACCATTCGATATCCAACTCCGGGTGCCACGGACCTGAGCTTTGGCAGGTCCGTGTCGAATTCAGCGGACTGCGTGCGCTCTGACCGCGCACGGCTGTGAAGCCAGCCCTTTGCGCAACAAACCCAATCACGCCCCATCCTTACAGACGCCCGAGACGGTAGTCAGTGGCCCCCGCGCGGCCGATTTGCCCCGGAATCCCGCGATTACTAATCTAAGAATGCCAGAGAGAACGTCGCGGCTTGAGCCGCGCGGGGTGGAGAAATAGCCTGCCGGGAAGGCACGCTACTCGACTTCGGCATGAGCGATGCTTGTTACCGGCAGGCAAAGTGTGAAGAGAGGAGCGAACCATGTTCCGAGTGGATTTCAAAGACGAAGAAGCCATCTTGATGAAGGAAATTCTCGAGAGCTACCTCCACGAGCTGAGCTCGGAGATTTCCAGCACGGACACGCTTTCTTTCCGGCAAGATCTGAAGCTGAAAAAGGTCCACCTTATGGACATGCTCAATCGTCTAGGCGAGAAGGCGGCCTGATTCCGACATGTTGGTAGGATGAGAGAATGAAGGTTGGAGTAGTCGGGTCCGGATTTGTGGGATCAACTTCTGCATTCGCATTGGTCATGGCCGGTGCGGCGAGTGAGATCGTTCTGGTGGACAAGAACCGGAAGCGGGCAGTCGCGGAAGCTGAAGATATCCTTCATGCCGTGCCCTTTGCGCATCGCGTACGAGTCCGAGATGGAGATTTCTCGGATCTGGCCGGTAGCCGTGTAGTCATAGTGGGAGCAGGAGTGAATCAGAAGCCGGGCGAAAGTCGGCTTGAGCTGCTCCACAGGAACGCCAACGTATTTGCAGAGGTTATCCCCAAGATAATCGCTCATGCTTCGTCCGCGGTCCTTCTCATTGTGACCAACCCTGTGGACATAATGACCCATCTGGCGACTCGCTTCGCGACTGAAAACAAGGTTCCGGCAAGCAAGGTAATAGGCTCGGGCACAACCCTCGATACTGCCCGGTTTCGAGCACTCCTCGGTCGCCATGTCGACGTGGACCCGCATCACGTGCATGGCTATGTGATCGGCGAACACGGCGATTCGGAGGTGCTCACATGGTCGCTCGTGACCGTCGGAGGAATGCCATTGGAGCGCTTTTGTGAGCTTCGCGGCGCGGAGCTGGACGAAGACACACGCCGGCAAATCGACGAACAGGTCCGAAAAGCCGCGTATAGAATCATAGAAGGCAAGGGCGCTACATACTATGGCATAGGAGCCGCTGTGGCCCACATTGTGGATATGATCCTTGACGATCACCGAGCTATCCTCACGGTTTCGTCCTGGGCCCCGGAGATCGAAGGAGTAAGGGATGTTACTATTTCGTTACCGAGACTGATAAGCGGCGAAGGAGTGCTGGCCACATTCCCACCTCCACTCAATGAACAGGAATCCGGAGATCTCAGGCGAAGCGTGGCGATCGTAAAAAAGGCCATCAGTGAACTCGACCGCGCGAGCGAGGCATGGCCAACGTGGCAACAGCAGAAAGCCTTTGGAGAAGGCACCGCTTTTGTTGGTGACACGGGGTTGTCTCCATGATTTTCTGCCGAGCCCCAAGCGGCCCATCGCCATTGAAGACTAAGTGAGGTTCAGTCGCGCGTGAGTACACGTATGGGCGAATCCGGCGCTTGATCAGGGCCGATTTCGCCCAGGAAACGGAGAGAGTCATGACGGCAGAATCACTAATACCCAGATCGCAGCATTACGCAGACTCAATCATGTACGAATTCCATCCGATTGTTTCCTTGTTCGGTTTCTCAAAGCCGCAATGGGACTATGACGAGGACTTGAATATCGTACGGGTGCAATTTGAAAATTCACAACGTCGAGATGCAGTCCAAATCGACTACCATGGTGATGACGATTCGTACAGCGCCAATTATTGTCAAACCGACGGCGATTGGCAAATTTGCCGGGAAGGAAAACACAAGAGCCTGAGGGGTCTCAGGCACGCGCTTCCCCGTTGGATACGCTCCAATTGCGACGAATGCATGAGCAGACGACCGGAACGGGAAGAAGCACAAGAGGAACCATACAGCGAAGTCCGCTGCATCCACTGCGAGGACAGGCCTGGCCTCAAGAGAATCAGGCCTTAGAAGCGGTTGCGAAGGCTGGAAGCTCTTGAAGAAGTTGCCGGGGAGGGACTTTTTGCAAATGGATTATTGCCTTAATTCAGATGACAGTCAGTAAGACAATCCGGTAACGGACGGTCCTGGTCCCGCGGATCGCGGCAATGGGGGTTAGTTAGTAGGGGCGCCCCTTGTGGGTGCCCTGGAGGCGTGGCCTCTGTGCTGATCATTCAGGGAAGGGCAGGCACGAGGCCTGCCCCTACAGTGGCTCCGTTCGCCGTATTAAGATCACGTGTGCAGGTTGACAATGCCAATGTTTTGAATTCCGACCGGAGCTTACGGCATCGTCCATCTGCAAAGAGTCCGCCCGGATCCTTCTCCGAAAACCCTTATCTTCTTAAGAAGTGACGAACAAAGGTTTCTGAAACCTGTACAAATCCGGCTTTCGATTCTGTGGTATGTTCCTTACGCGAAGGCAATACGTTTAGAGGGTGACTACCATGCGTCTGCCTTTACGAGCCTCCCTACTTCCCCTTGTCATCATATTTGCTCCCCTGATTACCGGAGAGGTCCGGGCCGAGACACGGCATCATGAGCTGAAGGTAGACGGTCTATCCCGTACGTTTCATGTATTTGTCCCTGACAAGCTCGATCGGGCGCGGCGGATCCCTCTGGTGATCGCTCTCCACGGGGGGGCCACCAACGGCGAGATCATGGAGCGCTTTTCAGGCCTTTCGGAGACTGCGGCAAAGCACTCGTTCATCGTTGCCTATCCTAACGGCACGGGACGGATGAAAGCCGTGCGCACGTGGAATTCAGGCCGCTGCTGCGGATACGCTCAGAGGCGTAACATCAACGACGTGGCATTTATTGAACACCTGATTAAGTTCATGATCGAGCAGCATCACGTGGATCCATCCAGGGTCTTTGTTACCGGCATGTCTAATGGAGCCATGATGGCTTACCGCGTCGCCGCGGAAATACCTGAACGCGTGGCGGCAGTGGCTGCTATTGCAGGCACCCTTGATGTTGAGCCATCTTCGCTTCGCGCTCCTGTGCCTGTTGTGCATTTCCACGGAACCGACGATCAGTTCTGTCCCTATGAAGGCGGGCGGGGCTCCCGAAGCCTCGTGAGGATCGGGCATAACTCCGTTAAACACACGATTGACGCGTGGGTCAAAGCCAATCATGCCGATCCGGCGCCAATGGTGGAGGAAATGCCGGACCGGTTTGATGATGGAACACGTGTGGTCAAATATGCGTACAAAACAAAGCAGGACCCGAACAACATCGTGCTGTACAAGATCATCGGCGGCGGGCATTCCTGGCCGGGAAGGAAGCTTCGTGAGCGACTTCTGGGCACCGCGACGCTGGAGATATCTGCCAATGAAGTCATGTGGCAGTTCTTTGAAGCCCATCCGAAGGCGGTTTCTCGTCATTAGACGGGGGCGCACTGAATAGGCGCCTCATTGGTGGCTTTACCCAGAAAGGTTGACGAGCTGGAAACCCGTGAGATGCGCCGTAGGGGCGTGATTGATCACGCCCTCTTATCGGGCGCAATGAATTGCGCCCCTACGCTGCTTCATCGATAAATTGTGCCAGGTTCTATCGATAGCGGGCCATTCTCGGTGCGCAGCTCAATGGTAGAAGTGATGTTTGGGGACAAACTGTGACTATGTGAAATTGGCAGCAACCCGCCTCCGTGTCGGCTGTTCACGACAAACGGCATATGCAACGAGAATCATTATTGACGGGGATATGCTTGGGTGCGTAGACTGAGGGCGCTGCCAATGTAATCTCCGACTGCCGCGGAGAGCCGACCATGAATGTCACGGTTCGAGACACCTGGGATGGGCTTGCCGAGGAGTGGGATGAGCAGGCCGAGGATCCTACGAATTATTTCTCGCGGCGTGCGGCATTTGTGGAGCAATTGGTGGCGAGGCACGTCCCGCCCTGCACCACGCTCGATTTCGGCTGCGGACCGGGGAACCTGAGTTATGCGCTTGCGAAGCGCGGCTTCAACGTCCACGGTTGCGATATCGCGCCGAAAATGGTCGAAAAAGCGGTCCGGAGGCTGTCCGGGCTGACAAAGAATGCCGAATCCCGCTTCAAGACTACACCAGGCGACACCATCCCGTTTGACTTCAGTTTCGATCTTATCACCGCAATAGACGTTATCATTTACGTTCCGGACTATGCTTCATTCGTGCAGATGCTGTCCCGGTCTTTGAAGCCCGAAGGCTATCTCGCACTTTCTTGCACCAATAACATCAGCTTTTTCACTTGGCTGTCCATTGCACGGTTGATGGCCAATCCACGAGCGAACCCGCATCCAATCACTGCCATACGCAATCTGGCTCGGACCGGCATTTGGAGCGGAGGCCACGTAGATCCAAAGACCTCCAGGCAGATCAGCAGGGCCGCGGCTTTTGACCGGCTCTTCATTCGATCGGGGTTTACCAAGATCGCGGATTTCGACATGATCCACTATCGTCGATGGGACAAGGCGCCGTTGGAGCGCCGCGGCCTGAATCGGATGATCGCGCGGCGGTTCGGTTGGAACCACGTGGGCCTTTATCGAAAGCGCCCGGGTACAGCTTCGTAGTTTTTCTGGAGCCGCGGTACCGTCATTCCGGCGAAAGCCGGAATCCAGTCTTTTCGATCCAGCGTCCCGCGGGGAACTGGACCCCGGCTTTCGCCGGGGTGACGGGACTCTAGTCGGGTCAATTAGATGAAATTACGAGGGACAACTCCGTGAGTTAGCGCCTGTGCGCTATAGCCTTCCGTCAGAGGGTTTGTTATTCACAATTCAATCAAGGAGGGGAGCTGCCATGTATCTTTGGAGGGTGGATCGGTTGGTCGAGGATTTCCGCAACGACCAGGTCACGGAAAGAGAAAAGCTGAAATACATGATTCTCTATGCGGTGGTCTATGCGGCGGTCATTGATGCAGTCTTTTGGACAGGACATGAATTCACCTACATGGACGCGGGCAAGCTGCTTGTAGATGTGCTCATTAATGTTTACGGCACGTACTACTGCTATGCGAAGAACAGGGCGGGAGACAACCGAGACTTCATCACTCGTTACATGTGTATTGGATTGCCCGTCGGGGTACGTGTGCTAGTTTTCTTCATTCCCGTATTCTTCGTAGCCGGCGTACTGGCAGTAGCGTACGGCATTGGGACTCGAACCAACGAGTTCGGTCAAAGTGTATCCTATACCACGTGGCTGGATGTATTAGTTACTGGTGCGCCCTACGCGGTAATGTATCTTTATCTCGGCAATAAGATAGCTGCGGTTGCGAAGGTTGCCCCGGCTCCGGAGCAACGCTGACGCGTGCTAAACAATGGGGATCAACTTCAGTCACGGTGATCTCAGCATGGGGCCGTGGTCCTTTGCCAACCTGCGCAAACGTCTCGCCCGGGAAATCGGAATCGATTACACACGCATGGAAGGGCATCTCGAGTTCAACGACGATCTGACGATCAAGTCCGTGGGCCGACGGCCCTGGTCCGATTACCAGGACCCATTGGTGCCGTTCCTTCAAGCGCCGGTTGAGGCAGCTTCTTTTAGTCCGGAGGAGAGTCTCTTGATAAAGAAGCGCATTCAGGAGCTGGCGCTTGGCTGGACCTTTGAGAAAGACGCGGCATTCAGAGAGCTGGCTCTGAAGCTCGCGGAAGCAATGGCAATAGCGGCCTTCAAAGGCGAGCGCTTCTCTTGGATCGGCTAACAGCAATCCGCTTTCAGGAAAGGAAGATGGGGAGAACCTTTTTGTAAATGGATTGTTTCCTTTGGTCCGCAAACCCCCACGGGGTTACTTGCTCAGTTTGAGGCATCCTGCGTCCAGGATGGAGGCTCCGATAGTAGCCCGGCGATTTATCGCCGGGAACGAGCGGTCAAGAAAGGATTTTTCTGTCCCCAGGTGGCGTCCGAAGGATTCATCCTTCGGAC
>JBMOME010000123.1:0-13523 GCA_049323095.1 Thermodesulfobacteriota bacterium
CTGTCGTAGGTCGGGTTGAGCCTCGCGAAACCCGACTCCCTTAGACCATTGTGTCGGGTTTCGCATCGCTCAACCCGACCTACCAACTGCGACCTCTGCCACCCTTTATTTCTCGGCCTTCATCATCAAATCCAGATGAAATACGGCGGCGCGAGCGAATGCTTCGTCATTGATGTGGGCATCTACTTCCACCACATCGATGTTTCCATTGAGCAGAGATTTCAGCTTCGTCATGAACAGTCTATTGGTGCTCGGTTCGTATAAGGGGCCGCCTTCGACATCTGCTTCCGACCAGCCGCGCATCGGAACCACGAACTTCGTGGGCCCGAGCGCACGGTTCAGTTTCTCCGCGATGGTTGCCGCAAGGCTGTCCACGTCACCCGGACTGGTGCGCACTCCGGAGCGAAAATCATACCAGAAGACTTTGCGGCCCTTTACGCGCTCAGGCATGGTTTCCGGGGAATTGAATTCGAGCACGATACAATCAAGCCCACCCGGAACCACCACCTGGGGAATGCCCGCCCGCCCCGCGGCCTCCAGACGGCCCGGACCGATTGCTCCGCAATAGCCGTCGTACATTTGATCCGAGAACTCGTGCAAAGCCAAATCAAGGACCCCGCTGATCAGACCCTGATCGATCAGGTCCTCCATTGCCATGCCGCCGGTGCCGTTGGCGTGAAAAGGCGCTACTTCGTACCCGAGTCCTTCGAGCATGGCCTTCACGCGCATGGCTCCTTCGGTTATGAACCCGAACGAAGTCAGCCCAATGATCGGCTTGTCCGAAACGATTCGACCTTGACTCTTGGCCATGCCCGCAATGGCCGCGGCCGCGTTGGAAAGGATCTTCTTGCTGATCGGATTGAGCCCTAGAATATCCACGACCGAATGCATGACCGCGATGTCTTTGGTGCCAATCAGGTCGCTCATGTCTCGGGAAGCCACAGTGGAAACCATCAGCTTGGGCACTCCAAGCGGGAGAGCTCGCATGATCCCTGCACCAATGTGAGTGCCCGTGCCGCCTCCCACCGAAATGAGTGCTGAAAGCCGGCCGTCTCGGTGGAGCTCACGCACGAGCGCGGACCCTCCTTGGATCATGGCTTCCACAGCCTGACGCCGGTCCTTATTCTTGGCGATGGTTTCCAGCGTCGTACCCGCTCTGGAAGCGATCTCCTCGCGCGTAATATCGGGAACAACGGTCGGAGGATGGAGTGTGCCCACATCCACTATGAGCGTGGCACAGCCTGCATCCTGGATGAGCCCCTTGAGATAACCGACCTCGTCTCCTTTGGTATCCAGGGTTCCCACAATGACCACGGTCGGAGGCATGATCACCTCTGTTGAAGATTCGGTTTCAAACGATGAGGTTCTTGGCGTTCCTAGGCCAGCAGTCCATCGCGCCTAGACTTGGCGATCTTTATAAAATACCGCATGGGCACGGAAAGGGGTTCGTCCCGCCGCGTGAGGATATCCGCATGGAAAGAGATGTTCCCTTCACGCAGATTGATCTGTTTGAGTATCCCCGCGGCCAGCTCCTGCTCGATCTCATGGGACAGAATGAAAGATACGCCCATACGGAGCTCGATATACGCGAGGATAAAGCTCAGGCTTTCCGATTCCACCAACACAGAGGGTTTCACGTCAAACTGGTTCAGCTTGTGGAGGATAGCGTCACGTGAACCCGAGCCCTGCTCCCGGATGATGAGCGACTCGCCGCTGAGATCCTTGATGGACACAGTTTCAGACTGCGCGAGGGGATGGTCCGGCCGAGCCACCAGGATGAAATCGGCCCTGGCAAAGGGAATGGCCTTCAGCGTGGAATCATAGGCAGTACGCTTGACCACCACCAGGTCTTCTTTGCGATTACGAAGCCTCTGAATCAGGTCCGCGGAGTTTCCTTCGCTCAAACGCACCTGCACCCTGGGAAACTGGTGCTGAAATTTGGCCACCAGGTCGGGCATGACCGTACGGGCATAACCTTTGGTGCTGCCGATTCTAAGGCGTTCTTGCGTGCCCTTGCGCGCCTTGGACAGGAGCGTTTCGATCTGCTCCACACGGGCGAAAATCCTCTTGGTGAGCAGAAACGCAGTTTCGCCCATTTCAGTAAGTTTGTACTGATTAGCTTCGCGATAGAAAAGCTTAACCCCGCACTCCTCTTCAAATGTCTTAAGCTGCTGGGAAACCGCGGGCTGCGTGACATTCAGGCGCTTGGCCGTCTCCTTCATGGAACGAGAGAGGCAGAAGTGATGGAAGATCTCCAGGTGCTTGAGGTTCATAATCAAGTTCCCGGAATAGGAATGCAGGGGCATGGGTGTTAAGTTAAGGCGTCGCTGTTCCTTTGTCCGTCATTCCGGCGAAGGCCGGAATCCAGTCATTTTGATAACATCTGGACCCCGGCTTCCGCCGGGGTGACGGGGCGGCACTTAAGTTACCTAACTGACATCACTCGGTCCGATTCTGTATTTTAGCGCCTGTGGCGCGCAAAGGTAGTATAGTATAAGGCCCACTTATACACATATAATTTTTTCTGACTTGACTTCCTGAGCACCTAACTCGACAATTTTAATTATTCGGGATACGGCTTGGAGATCCGTGCTCTCGTTCTCAAGATCTCCTCGTTCAGAACTGTTCTAGCAAGTTATGTTTTCAAATCTCCGGGTCCCGCTCTTCTTGTGGTCACGGGATCTTGCAACCGATTCTCAGCTTGAGATTGTAAGGACCCCGCTTTTCCCTGAGATTTCACGAGGACGACCGTGACGTGCGTGAACGGAAGTCCTTCAGACACGATCCTGAGAGGCAGTATCGCATTGTCTGCTCGGGAAAGTGGGGGTGTGTACGGAAATCCGCGGACAACCGGAAACGAGTCCGTTACGCAGGACGCAGAAAGGCTGCTTGGTGAAACGAATCGTCGTCGGTATCAGTGGCGCAAGCGGGATAATTTACGGCGTTCGGCTGCTGGAAGTCCTCAAGGCCATACAGGACGTGGAGACACACGCGATCATCACCCGTGGAGCCCTGCTCACCATGGAGCATGAAGCGTCCATCAAGCCCGAGGCGGTTGAACAGCTCGCGGATCACGTGCATGCGCCGGAAGATCTGGCTGCGCCTGTCTCCAGTGGCTCTTTCCGGACCGAAGGTATGGTGGTTGCTCCTTGTTCCATGAAGACGCTGGCCATGATTGCAAATTCCATCAACGAAAATCTTCTCGTTCGAGCAGCTGACGTGACGTTGAAGGAGCGGCGCAAGCTGGTGCTCATTGCGAGGGAGACACCGCTTCATCTCGGCCATTTGCGCCACATGGTCACGGTCACGGAAATGGGCGGTGTGATCCTGCCGCCGGTTCCTTCGTTTTATCACCAGCCTCGGACCATCGAGGACATCATCGATCAGACCATCGGAAAGGCATTGGATCAGTTGGGGGTTCCCCACGAGCTCTTTGAGCGCTGGGGAGGAGGATGAACCGGGAAGAGCTGGAAAGAACCGTGATTGAGTACATGGATTCTTTCACCACCATGACTCTGGCGTCCTGCATGGAAGAAAGGCCGTGGGCCGCGGCCGTGTTCTATGCGCGTCAGGGCTGGGACCTGATTTTCTTCTCCTCGCCCGCGTCTCTGCATTCCAGCATGTTTGCGGCAAACCCTCGAGCTGCCGCAGCGATTCACGGGGATTACAAGGGTTGGAAGGAAATCAAAGGACTGCAAATGGACGGCACGGTTATCCGGATTTCCGGCGCGAGGGCAAAGGCCAAAGCCACCACGACGTACCTGAGCCGCTATCCGTTTGTGAAGGAACTCCTCTCCGATCCTGGGTCCATCTCTTCACTCCTGGCAAAGAAGGTGGCGAAGGTGGCTCTGTACATGTTCCGCCCAACCACCATACGGTACCTGAATAACGAATCAGGCTTCGGAACCAGATGGCAACTCCAAATCCGAAACGGACGAGTCATAGGCGATGCTATGCCCGGTTAACTCTGCGTGCACGTGAGGAGAAGCGACTGCGTTCGCTTCCGGGATACATTCGAGTCGTTCAGGTAAGCCGGACCAATCGGTCCACAGAACACAAAAGGGAGGAGGAGTAAGAGAGATGGCCGAATTGAAGTTCCCCAATCCACACCAAGCGGACCGCATTCCCGGAACAGAGGGCTGGGAGCGGATGTACCCTTATCACTACCAGTTCAGCACGGACGATCCCGCGCGGACCAAGTACGAAGAGAACATGTTCTGGTTCTATGATGGGCTCCATTATCCCGAACCCATGTATCCCTTCGACATTATCTGGGATGAAGCCTGGTTCCTCGCCTTGTCTCAGTTCAACACCCGCATCTTCATTGTTCCGCCTGCGCTGGGCATCGATCATCGCATCCACAACGGCTACATCTACATAACTCCGCTGCCGGTGCCTAATCCGGAGGACATTCCCAAACGCGTCGAGCTCTTCATGCAGCGAGCAGGCTATTACTACCAGAACTGGGACAAGTTGCACGACCAGTGGGAAGAGAAGATGAAGAACCTCATCAAGGAGCTGGTCGCGTGCGAAATCCCCACATTGCCCGATATGGAAGACGAATCGGTGGTAACTGAAGGTGTCGGTATTTCCACCGGTTACAAGCTGCTCAACGCATACGACAAACTGATCGATCTGGGCATCAAATGCTGGCAGTACCACTTTGAATTTCTGAATCTGGGATACGCGGCCTATGTGGTCTTCGTGGACTTCTGTCAGAAGGCCTTCCCGGACATCCCCCTCCAGCGGATTACCCAGATGGTGGGCGGCATTGACGTGATCATCTACCGGCCTGACGAAGAGCTCAAGAAGCTGGCTAAGATGGCCGTGGAACTCGGTGTGGACGAGGTAGCCATGAGCGGGAATGCGACCAGCGTGCTCAAGGCTATGGAAGGCACGGCAAACGGCCAGAAATGGCTCCAGGCATTCAACGGCGCTCGTGACCCGTGGTTCTACGTCTCCACCGGCACCGGCTGGTATCACCACGACAGGTCCTGGAACGACGATCTGGACATCCCGCTGGATGCTATGCGGATCTACATTGAGAAGGTGCGCAAGGGCGAGAATATCGCCCGGCCCACTCAAAAAGTGATCGACGAGCGGGAAAGGCTTACCTCCGAATATCGAGCCCTGCTCAAAACCGATCAGGACCGGACTACCTTCGATCAGATGCTGGGCACGTCCCGAACGGTTTTCCCGTACGTGGAAAACCACCTCTTCTACGTGGAACACTGGTTCCACAGCATCTTCTGGAACAAGATGCGTGAAGTGGCAAAAATCCTTGTGGACCATAAGTTCATTAAGGATGTGGAAGACGTCTGGTACCTTAAGCGGTCGGAGATCAAAGATGCTCTCTGGGATGTGGTCACATCCTGGGCAACTGGGAGTAATGCGCGTGGACCTTTGATGTGGCCCAAAGAGATAGACTGGCGCAAAGGGGTCATGAAGAAATTCCGAGAATGGAACCCACCCGACGCGATGGGCACGGTCCCGGAGACTATCACTGAGCCCTTTACCATCGTTCTGTGGGGCATCACCTCCGAATCCATGGCGCAGTGGGCCAAGCTCAAGGCCATTGCGGATTCCGATCTGAGCAAGATCGTGGGCTTCCCCGGTTCACCGGGCAACGTGGAAGGTGTGGTCCGTGTGTGCCGCACCGTGTCCGAGATCGGCCAGCTCAAGGAGGGCGAAATCCTCGTCGCTCCAACCACGTCTCCGAGCTGGGCGCCCGCGTTCCAGAAAATCAAGGCTGCAATCACTGATGTGGGCGGAGTGATGTGTCACGCGGCGATTGTGTGTCGAGAGTACGGTTTGCCCGCGGTGGTCGGCACCGGTTCAGCCACATCCAGACTGAAAACGGGCCAGCGCATCAAAGTGAACGGAGCTACAGGGGAAATCGACATCCTCGGATGACGCTCAACCGCATAAGGATTGAGTCATGGACGCGTCTACGTATGTGCTTCCTTTCGAGGTGTGCGACCTGTCATTTATCAACCGGGTGGGCGGCAAGTGCGCCAGTTTGGGTGAGTTGATCAAAGCCGGCATCCCGGTCCCGCCCGGTTTCGCCATCACGACGGAAGCCTACCAGAGTTTCCTGGATGAAAACGGTCTGACCGACAAGATCTTTCAACGGTTGGAAGGGCTGGAATTGCCTATGGTGGACGAGATCCACCAGGCCTCAGAAGATGTCCGTGGTTGGATCGAAGCAGGAACCATACACGAGTACCTGGAGGATTACATAGCGGACAATTATCGGCTTCTCTCACGTCGGACCAGGATCCCAGCGTTGCCCGTGGCGGTGAGGTCTTCGGCCACTGCCGAGGACCTTCCCGACGCGAGCTTCGCGGGTCAACAGGAGACCTACCTGTGGGTGCGAGGAGTGGACGATCTGCTGGACAGGGCACGGAAATGCTGGTCCAGCTTGTTCACGCCACGGGCGATCTCGTATCGGATCAAAATGGGGTTCGACCATTCCAAGGTCCTGATCAGCGTGGCAGTGCAGAAGATGGTCCGCTCATTCACCGCTGGTGTCATGTTCACCTTGAACCCCGCAACCGGAGATGAAGCCACCATCGTGATCGATTCCAACTGGGGATACGGCGAAAGCGTGGTTTCCGGTGAAGTAACCCCCGATCAGTTCCTTGTGAACAAGATCACCATGGACGTGGTGAGAAAGACTATCTCCGACAAGCAGATCTACTACACCACGGATCCCGGGACCGATGAAGTGAAGAAACTGGATGTGGACGAAGAGAGACGCACGTCCCAGAGCATCCTGGACCAGGAGATCGTCGAGTTGGCAGGGCTAGGCAAGCTCATTGAAAAGCATTACGGCAAACCTATGGATATCGAATGGGCTGTGGAGAAATCCCTGCCTTACAAGGGCGAGATTTACATAGTTCAGAGTCGGCCTGAAACGGTCTGGAGCCAGAAGGAGGTGAAACCGATCACTGAGGCAAAGGCCTCGGCCATTGAGCACATCGTTGCAGGGCTTATGCAAGGCAAGAAATTCAAATGAGTGGGTCATCTGACCACGTGTCCGTATCCAACATCGTTTTTTGAACGAGGACTTGATCTGCGACCGAGAGCCGAGGCTTCGCGATTGCCGGAACCTCAGTGTCTATATGCGTCTAAAGCGACACAAACCGCACGACGAATGTAAGTGACCGCCGCAGAAAGCGAATCATGAAGGAGACGAACGTATGAAAGAACTGCGTGACTTCATCAACAAATGCGAACAGGAAGGCGAACTGCTCCGTATCAAAACCGAAGTTGACTGGAACCTGGAACTCTCGCACATCGCCAAGCTGAACGAAGAGCGCAAGGGCCCGGCCCTGCTCTTCGAGAACGTGAAGGGGTACGACATCCCGGTGCTTACCAGCGCGTTCACGACGGCCAGGCGTCTTGCCATCGGGTTGAACATGCCTTTGGACTACACTATGTGCGACATGGCCCGCGAATGGATGAAGCTGACCACCAAGCAACTGATGAAGCCGAAAGTAGTTGATTCCGGTCCGGTCTGCGAGATGGTGATCGAAGGCAAGGACGTGGACATACTCGGCCTTCCTGTGCCGTTCTTCTATCCCTTGGATGGCGGCCGCTTTGTGGGGACCGCGGTGTACCTGGTGAGCGAGGACAAAGAAACAGGATGGATCAACCTCGGGACATATCGGATGCAGATCCACGACCGCAATCATTGCGGAGTCCAGATCATCAAGGGAAAGCACGCGGACTTCCATTTCAACCAGCACAAAAAAGACGGCACCAAGATGCCCGCGGCCGCTGTGATCGGCGCGGATGCAGTCCATTTCCTTGTTTCCTCCACACTGGTTTCCGCGCAAGTGGACGAGTACGACATCATCAGCACCTTGCGAGGAGAGCCTTGCGAAGTATTCAAGAGCGACCTGACCGGTCTGCCGCTTCCGGCTCACGCTGAGATCATTCTGGAAGGGTACATCGACCCGCAGGACCTGCGAGAGGAAGGGCCGTTCGGGGAATACACGGGGTACTATTCAGGCGCAAAGGGCGAAGAGTGGCCCAAACAGGTGCTCCATATAGAGCGGATTCTGCGGCGCAAAAAGCCGATCTTCTGGGCAACCACGGTGGGCAAGCCGATCACCGATACCCACATGATTCAGTCGCTCAACCGCACTGCCACGCTCTGGACAGACCTGGAAAACATGAAAGTGCCGGGGGTCAAGTCAGTGTATATCCCGGCTGAATCAACAGGCCGATTCTGGGCCATTGTTTCCGTGCAGCAGAAATATCCCGGTCATGCAAATCATGTGGGGAACGCAGTTATTGCCACAACCACCGGCCACTATGGGCTCAAAGGCGTGATCGTGGTGGACCATGACATCCCCGCGGACGACTGGGACCGCATCATGTGGGCGCTTTCGGTCCGGTACGACCCTGCTCGAGACACCCAGATCATCAATCGAGGACGATCTACGCCGCTAGACCCCGCGCTCCCCATCGAAGCCCGAGAGATCGTCTCGCGAGTCATCATGGACGCGTGCACGCCGTACGAATGGAAGCGCAAGCCGCAGGAGATCTTCCTTGATGAGGCAATGAAGGAGAAAGTCCTCTCCAAGTGGAACGACTACGGCTTCGGCGATTGGAGCTCATCCATCTGCAAGTAGCTCCCTGAAGCTATGCTCGTAGCCAAAATTTTTGTCCGATTCGCGGCAGCGCATTACCGTCATTCCGGCGAAAGCCGGAATCCAGTCTTTATCAATATGTTCTGGACCCCGGCTTTCGCCGGGGTGACGGGTGATGAATAGGCTATTGTTTTGGGCAAACGCTATAATCGAAGCACTCTTGAGGAGGAGCTCCACACGGAGGAATGCAGTCCCATGAGACCAATCCGATACACAGACGCGATCATCGAAGAATTCAAGACTGACGGGTACTGGACCGACGAGGTCTTCACCGATTTCTGGCTCAAGAACGCCAGGGAACGTCCGAATAGAGAGGCCCTGGTAGACTCCACGTTACGCGTCACCTGGGGCGAAGCAGGCAAGATCATGGATCGTTTTGCCCTTGCCTGGGCGGACCTGGGTCTGGAGAAGGACGACCGGGTGATCCTCCAGTCTCCCAACTGCGCGTACGGGTTCCTGGCGCGGGTGGCCTGCGAACGCGCGGGCCTGATCAACATCACGGTTATGCCCTACCTGCGCCACAAGGAACTCAAACACATCATCGAAAAGATCGATCCCCGGGCGACCATAATTCCGGGGGTCTATCGTAAGTTCAATTACCTGGAGATGGTCCAGGAGCTCAAGGCCGACCACCCGAACCTCAAGTATACCTTCCTCCTCGACGAGACCATCCCCGGGCCGTATCCGCCCAATACCTATTCCCTGATGGCCATAGCCCGCGAGCCCTGGGAAGAAAGGAAAGACCCTTCCATCCTAGCGCAAAGGAAATTCCACCCGACCTTGGACGTGGGAGCGCTCACCAGCACCAGCGGTACCACCGGCGTTCCGAAGATCGTGGAATGGCCGCTGGCTCCAAGGCTGATGACCTCGAAATGTCGCGTGGACATATGGCGGCTCACTGGCGAAGACGTGACTATGGCGGTCGCTCCCTTTGCAGGGGGCGCGGCAGGGACCCTCACGTATTTCGCCGCGCCGTTGGTTGGGGCGAAAATCGTGCTCTTGGAGGAGTTCACGCCCGAAGGTGCTTTGGAGATGATCCAGAAAGAGAAGGTTACGTGCATCGGTGTGGTGCCGACCCATATTATCCGCATGTTGGAGTGCGATCTCTCCAAATACGATTTGTCGTCGCTCCGATTCATCCGCTCCGCGGGCGGTTACCTGCCGCCACAGGTGGCGAAGGAGGCTGAACAGCGCTTGGGAGGCCGGATAACCTCCGACCTGGGCACGCAGGATGTGGGCTCGGTTTCCGGATGCTACATCGATGACCCCGCGGATGTGCGCCGTAGGACCGTTGGAAAGCCACTTGCCGGCAACAAGATCAAGCTCATGGACGAAAGCGGCAAGGAAGTCCCACCTGGTGAGCCGGGAATTCTCTACCTGAGAGGTCCGCATTCCCCTGCCGGGTACTGGAGAGACCCGGAAACCACAAAAGACGTGTTTGACGACAACAACTGGACCACCACCGGTGACATCGTGAAACTGGAAGAAGGCCGCATCTGGATAATGGGGAGGCAAAAAGACGTGATCATCCGCGGCGGCCAGAACATTTACCCCGCGGAAATCGAAGGGCTCCTGAATGAGCATCCCAAAGTGGGTTCGATTGCCATCGTGGCCATGCCCGATCGGGAATTTGTTGAACGCGCGTGCGCATACGTGGTGCCGAAAGCCGGTGAATCATTCACCTTTGACGAGATGGTCTCATTCCTGAAATCCAAGAAGCTCGCCATGTACAAGCTGCCGGAACGCCTGGAGATCATCACAGCTATGCCCACGGTGGGCGATTCGGGGAAAATCGACAAGAAGGTCCTCAAGAAGCAGATCGAAGACAAGGTCGCGGTCGAAGGTAATGCCTGATGGATCGCGTTATTGTGCTCATTTCCACGCTCGACACCAAAGGGCCTGAAACCCTCTATTTGCGAGAGAGTATTCGGCAACGGGGCGGGTCTCCGCTTGTACTTGATATGAGCATGTCCGGGGACACCACGGGAGCTGACATTTCTCCCGCAGACGTCGCGCTGGCCGCGGGGACGAACATTGAAGAGATCCGTCAATCCCGTGAACGCAAGCAAATTACCCGGAAGATGATTCAGGGCGCGATCAAGCTGACCAGAGACTTGCTCGATTCCGGCCGCTTGGCAGGGGTCATCGGTCTGGGAGGCTCCACAGGCAGCCTCATGGCTACCGACGTTATGCGAGCGCTTCCTTTTGGAGTTCCTAAGCTTATGGTTTCGTCGACCGCGGCGCTCCCGGGGCTCTCCACGCGGTACCTCGGCACCGGCGATGTGGCAATTCTCCACACGGTGATTGAGATAGCCGGCCTTACCAGACCGCTTCAAAACCTCCTGGAGCGGGCCGCGGCTGCAATCGTGGGCATGGCCCAGGTCACGCCTTTGACTGTTGAATCCGCACGAGAAGGCAGTAAGCCTCTTGTAGCCATGTCCATGTTCGGGCCTACCGAACGCTGTGCTCATCACGTGCAGCAACGTCTAGAGCAGCGAGGTTTCCAGGTGATCGGCTTTTCCGCGGCTGGGGTCTGCGACCGAGCGATGGAGGAGATGATCGGTATGAGGTTCTTCGATGGCGTGGTGGAATTGGCTCCTGGGGGCGCGGGCGAGGAGGTCCTTGGAGGAATGCGGGCAGCTGGACCGGACCGGCTCACGGCTGCGGGCAAGCTCGGCATTCCGCAGGTGGTGGCGCCCGGAGGCGTGAACCTCACCAGTCCGCGCAAATCGCATTACACTCCGGAACACCATCAACGCCGCAAATTCGATCTGGACGAGCTGCGGACTTTTCTGCGGGTCTCGGATGAAGAGATGGAGCGGGTGGCTACATCGTTTGCGGAAAAGCTTGGTCGCTCGTCCGGGCCGGTGGTGTTCCTTTTCCCGACGCGGGGATGGTCTGCGGTGGATCCACCCGAAGGACACATGTACGATCAGGCTCAGGACCGCCTTTTTCTAAACATTCTGCAAGAAAAGGCCAAACCAAACGTGACGGTGCGCGAGATAGACGCGAACCTGGAAGATGACACGTTCATTCGGGCAGTGGAAGACGCATGCGTTGAGATCTTCCCGCGACCCGAGTGACAGGCTGTGAGCCTTGGGAGGCGAACATGTACGTGCGAAACTGGATGCTGCCTCAACAGTTTTCAATTTCCAGCGACGACCTGGCAGTCGAGGCAGCCAGGATCATCAGAGAGAACAGTCTGAAAATGCTCCCGGTAGTGGACAATGGGCGACTGCGAGGCGTGGTGCACCGGAGGGACCTTAGCGAAGCGGCCATGAGCGTGAGCGACAGCGGTGACGTGTGCGAAGTCAATTACTTCTGTCATAAGCTCAAAGTCAAAGACGTCATGGTTCGCATGCCGGTGACTGTCAGCATCGATGACACTGTTGAGGACACCCTGATCAAGGGAAAGGCCATGATGATGAGCACCTTTCCCGTCATGGACGGCGACACCGTGGTAGGGGTGGTTTCCGACCGGGAGATCTTCGTTACCCTTTTCAAGCTGCTTGAAGCTGGACAGAGGCGGACCCGCATCACCCTTTCGGACGTGACGATAGAGAAAGGAACGCTGTCAGACATCCTACGGATTGTAGACGAGAGCGGCGCTAAGGCCAGATCCGTTTTCACGGTCCCTGAAAAGAACAATCATGAAAAGGCTCGCGTGCTGCTTCGCGTGGAATCGGAGAACCCCGAAGCACTGGGGAGGGCACTGGAAGCCGAGGGTTATACGATCATGGAACTGGTGAGATAGTCGGTTCTCATTTGTTCGTAAGTCCAATTTAGGCTTGTACCGCCTGAAAGGGAATCTGAACTCATCGAATAGCAGATTTTCAGGATATTGGTAGAGGCCGGCGTCCCTGCCGGCCGGAATCGCGGCTCCGCAAGCAGATAATGCACCGGCACGGAGGCCGGCGCCTACCAAATCGAAAGAATTACTCTTCACAATCGGAAACAATCTTTAGGTTTCGCTATAATACCGATTGGAGCAATCAGTAGACCGAAAAGGTGAGCCGCCGCGCGAGCTTATCGTCGATATAGATTTCTACAGTCCAGAGTCCGGGTTTGTGCGCGAACAGGTCTTTAGTGGACATGGAGTGGATGCGTCGAATGCCTTCTTTGGGTCGTTCTGCACCTTCTTGCTTTTCGTCCTGGAGCGTATGGGTTTGTCTAATTACATGGTATTCCAGGCCGGATGGGTCTTTCCAAATGGTTTTGGTTACATAGTGGAATTTTTCGTCCTTGGCAAGGAAGGAGACCACGACCGAGTCCTGCATCGTATGATCGAAGGATTTCCTGGGCTGTAACGAGGAACCTGCACTGACCAGTACGTCTTTGAGCAAATAATACGCCTCGTCTTTGGGAGTCCATTCGATTCCCTTGTATTTTCCCAGTGTGAAATATCCGCACCCGGCCAGCAAACCTGCCAAGAACAGCGTCGTTGGAATTCGCCATAGGCCGCGAAACGATCGCGTTGTGAGCCGTCCGGAGGAACGGTGCGGGACAGTCCGCCGCGTTTCCCCCAGGTCACGGTGTCGCCTCATGTGCTCCTCACCAGTGCGATTTCGTCACATTCAGGGAATTTAGTGCAGCGCAGGCAATCCGCCCATATCTTGTGCGGGAGCAAGCTTTTGTCCATTTGTTGAAAGCCTTGTCGTTCGAAGAGGCTGGGTCGGTAGGTTAGCACAAAAACCCGCTGAACACCCATCTCTTGAGCATCTTCCAGGAGCACGCCAATCAACCGGGTCCCAATGCCGCTGCCCTGATACGAAGTTGTCACAGCCAGGGAGCGGATCTCGGCAAGGTCTTCCCAGCAGATCTCAAGAGCCCCGCAGCCTATGATCTCTTCCGAAGCTTCATCCA
>JBMOME010000124.1:0-13478 GCA_049323095.1 Thermodesulfobacteriota bacterium
GGGAGGGCCCTTTTTGCAAAAAGGGCCCTCCCCGGCACCTTCTTCTAAAGCTCTTAATCGCTTCAAGCGAGCTCAAAAGCGTTTGTCTACGGTTACGCCGCCGACGAATTCGGGGGGCGAGCGCAATTCATGGGGTGTGGGCAAAACTTCAGGCTGTTTGGATCTGGAAGGAATGAGTATTGAAGCCTCGAAAAGCGCTTTCAGATCCGGGGCCAGTGAGTAGATTCTCGACAGACCGGACCAGAGGCCTTGGACCGGAAAAGCTTCTCTCAAGCCCTTACCATGCTCCACACCGACGCGCGTTCCGTCGGAATTGAGGAAAACCCCACCTTTCTTGGTGGCCATCCAACCGGTGTGGAAATTAAGGGGCTCGCCGTTTGGAGCACGGGGGGGAGTCAGGTTTTGTTTTTCAAGATATCCGACGAAGGTGGACAGTGAGGAGAACCCGGGCAGACCGGATACCGGCGGAGCGGCTTTCACGCTCTCGAAAGAACCGGCCGACACGAACAGTATCACTGAGAGAGCAATCAGTACGCGCAACAACGCTTTCATTCAGCCGCCTCCCGGGAAAGCGACTCCCTGGCCTGAATGAAGAGACCCTTTTGGGGGCCCGAATAACAATTCACTTATAATAAACATAAGTTACCCCAAGAGTCAGTATTTGTCAACGTAATCGGCAAGGTTGCAGGGAACACGGCTCCTGATCGGAGCTGTGAGCGCCTGACTCTCACGGTTTCGCGGAATGCTCCACAAAGTCGCTGAAAGAGCATTTCTTGAGTTCCCATGTCAAGGATATTTGTTTTATAATGGTACCTAGCCCAGTGTCTTGTCTCGCAACTGACCGTCACAAATCTTAGTCCCTAACCAGCTAATCATGCGCTGGTATTGCTGTTCTGTTTCAAACTGCTCAGTTGGCAGACAGGACACGAGATGCCGGAAGGAGGAGGCATGAACCCGCTGGTTTTCGCGCGTTGGGGGGAGACGTGTGCGGACTTCCGCGCAGACGCGGGCCCGTCTCAAGAAGCGGCCCTGGAGATGTTCCCATTTGTCAGGGATTTCCCAGCCAATGTGGTTGCAGTGCTCTCCGGTAAGGGTTTCCTCGTATTTGACGAGGGTTTCAATTTCGTCCAGCTCATCCGTGAATACGTGAACCAGATCCAGGCCCGGTACTGTTGCGGCAAATGCTTGACCGGTATCAAAGGCACGAAGATGCTTCAGATCGTGCTGGACAAGATCGCGCGGGGAGAAGGCGAAGAATCGGACCTCGCACTGCTGGAGCGGGTCGGTACGATCCTGGACGACGTGGCAAAATGCTCGGTGTGCCAGAGTTCGGGTGAGCTGGTCAAAGACGGCCTGCGCTACTTCCGGCAGCACTTTGTCGATGCAATTGCCTCCGGCTTGCCAGAGCAGAACCTCTCATACATGGCCAAGATCTCGGCCCCCTGTATGACTACCTGCCCCTGTCATATTGAAATACCCACGTACATCGAGCAGCTCCAAGAGACGCGATACGCCCAGGCCCTTAGCACGATCCGCAGAGAGATGCCTCTTGCGGGAGTTACCGGTCGGGTCTGCCCCGCTCCGTGCGAACGCGCGTGCACCCTCGCGAACATGGGCAAGCCGCCCATCCCGATTAAGGTGCTCAAACGCGTGCCTGCGGACTACGAGATGTTCCACAACCTGCCTGCTCCGTTGGAGAAGCTGCAACTGACCGAGCCTCCGGTGGCCGTGGTGGGAGCCGGCCCCGCAGGCTTGGCTGCCGCGTATTATCTGAACCGACTCGGGCATCCGGTGACGATGTTCGAAGCTCTTCCGGTGCCGGGCGGTATGGTGGGCGTGGGGATACCTCCGTATCGTCAGCCACGGGAAGTGCTCGCAAGAGAGATAAACGTGATCCGTGATCTCGGGGTAGAACTCCGCGACGGGGTTGTATTGGGACGGGACATCACCCTCCAGGGCCTGTTCGAGGAAGGGTTCAAGGCGGTATTCCTGGGTATCGGCTCTCACAAGTCCGTTCCGCTGGGGATCAAGGGTGAGAACGACGTAATTCAGGGGGTCTTCGCGGGCGGGATAGATTTCCTGAGAGCACTGAACCTGGGCCTGAACGTAACAGTGGGCGAAAAGGTGATCATCGTGGGCGGCGGTAATACAGCGATTGACTGTGCGCGGACCTGTTTGCGGCTTGGTTCGGCCGAAGTACACGTGGTCTATCGCCGCACCGAGAAGCAGATGCCCTCAGACCCCAGGGAAGTGGAAGATGCCATGGAAGAAGGAGCGATATTCCATTTCCTAACCCAGCCCGTGGAAATCCTCTGGAGCGATGGTCGGATGACGGGCCTGCGGTGCATCAAAATGGAACTGGGCGAGCCCGACGGGTCCGGCCGAAGGAGGCCGGTGCCCGTTGAGGGTTCGGAATTCGATATGGAAGCCGACACCCTCATCCCGGCCATCGGCCAAAAAGCTGAGTTGAGCTTTCTCTCGCAGGGGGATGCGATCGAGATAACCCGCCAGGGAACGATCAAAGTGGACAAGTACACGATGATGACCAGTCGGCCGGGAGTCTTCGCGGGCGGAGACGCGGTGAGCGGCCCTCTGACGGTGGTGCATGGTGTTGCAGGCGGCAAACTTGCTGCCAGAATGATTCATGTGTACCTCGCTACCGGTAGGTGCGAACCCCTCCCCGATCAACAGATGGACGAAATACTCAAGGCTGTGGAAAAACAGACCGATATCCTGGTAACACCCAGACCTGAAACCCGCGTGGGTGGGAAAGATATTCAGAAGAAATTGGACATGCGCGAGCGATTGAGCACGTTTGAAGAGGTTGAATCAGGATTAAGCCAGTACAGTTCTTATATTGAATCGAGCCGATGTCTCCGCTGCTTCCATCTGGTCCTGGCCGCGATGAAGCAAGAAGAGCGGAGGGCAGTCGGTTCCTAGCGGCGGTACTAGACCAGCATAGTATCTGGTCCGGCGGACCTGTGGTCTCTACCCCGCGGTCCACCGGTGAGCCGGCCAGAGTCTCTCCGATCGAGGCGACACACGATCGCCTCATGGTCCGGAAGCTAGGCATGGCCGGCATACGTGTCGGGTAACGTTGCTGTATCAGCAGGATTTTGTGCTCGGACAGATTATTCCCCGGAAGGCGAAAGCATGCCCAATGTAACCATTGATGGCGTAGAGGTGAACGCCGCGGAAGGCGCCACTATTCTGGAAGCCGCATCCAAGGCCGGAATCTGGATACCAACCCTCTGCTATTATCCGAAAATCTCGCCATCGGACTCCTGCCGCATGTGCGTGGTGGAAGTAGAGGGCATGGAGAGACCGGTCACTGCATGTAACACGGTGGCGCTGGACGGGATGCGCGTACTCACCGACACGCCGCGGGTTAGGACCATGAGGGAAGAAGTCATGAAGCTGATCCTCATGGACCATCCCCTGGAGTGTCCCACCTGTCCGGCTGGAGGCGAGTGTGACATTCAGAATATTACGTACCGCCTGGGAATTTACGGCACAGACTTTCCGCTGACGCCTCGCAACGAGCCGCCAATCAGGACCTGGCCGCTGATTGAATATAATCCGAACCTTTGCATCACGTGTCTCCGATGTGTGAAGGTTTGCCACGAGGACATAGGCGCGAGCGCCCTGAGACTCCGAGGCGCGGGGTACGACGCGCGTATCGACACATGTGACGGCGGGGTGCTGTCGTGTGACTTCTGTGGGGAATGCGTGGAAGCGTGCCCCACAGGAGCCATGTCCAACAAAGTCTTCAAGCGATGGGCCCGATCGTGGGAATTCACCAAAGTGGCTACCGTTTGCCCGCTCTGCTCGGCAGGTTGCCGCATGGAAGCCAACGTCAAGGACCAGCGCATTTTCAGGATCACCACCGACCTGGACACCCACAATCGAGGCACACTCTGCGTGGGCGGCCGCTTCGGATTTGACTTCGTGCAGAGCGAAGAGCGGCTGCTAACCCCGCTGCTCCGCAAAGACGGCAAGTTGCAACCGGCCACGTGGGATGAAGCGGTTGATTTTGTGGCAGGGAAGCTGCGCTTCATTATCAACGAGTCCGGGCCTGAGAGCGTGGCAGGCTTGGCGTCCCCGCGGCTAACCAATGAAGATTGCTACGCTTTTCAGAAGTTCTTCAGGGGGGTGATTGGGACGCACAACGTGGACAGCGAAGCCCGGTTCAGCTTCCTCAGGGTTCAACGCGCCCTGGAGCTCACGCTAGGTGTGCGAGGCGCAACTAATACCCTTGAGGAGCTGCTCACCACCGGCGCCATCTTCGTGGTGGGCATCGATCCCCTGGAAGAGACCCCTGCGCTTGGATGGAAGATCAAGAGTGCGGCCCGACGGTACGATAGCAAGGTGATCGTCGCTAATTCACGGGCTACCAGCCTTGACCCTTTCGCTATGGTAAGGCTCAGGATGCGTCCGTACTCCGAGAGCGACCTGATTCTGGGAATTATGAAAGTGATCCTGGAATTGGATATCTGGGACAAGAAGTTCATCCATGCCAAGACAAGCAACTTCATTCCCATGAAAAACCTGCTTGACAAGATATCTCTGGCAGGCATTTTGAAGAGGACGGGTGTTTCGCGAGAGAGCCTGGAGCAAGCAGCTCGGCTGTTCGCGGAAGCGTCCGAGGCCGTGATCATATTCGGTGGGGATGTGATCCAGCAGGAAAACGGCCTCCAATGCGTGATGAATCTTGCCAATCTCGCGCTGCTCACCGGCAACGTTGGGCGACCCAACGCAGGGCTCTATCCCATCTTTGAGAAGGGAAACATCGTAGGGCTCTGCGATGCAGGCATTATGCCCGAGTACGTGCCGGGGTATCAGTCCCTGGCGGAGGCAAGAGATCTGTTTGAGGGTGTCTGGCGGCGGGATCTGCCGTACTCGAAAGGTCTGACAGTCACCGAGATGATTCGGGGACTGGAATCAGGCAGTGTGCGGGCCCTGTATGTGGCCGGCGCGGACCCGTTGACGGATTATCCGTATTCGAGCCGGTTGGCAGCAGCATTCGATAAGGCCGAGCTGCTGGTGGTGCAGGATCTCTTTCTGAGTCCGACCGCGGAGAAGGCTCACTGTGTCTTCCCCGCCTCGTCTTTTGCGGAGAAAGAAGGGACATTCACCAATATCGAGCACCGGATCCAAAAGCTCAACCGGGTATTGCCTCCGCCTGGAGAAGCCAGGCCTGACTGGGGGGCTCTGGAGGCCGTGGCTACAGCAATGGGGCGGCCGATGGGCTACTTCAGCTCGCAGGACATCTTCAGGGAAATGGCCCTGACCATACCGTTCTTGCGGGGTCTGCGTTGGCGCGAACTCGATGGCGACGGTGTCATCCTCCAGCCGCCGGCCGCAACGTCCGAACGGGCCAGAGGCGGGAGAGCGTACGCGTTCGCCCCTGTGCGCACATGGGAAAAGCCAACACCGCTGGATGCCGCGGACTATCCGTTTGAGATGATGGTGGGGCGGTCCATGTATCAATTCGGCGCCACGTCGACGAGATCCAAGCACTTGCGCGAACTATGCCCTGAAGGATATGTGGAGATAAACCTAGAGGACGCGCGGCAGCTCCATGTGACTGAGGGCGACCGCGTGGAGGTCTCATCACCTGGCGGCTCGTTTGTGGCTCCTGTGCGGATCTCTGACGCTGTGCAGCGCGGGATGGTCTTTGCGATATCCAATTTCCCGGGGTTGGGTGTCTATAACTTGTACCAGGAGAACACCACAGTGTGCAGGGTGAAGCTCTCTCCTGCCGCCCGGAGTTCCGGGAGCTGATTCCTCGAAAGGCAAACGGGAATCAGCCCTCGTGATCGTTCGGGAGCCGGACCCCAGGTATGCAATTAAGATTGAACCATAGATAAGGAGGTTGGAATGGCCGCGCCGGAAAAACCCAAGGCCGCGATACTCTTGATTGACGATGAACAGATTGTTCATGACAGCGTCCGGAGAATCCTCGAAAGCGAAGGCTACAAGGTAGACGGGGCCTTTCGCGTTGCAGAAGCGATTGAGAAGCTGGCAAGTCGGTCCTACGACCTGGTGCTCACCGACCTGATGATGCCCGACCAAAGCGGCATGAAGGCCGTGGAAGCCGTAGCGCGAGATCACCCCCACTGCGGTGTGGTCATGTTTACCGGCTTTGCTACCGTGGAGTCCGCGGTGGAATCCATGAAGCTCGGAGCGCTTGATTATTTGCCCAAGCCCTTCACGCCCGAAGAGCTGATCGATGTAACGCAAAAGGCCCTGGCCAAAACATACAAGGCACGGCGCGATCGAGAGATCGAAGAGACCTATGCCCAGGCTGAAAAAGCCATTGCTTCCAGCCTGGATCTGAAGGAAGTGCTTGGGCTTATATCCCTCAGCGTGGTTCGTCTGCTCAAGGTGAAGGGCTGCTGCCTGTATACGTACAGCAAGAAACAAGGGCGTCTGGAACTGGCAGCGTCCAAGGGGCTTAGTGACGAGTATTTGGCAAAGGGCACCCTCGACCCCATGATGAGCCTGCCTGAAGCGATGAAGGCAGAAGGCCCCATTCGCATCGAGGATTCCGAATTTGACACCAAGCTGCAGTACCCGCAGGAAGCCCGAAAAGAGGGCATCGTGGCGATGATGACCGTTCCACTTAAGGTTCACGATACGGTGGTGGGCCTGCTGCGCATATATGTCGCGGAAAAGCGCTCGTTCAACAAAGACGAAATGGACATCCTGCTGAAGTTTGCGGATCATGGCGCCCAGGCGATCGAGAACGCCATGGCCTATGACAGACTCCGCGGGGACATCGAACAACTAAAGAAGGATGTCCCCCAGGCGTTCAAGCAGAACAAAGGTTAAGAAAACCGGTCCGATGGTCTCCCCAGGGTCGAATCCGCGTGATTGACCTGGAGGAGCTTCAAGTGTCACGGGTTCGAATTCGCCGTTCAGGAGAGTGACAAGATGGCAGGAAAAAAGGGAAAGATTCTCGTGCTGGACGATGAGCAGATCGTGCTGGACAGTGTTTCCCGTGTTTTGGAGGGTGAAGACTACGAAGTGCGGACCGCTCGCGGCGGGGAACAGGCAATGGAAATCCTCAAAGAAGGGGGCACGGACGCGCTCATCACCGATTTGAAAATGCCGGGCATGAGCGGATTGGAGGCCATGGAAGCCCTCTCGGAGATCGACCCCGATCTCTCCATGATCATGCTCACCGCGTATCCCACCATCGACACCGCGGTGAAAGCGATGAAAATGGGAGCTGTGGATTATTTGAGAAAGCCATTCACTCCCGATCAGCTCACCGCGCTGGTCGACAAGGTGATGGATAATCGCAAGAAGCGTTTTGACCGACGGTATCGCGAAGATACATTCGAAGAAATCAAGAGCGCGATCTCTTCCACCCTCAACCTGAAGCAGGTGCTCAACCTTATTGTCGAAGGGGTCGTGAAGGTAATGAAGGTCAAAGGAAGCTCGCTGAGTCTCCTGGACAAGAACCGCGAGAAGCTTCGTGTCTTTGCTTACCACGGATTGAGCCAGAATTATGTGGAAAAAGGACCGTTGGACAGCTCCAAGAGTCTAGGAGAAGCCATTCTGAGCGGCAAGTACGTGTGGGTCCAGGATGCGGCAACCGACACCCGTGTCCAGTATCCGCGGGAGGCCGCACGGGAGGGGATTGCGTCGATCTTGAGCGTGCCGTTGATCGTGCGTAATAAGGTCATTGGCGCTCTGCGGGTTTATACCGCGGAACCGCGGGAGTTTTCCGACGACGAAAGGAAGTTCCTCCAGGGTTTTGCCGAACAGGTAGCTATGGCCATTGAGAATGCTCGCTCCTACGAAGATGTAAAGGACGAATATGAAGCGCTTCGCGACGACCTATGGGATTATTTCGACAAGGATGGCTATCTTTGATGCCTGACCGCCAGCTCCGTATTTGCCGGAGGGCCTCAATCGGTAAGAAGACTTGAAGCCCGAGGCGGGCGACAAAATACAGATGAGCGACGGGAGGTCGGGCCACAAGATTGAGCTCCAAGGGGGTGCGAAAATGTTTCAGGATACATCCCCGATCAGGTCCGAAAAACCGGACATTTTACACAAGACGCTCAACCGGATCGAAGAGCTGCTCCCCGAACGCCTGCGGCCCAAGCACGGCTTCCTCCTCTCGTTTAAGAACCGCATACTTATCAGCACATTGGTCGTGCTGACCGGCGGCGTGATCATTATCGCCGGAACGTTGCAGTTCCTTATCTTTCCGCAGCTCGGTGACAGCGAAATTGTTTTCAGCCTCAAGGTGATCCACCTCCTTGCGAGCCTCGTGGTTATCGCATTGAGCTGGCTCTTCGTGGAGATCATCTCCAAGAAGATCACGTCGCCGCTGCTGGAGCTTACCAAGAGAGCTGAAGAGATTAGCCGGGAGGCAGGCAAAGACATATCGGAGGACTGTTACCGCGGGTACGACTACGTGGACCTCTGGGGTGACGACGACCTGGACGGCCGTGGAGACGAGATCAGCCAGCTCACCAGCTCCTTTAACCGGATGCTCGTTCATTTGAAGGCTTCGGAAGCGTGTCTGCGTGAATCCGAATCCAAGTATCGATTTCTCTTCCATCATATGCCCTCCCCCCTTTTCGTCATCGACGCGGAAGAGATGACCATTCTGGACATGAACGCCAGGGCCGAGCAGGAGTATCGGTATTCCCGGATGGAGCTAATCGGCAAGAACTTTTCCGAGCTCGCGGCCCCGCTGGACCGCCACGATTTCGAGGTCATCCTGAACCTTATTACCCACACGGATACGGACGGGCCGCCCGTCTTCGAGACCAAAGGGAAGCACGCGCTCCCGCCTAGGTTACGATTTCGAGCGATTTCTTCCGGCGCAGGCAATCGGCCGCCGGTCTTCCAGCATCAGCGCAAGGATGGGTCTTCGTTTCTTGTGAACATCCAGGCGCGGCTGAGCACGTTCAGAGACCGACCCGCAATTATTGCCGCAGTCTGGGACGTGACGGAGAAGCTCCAGCAGGAAGCAAAGCTCCTTCAGGCAGGCAAGATGGCCACTTTGGGCGAAATGTCCACAGGAGTCGCCCATGAATTGAATCAACCGCTCAACGTCATCAAGATTGCGGCTGATTTTCTCATGAAGAACATCAGGCGCGGTCTACAATTGACCCCGGACGAGCTCAAGCAAACCGCGGAAGAATTGGGGACTAACGTGGACCGGGCTGTTCGCATTATCAGTCATTTGCGGGAGTTCGGACGAAAAGTCGACGAGCAGATGCGCCCCCTTTCCGTTGAAAAGCCTATCCGCGGTGTGTTCACCCTTCTCGGCAGCCAGTTAAGTAAGCGGGGCATCAGATGTGACGTGATGTTGGATCCGAAGCTGCCCATGATCATGGGCAATGAAAATCGATTGGAACAGGTCTTTATCAATCTGGTTGTCAATGCGCGAGACGCAATGATGGAGCATGAAAAGAAGTCCCGCGCGGAAGGCCAGACCGTTGAGAAGATCCTGACGGTCAAAGGATTTGAAAAGGGCGGCCGAGTGGTTGTCGATGTGATCGACACAGGACCGGGTGTGCCACGAGAGCTCAGGGAGAAGGTTTTCGAGCCCTTCTTCACAAGCAAGGCAATCGGTGACGGCACGGGGATCGGCTTGTCCATCAGCTATGGCATTATCAAGGAGCATCGAGGTACCATAGATGTGCTGGGAGAGGAGAATGGGGGGGCCACGTTCAGGTTGACCTTTCCGGCTCTGAAACCCTCACAGGAGACTCAGAATGACCAAGATACTGGTGATAGATGACGAAGAAAGCATCCGCAACATGATGCGGATGTCACTGGAGCTGGACGGGTACGAAGTTCTGGCGGCCGAGGACGGACCTTCAGGTCTAAAAGCTTTCGAATCACAATCCCCGGACATCACCTTGGTGGATGTGCGGATGCCGGAAATGGACGGCCTCGAAGTGCTGGAACGCATGAGAGCCCAAGACCCCGATGCGGAAGTGATCATGATCACCGGCCACGGCGATATGGAAATGGCCATCGAATGTCTCCGGAAGGACGCCTCGGATTTTCTGACCAAGCCTGTGAGTGACGAGCTGCTCTCCTTTGCCCTGAAACGCTCTGCTGAAAAATTAGCGCTCAAGCGAAAGATCAAGCAGTATACCCGAAATCTGGAGACACTCGTCCGGGAAGCCAATGTGGAACTGGAGCGTTCGTATCGACTCCGCGAGAACCTCATCGAGCATTCCCCCGACGCTATTGTTTCAGTGCGAAAAGGCGGAGACATCATCATCTTCAATTCAGCCGCAGAAAAACTGCTCGGATACACCAAAGCGGAAGTGATCGGGAAGCTGAACATCCAGCAGGTTTACCCTCCCGGAGAAGCCAAAAAAGTCATGAAGGACATGCGCTCCAACGAATACGGAGGTCCGGGCATCCTGAAAAAGAGAGAGCTCATGGTCCTGGACAAGCATGGCAGCGAAATTCCGGTGTACATTTCCGCGGCCATTTTGTATGAAGACGGCAAGGAATGCGGATCCGTGGGAATCTTCACCGATCTGCGCGAGCGGTTGTCATTGGAGAAGCAGCTCCTGAGGAGTGAGAAGCTCTCGTCTTTGGGCAAGCTGGCCGCGGGCATCGCGCATGAAATCAATCAGCCTCTGACCGGAGTGTTGACCTTCGCGTCGCTGCTCCTCAGGAATTTCCCGGAAAACAGCCAGACTCACGCGGACCTAGGGGTCATCGTTCGAGAGACCACCCGCATTCGCAAGATCGTTCAGGGCATTCTGGAGTTCTCTCGCGAGACGCCGATGCAAAAGAGCCCGGGCCATGTCGAGAACGTTCTGGATCAGACGTTGGAGATCATCGTTCATCAGCAGCGCTTCTTCGGCATAGAGCTCCAGAAGGAGTACGGCAAGGACGTGCCCGAAGTGGTATTCGACCCCGGGCAAATGGAACAGGTTTTTATGAACATCATCCTCAACGGGCTCGACGCTATGAACGGTCATGGCACGCTCACCGTGCAAACTCGCAAGAAAGGCAACTGGGTCGAAATCGATTTCCAGGACACCGGCAAAGGAATGCCTGAAAACATCCTGGACAAGATCTTTGACCCGTTCTTTACGACCAAGGACTCCACCGAAGGGACCGGCATGGGCCTTGGCCTCGCGGTCAGCTATGGAATCGTGCAGAATCACAACGGTGAGATTGAAGTGAAGAGCAATGTAGGAGAAGGAACCACGTTTACCGTGAGGCTGCCTCTGGTCCAGCCGTCAAAGCCTACAGCGAGCCCTGACCTGTAGTGAATGGCGTTGACACTCTATTCCTGTTCCGATACAGTTGAAACGTGCGCCCGTAGCTCAGTAGGATAGAGCGCAACACTCCGGATGTTGAGGTCGGACGTTCGAGTCGTCTCGGGCGCACCAGCAAATTCTCGTAAGATGCACGACGGCATGCTATAGTGAACTCCGTCGTGTTTTTTTGTCGCAGGAGTCGGTGTGCAGCATGATTGCCCGTTGAAAGCAAATGGATACAATGAGATCGTGAATTGGCTTTTTTAAGAACGCCAGCGTGCTTGAGAGCGGTATCCAAGCATTGGAGAAAACCCCATGAGTTTCGAAGAGCTGAAAGGAGAAGCCTTGAAGTTAAGCGCAGAGGCACGTGCGAAGCTTGCCCGTGCGTTGCTGAAGAGCTTGGATAATCTTTCTGAAGCCGAGACCGAGAAATTGTGGGTGGAAGAGGCCATTCGGCGCGATGATGAGATCGATGAGGGTAAGGTGATCCTGCGCCCCGCGGAAGAAGTTTTCCGGCCCACGACGAAACGGCTGCCGTGAGCTACACTGTCTACTTCCATCCTGACGCCGAGAGCGAAATGAACGAGGCTGCGCAATACCTGGACCATGAGAGTCCTGGCCTTGGAACTGAATTCTTGCGCACCATCGAGAATGCGGTAGACCAAATCCGGTGCCACCCCGAAGCTGCTCGACTCATTCAGGGACGTGTGAGACGCAAGTTGGTGCAGAAGTTCCCGTATTCGGTAATATATTCTGTTCGAAACACCCACATTAGAATCCTGGCGGTTTCCCATCAAAAGCGCCGCCCTTACTACTGGAGATCCAGGAGATAGCCAATCTGTACCCCTGAAGAGCTTATGGGGGACCCGATGCGCAGGCCGCTGTCTCGATGTTGCTCAAGGGGAAATTTCACCGATTCGTGGGGAGCATTTGAATTCTGGGGACACCTTACTCAAATCTCTCGCTTCGCGGCAAATAAGGATGGTGTCCCCCAAATTCATTTTGGAAGAAACCAATGGATGAAACCGCAGTTGTCGCAGACCATGCACATACCGGAAGCATTCGCCCAATCCAGGTTGAAGAACGTCATGCTAGCCGTGTTGAGTAGGGCCTCACGCTTGTTGAAACGATCGTGACCACAGATCAAGCACTTGAGAGCTCGACCGGCCACTTCGGCTGCTTCGGCTTCTGGCTTTGAAGAGCGTCCCATGTTTCCTTCCTTTCTTCATCCTGCCAACAAGGGTTATATGGTTTCTTCATAACACCTTTAGGCCGCGACATCGCAGCATAAGACACTACAACATCTCGCCTGAGACAAATGGGTGTGGATCCCCCCAAGCCATAGCCCCCGGAATGACCGGTGACCCCCGATTATCTGATCACAAAGACCTGCTCTGTGCGGAACGCTTTCTCAGATGCCCCCCCTTTGAGAAACGCTCTAGTGCCTTACCGCAGAAAGATTGAGAAAAGTCCCCTCCTATACACCGCATGGTTGCTGCTCTCGCCGGCCTTACGCTCGCGGTTGAGCTGGCCCGATCTTGCGATTTGGCTCTTCACAGCCACGACAGGAAGCACGAGCAAGGAACCGACGAATGGACCCACACGCTTTCTAGCAAGACAATAATCCATAACCTCACCCTCTTTCGAGCAGGAGCATAACGAGAGGCATTCGTCTCTATCATTCAGGTTGTAGTATTTCCCTGCATTGCGGTCAGGTTGGAATATGCGTCGGTTTTCTCAATTGAAAGGTGCGTCGGACTCGATTCCTGCCTCCGTAGGAATGACGGGGAACAGGCTCGTCGCAAATGGGCCTCGACGTCACCCCGGATGTAGTCTGGAGTGAAGAAGTCCAACATTCTGCGTAGGATCGAGAAAACTGGATTCGGGCTTCCGCCGGAATGACGATAAGAACTTGAGGGCCATTCCGGCAAGCTAACGGAGTCTTTCGGCTGCCACTGCAAGACAACCAAGCAGTGGCAGCTGTGATTTGTGTGGTCGTTCTTCCCACGAGTTTGAAACAACAAATCGAAAGACTGCTTTATGTTGATGCGCATTCAAAGAGCCAAGATCGGGGAAATCTTCTTTGTGAGAGAGGTACCTCCACGGCTCAGGCAAGAAGTTTTCACGGTTTTCGGAATGCTCATTTATCCAGCAGGGAAATGAGCATTCCGAAAAATGGTGGAAGTTCTTGGGGAGGGGGTTGGGGAGGACCTT
>JBMOME010000125.1:0-13428 GCA_049323095.1 Thermodesulfobacteriota bacterium
CTATTCCCAAGAGAAGGGCCTGACAAAAACACTTCTACTCCCAGCGCCTCCCAACAATCTCCACCCTACCAGAAAGACCGGTTCTACGGTGAACTGTCTCCAGCCGCGAATAACTGAGGGGTTACCCTTCGGCACATATTGTGGTTGACAGGCGAGCGCGCGGTCGAATATGCTTAGTGTAGAGAAATCATAGACCTCATCGGCAGCATGACGACGGTCATTCCTGCGCCGAGCATAGTGGGGGATCGTACTCAGCTCTCTTCGGGGTCAGCGAAGCCATCCTGCGACTACCCCCCAAATACTCTTAACTACCAAGAGCGCCTAATAATTCAGGGAGATACTCGACAAGGCGACGTTTCCTTGGTGCGGGAGGGAAGGGGGATCGGAAATGGGTATCAAGCCAAATCAAACCTGCTTGATTATTAGCTGCCTAACGTCATTGTGCTTATCTGTTCTCGACCCGACGGTGTGCGCGGGCCAGCAGTGGGGTAAGCGCCAGGAGGAACAGAAAGCTCTGAGGGGATCTCATTACCAGGATTCCAGACGAGAGCTCCGGAAAGGCATGGATGCCTTTATCCGTGCGCGCACCTCTGAAGAGATGGATGAAGCGGCTGAACGAATCGAACGGGCCTCGCGTTCTTCCGAAGCCATGGGGCACGACCGGATGGTCGCGCGTGCCAGCGCACGGTTGGCGAGAATCAGCGTGCAGAAAGGAGAGTTCGACAAGGCGCTGTCCCTCTGTGAAAAGGCGCTCGTACACGCTCGACGAGCTAACGATGTGTATGCGGAGTCCTGGGCCACTAGCCTTATGGGATTCATACACCAGCGGCGTGGAAGATCTAGCGAATCCCAAGCAGCATACGAAAGAGCTCTTGACGTTGCAACCAGAGCCGAGAACCCTGACGCACAGGGGCAAGCCCTAGCGGGCTTGGCATGGCTTCAATTGTCTCAAGGCAAGCATCACGAAGCCATGGCAAATTATGAGAAAGCTGTGAGCGCTGTGCGGAAAGGGAATAATCCGGGAAGTCTTGAGACAGTTTTGAATTCGCTTGGGCACGCATACCTGACTCTCGGGCAGTACGACAAGGCGGCGGCGAGTCTTGAGGAGGCTGATTCAGCTACAGAGCGAAGCGGCAATGTCAGACATAGAGCCTGGGCCCACGTCGGATTGGCGACCGCGTATCAGGGATTAGGTCAACACAACAAGGCCGCTGAATATCTGAAAAAATCGCAGGAATTGAATGTGCGCTTAGGAGATTTTAGCGCTGCCGCAGACAATGCGAGGCAAATCGGTGTCACGTTCCAAGACAGAGGACAATACGGCAAATCCGTGGAAGCTTTCAAAGAAGCACTCGCGCTTGCGAGAAAATCGCGGGACGCAAAGCTGGAAGCCCTGGCGCTCAACAACCTTGGACAGGCGTACACTCTCGTGGGTAACTATCCCAGTGCGCTCGAATGCCTGCAGAAATCAGTCGATGTGGCCCGGCGTGTGGGCCAAAAGAATCAAGAATCTCAATCTCTGGTCTCCCTCGGACATGTCTTCTTCAAGTGGGGCAAACACGACAAAGCCAGGGAATTCTTTGATAAGGGACTAGCTATAGCAGAAAAGACCGGCGATAAAAAAGCAAGTGCGGAAGCGCTCACCCAACTGGGACTCATGTACTGCTCCAATAGCCGGCACAACGAGGCATTGGAAGTGCTTGCCCGCGCCAAGAAGATCGGGGAATCGGTGGTCGTCGCAGGTGGGAGCATAGATGATCTCATGGGAAATTTGTACCTTGATATGGGCGAACTGCAAACAGCCGAAAGGCTCATCCAGAAGTCGGGGTCTGATGTATCCAAAGGAAGACTACATCTCGTGAAGCAACAGTACGTGGAGGCAAAGCCTTATTATGAGAGTTTGCGCGAGTCCGCGGAGAAGACCGGCAATGTGGACAATCGCTTCATTGCATACACAGGACTTGGGCTGGCTCTTGAAGGCGCTGGTGAGTTGGCTCCGGCAGCGGATTCATTCCGCAAGGCAATTGAGACGGTAGAGGAACTCCGCGCAAACCTTAGCCTGCACGAGCGAGCTGAATTTTACAATGTGCGGATTGGCGGGTTTCTAAGAACCGGGCCGTACGAAGGCATAGCCCGAGTGCTCATGAAGATGAACAAGCCCGCGGACTCGCTCAAGGAATCCGAGTACGTCAAGGCGAGGGTGTTCTCTGAGGCCATTTCGCGCCGAGTGGAGGGGCGATATCAGGACATTCCTGAAGACTTGATGGAAAAGGATCTTGAAGTAAACGAGCGCCTGACCGCACTGCTCAAACAGAGGCAGACGGCGTACGAAAAGGGACAGACCGAGGCTATCGATGCTCTTGAACCCCAAATCCAACAAGCCAAGGATGCACTTTCAGCGCACGTGGACCGTGTGCGGGCCGAGCACCCCCTCTTTGCCGCGACAAAATATCCTTCCCCCATGGACTTGACCAGAACCGCAATCAACCCGGCCGAATGGGCTCTCGCCTATGACGTAACGGATCAAGGACTCCTGATCTATCTTACAAGGGGAAAAGAACTCGTCAAAGGAGTGTTCAAGCCGGTTCAGCGTACGGAGATCGAGGAGGGCTTGCGCTGTTTTCTAAAGGCGCTCGACGTGACTTCGAGTGAAGATAACCTCACAGAGAGATTGAAGAGCTTTGATTTTGCTGGGGGAAAGAGACTTGCAGACTTGCTCTTAGGAGAGGTCCTGGGCGAGCTTCCCGAAGGCGCTGCATTAATAGTGATCCCAGATGATTGCTTGGGTGTTATGCCTCTGGAAATGCTTGTTCTCAGTGATGGAGGGAGCCTGAATCTGTCCGGGGATGTTCCTCAGACCGCGGGCGTCCGGTTCTTCGGCGATAGGAACCCCTTGGTCTACTATCAATCGATTACGGCCTTAACACTTGCCCGAACAGTTCAAGACAGGAAAGAGCACCAAGAGCGACTCCTGGTGGTTGCCGACCCGGTCTTCGCCGCGGAAGATCCCAGAACCCGCCGGGCGATTCAGTTGGCCAGCGCGGAAACAGCCCAAAGCGCGTCTCGGATCATGGCGGCCATGAAGAAGCAAGGACTTATGGGCACAGGAATAGCTCGGCTCCCTCTAACCGGTGTTTTGGCAAAGTCACTGTCAGAGCTTTACGAGGAAAAATGTGACATTTACACTGGCCTAGATGCGAGCAAAGAACTTCTTCTTTCGCGCCTTGCTCCTTCTCTGCCCAAGTATGGATTCATACTGTTCGCCACCCACGGGTATATGGACAGTTCAGGCTTCGGAACGGCGGAACCGTTGCTGGTTCTCTCGTTGGTTCCCGCGGGCACTGACGGCTTCCTAAAGGCTAGCGAAGTCATGGGGCTCAAGATGAGCGCGTCTGCGGTTGTTTTGGCAGCTTGCCAAACGGGGCTGGGACGCCAAGTATCCGGAGAGGGCACGATGGGCATGGGGCGCGCGTTCCAATACGCGGGTGCCAGGAGCGTTGTTATGAGCATGTGGAGTGTTGCGGAAGCCTCTTCCGTAGATCTGGTCCAGGCCTTCTTCCGGTATCTTGCGCAAGGACAGGGAAAAGTGGAAGCGTTGAAGCTGGCACGGGCGGACCTCAGAAACAATGGATACGATCATCCTTTCTTCTGGGCTCCTTTTATACTGGTAGGGGAGTCTCAGTAATCGTCAAGGCTTGATTAATTGTGGCTTTCGGTATACGAGTCGGGGCAGCGAGCGGTTGGGAGACCAAATAGGCCAACCGAACGCATGAAAGCCTGGGCAGCAACCATATCTGGTTCTCTCAAGGCTTCTGTCTGACTGCGAGCGCTTCCTGACCATGCACAAAGGTTACCTGGGGCCCGAGTGCGAACCACGGCCCGAGTTGAGGTTCCTTCTGCAAAAGCTCGAAATAGGCATCTCCCAAGAAATCCACGGGGATGGTCTTCATCGTTGGATCGTACGAGGTGTCGATCCATTGACCTTGTTCGGATCGAAACACTTTCCCGCCAATCACGCGATAAAGGCCGGAATAGATATCCGCGGGAACGAGAGAGGTCTTTAGAGTCCACAACAGGCTGCCACTCTTCAAGTAGGGCAGTCTGGGCCTACCCGCCTCGGCCCTGGTGGGAAGCAGGGGGTTCTTGAAGCCGAACTGTTTGGCCAACAAGCCAATTTCGTCTGCGACCGGCGCTTCGCTGCCGGTAAGGTGGTATTGTTCCAGGAGTTCTCCCAATCTGCGCATACCCCAGAGGCTCATTATGTAAGGCCGCGCTTGAGCCGTGAGTGGAAAAACCGCCGGCCCGCTCTCGGTGACGTTGCGACCCGCAGCTTTTGCCGTGAGACGAACCTGAGACTGCGTCTCCTTGTCTGTCGAATAGCGGCCGAACACGAAAACAGTCTCTTCTCGAAACGGATCCGGAATCGGGGACGGAATGATTTGCTCCGCTTTCACACTTTCAAACTGCATTGAAATTGCCGACATTCGAGGTCTGGAAATCGCCGCGAAGAAATTCTGAAGCTGCTTATCGAAGTCTTCTCGTGCGGTTACATGGAAGAGCTTGCCTTTGGTTGCCACCGCGAGCTTGTCCAGTAAAGCAACTTCCGCATGGGTTCCAAAGGCAAGCGCGAACATCTTCGCGTCCACAGCATTTTGGCGTTTGACATCGTCGAGGAGGCTCGTAGGATCTGTTATACCTACCGTAGCCTTTCCGTCCCCTGCCAGCATGACAAAACACGGCCTCTTACGGCCCGTGAACTGGTCGATGGCGGTCATCAAGCCGCTATAGAGGTCTGTTCCTCCTCCTGAAGGTAGTGCATCCACATATCGGACAGCATCGGCGACATTGGTCTCCGTGGCCGGCACTAGGCTCTTCTTCAGTGCCGACACCCGTGTGCCCATAGTAATTACGTTAAACCTGTCCCGCGGGTGGAGCCGTTCCAGACAGAAGACGACAGCATCTTTGGCCATGGCGAACGCCTTGTCATCCAAGCTGCCCGATGTGTCCACCAGGAACACCACGTCCTTGTCCGGCTCTCTAGCCTTTTCCGGAAGGATCGGGGGTTCGATGAGGGCCATGAAGTACCCGTCTCGATTCGGCTGCCGGTGGGTGAAAAGCCTTACGTTGAACTGATTACCGGAGAAAGTGGTGAGCAACCGGAAATCGTCACGTACTGTCTTCTCGCGGGTTTCCACCTGCACAAGACATCGGTGAGGCGCCTCGCGATGAATCGCCACGTGGTGAGAGGGAGACATCACTGTTCGCACCGGTCGCGACATGGTGAAACGCACACGAATATCCATCAAGCCGACGGGTCCAAGCGAAAAGCGCTCTCCGTCCAACGGCAGAGCAATCTCCAGCACGTCGTGGGCCAGAGAGATCTTCTTGGCGTACCGGACGCGGATTGTCCTGTGCTGGGAGACTGCCAGAGTAATGGGATCGATCACCAGCAGGCTTTTCCCCGTGAGCCCCAATAGGGAAGAATCATTCATCTCGCGCGCGAGCTCTTTGAGTTTTCCAAAGGCCTTATCAGGTCGAACGATCCGGAAAGGAGAGGCCATGCCATCGACCTGGACTTCAGCGACTGTGGAGACCCCGTCATCGATAGGCAGCAGATAAATACCCTTCAGAGGGAACTGGTTGTCATTAAAGAAGGTCTGGTCGATTCGATATTCGATGGCGGTCTCATGGACGGTAATCAGGGCCCGCGAAGCATGGACCGCGAGACGGGCGACAGGGAAGACATCCGGCCCAAGCTGCGGTGGAAAGACGTGGAACACCCCTCCTGCAAACAGCGTGGATGGAAAGACGAGCAAAAATGTCAGGAGGATGCCCAGGTTGCGTCTCATACCAGCATGTCCGCGCTTCTTGAAACAAGCGGCCGCGCTGTTCAGGCGAACGACTGAGTAACCCCAGGTGGCTCCAGCGTCAATGATGAGTGCTCCGGAAAGTGGTGAGGACATCAAACGAATCTGTGTCCTTCAAGGGCTTAGGGATTTCAGACTAGCTTTGAAGGTTACGCGGGCTGGTCACGATGTCTGTCTAGTTCGCGGTCCCAGTATGCGTTGGCGATTTCTCTGAGTTCTTCTACGGTGCAAATGTCCGCGGCCGCTGCTTCGAAGGTCTCACGTGAAACTTTCCCGTTTCGAGCGAACTCTTCTCCGGAGGCCCTAATCGCGTCCATGACCCCTTTGACCCGCTCCGGGTATTTCTTGGTCATGAGGCAGGAAAAGACCGCGGGTCGGAGGAGCGCTCCCATGAATTCCGTGTGAAGGCCGATGGCTATTCTTGTCATGTGCAACATGAGCGGGTCAAAGTTGTGCAGTCCCGGGTAACCGCAGATAGACACAAGAAAAAGCTTCTTGGGAAATTGCCATCTCAAAGGATGCCTCAAGCCTCCGTCATGATCGACGAAGTGCGGATCCAGGAATGTGACGAGCCGATCCACGAATGCTTTCGCAAGATTTGTCATGCCGTCCAGGTATACGGGAGTCGCCAGGACCAACGCGTCCGAAGCCCGGATCCGCTCGCTCAGAGCGGGCATGTCGTCATGATGAATGCAGACTCCCGGTGTCTGAGCATAGCATGTAAAGCACCCGATGCAGGGCTGGATCTTCTTCCTCCCGAGCACCACCACATCCACCTGGGCTTCCTGATCTCGCATGCCGACCAAGAAGGGCGTCAGGATCACCTGGGTGTTGCCGGTTTCCATCCTCGGCGCGGCATTGATGACGATTACTTTCATGGTCCGCCTCATCCGAAGGCCGCGGCGAGTATGGGCAGGGTCCGCGGCGAATATGGTAGATCGGTGCTTTATAATCGAAGGCTGAGCTTGCCCGCGCCGACGAGCACAAGGAAAATGTTCTCGATCTTTTCGTAATCCTTGATGACTACGGAAGTGTTCCGGATCGCAACAGCATCCAGTGCTTCAAGCTTCGCGAGGTATTTGCCGAGCTGTTCATCGTCCGGGAGTCGAGTCAATTCCTTCAGCTCGGCAAAATCTACCATTGAACCGTCCTGTAAGTTCGACTGACCCTGAAGCGTCAGCAGCGCGTGCAGAAGGCGGGCGATAGGATCATCCAGCACAGCGCTGGCCAGTGCTGTCACCAGCCGCTTGATCCTTCCCACCAGGCGCGCAAAGACTTCTCGACTGGTCTTCTCATCCAGGAGCCCAAGAAAGGCGGCTCTGTCAAGACAATACAGAACGCACTTTTCTCTGGCCTTCGCAGTCAGCGGTCTTCGGCGCTCTGCTAGAATGGCAGTCTCTCCAAAGACGTCGCCTTCGCCCAATACAGCCACGGTTCGGACGTTGCGCCCTGTTCGGAGAGAGAGGCTCACTTTACCGCTCTGAATAACATACAAGAAGAGGCTGGGATCGCCCTGACGGAATATGGTGCGCCCCGCCGGGACCCGAAGAAGTCTCGGTAGCCCTTTCTTCGGCGCGGCAGAGGGCCGGCCTTTCTTGCCCGGTTCTTGGACGAGGATGCTGGACAACCTGGTTAACAGATCGTGAGGGCCGCCGATTGTGTCATCAAGCGCCACAGGCATACCAGCCTGTGCAGTGGTCTGATCCTTTGGAGCCCAGTCCAGTAGCCGCTGCATGCGCCGACGATCGACTTGCATCTCCCTGTCGAAGACTTCGCCCATGTAATCGGCGTGAGCTCGTCCTTCCAACTCGAAATCACATTTCTTCGCCACTGCCAGGAGTTCGTCAATGATCTCATCCATGCTGCCGTAGCGAGCTTCGGGCTCCAGCGCAGTGGCTTTTATCAGAATCGGCTTGAGCTCCCGATGGAGTCGATCGCTGGCTTGGATCTTGCCCGCCACGTCCGACTCCAGGATCATCTTCATTGTCTCGCCCACGTTGTCACCGTGCTCGAACAGTCGCTCGCCGGTGAGCAACTCGTGCAGGAGCATACCGACCCCGTAGACATCGACCCTTAAATCCACCGGCTTCCCTTGGAGCTGTTCCGGAGAGAAGTACAGCAATTTCCCCGCGACAGGCAGCTCCTCGTCCTCGCTTTGGGCAGGCAGCACACGGGCTATTCCGAAGTCGATAATCTTCACATCGCCCGAATACGTGACCATTACGTTGAACGAATTGATGTCCTGATGGACCAGGGACTGGCCTTCACCCCGACGGTGCCCTGTGCGATGCGCATGAGCCAGGCCGCGAGCCACCTGGAGCCCAAGGTGCACCGCAAACTCTGTGGACGGCAGTTTCTCCTTCTTCTTTGCCTTCGACAGCATATGGGCCGCGCTGCGGCCTTCCACGTACTCCAGGGCTATATAGTACTGGCCCTCAATGAAGCCCGCGTCGATCACCTGAACGATGTTCGGGTGATTGAGCCGCGCGAGTGTCTGGGCTTCGTTGACAAATCGTTTCACGTAGCGGGGTAAGGTTGAGAGTTCACCGAGCAACCTTTTGATCACAAGCGGCTTCTGAAAGCCGCCAAAGCCCACCGTCTTGGCGAGGTAAACTTCGGACATCCCTCCTCGCGCTATACGGTCCACGAGATAGTAATGGCCGAGTCTGATCGGTTTGAAGGCCGAGTGTCGTTTCTGGCTCGAAGGGATTTCTCTGGATTGGTCGTCCGACATCAATTCTCGGTAAATGCGACTAGCTGATGGTCGCTTGGTTCAGTATGGTGTATGAAATGCTGCCGATTCGCATCGTGCCCTGCCGCTGGACATCGACACCCTTGGGCAGGCGACGGTACCCCAGCGCCCTCTCTGCCAGCAGATAGAACTCGCGTCCACCCAAAGCGAGGTGGATCAACCAACTGGGAGGAGGCGCGTCCTTCAGCTGGGATACGCGGGGATGCTTCAGCGGCAAGCGAGGGATTTCGCGATTTCCCAGCATGATACTCTGTTTCCCGCTTAGTTGCGCAGCCTGCGGTTTGGGCAACGGATAAAGCGCAGAAACGAAAGAGGACGGGACGGCCATCGGAAGGCCACTCCAAGAGATCAAGAGCAGCCCGTCGGGACCGTACCGATCCTTGTCAGGAAGTCGAGCGGCAACGGGGCCGGTACCCGTCTCTGTTCCCATTTCGGCAAGGCGGCGGTGGGCCGCGGATAGCTGCCCCACTCGTTGAGCGAGAAGCGTCTCAACGGTGCTCAACCTCCGGGTGACCTCATCCCGTGACATATCGCCCCCTTTTCGAAGAACGCCGACGATTTTTGCCAGTCGTTGGGATACTTCGTCAAGGGCGCTTACCGCGCCGCCCACATTCCCTACCAGCTGCTCCAGCGGTATCTCGCTCGCGGCGGGCGCGGCGCCGGTATCGGTCGCCTCTCGGGTCATCGAGGCTGCCATAATCTGCTTATACTGTTCGTTTAGGCTATTCAAAAGCGCCGGATCGACGGATCGCCTGCCACCTGATTCCAAAGTTTGCCGTGCAACCGAAATACTCCCTTGGAGCAACTGGGCCACCCGCGGATGCGGCGAGGCACCCCTTCTCAAAGCCTCCAGGATGCGCAGACTCATCTGCACGGCAACCCGAGCCGGACCCTTTTGTGGAAGAGTATCTTCCAGCTCCTTGAGCTTGAGCGACAATGCCTGCATAGCTTTCTGGCTTGTCTCCCATTCCAGTTCGAGAACGAGTGCTTCGGTCTGATCGATCAGGCGATCGGGAGATGCGGGCCTCTCAACGCTCGCAGCAGGGGGCTGGGGGCGCCGTGGGGCAGGAGTCGGAGCCTTCGGAGGCGGGCTCGGAGCACGGGGGCCGGCAACGTCTCGCAACACCGCGTCCGAGGATCCGGCCCGGTCCGCGACTTCAGAGACGGATTTCTGTTCGGGCGCCGGACGACGAGTAGACATTATGACAGACTCCTCCGAGACGGACTCCCCAAAAATCTCGTCGATCTTCTGTCCTACAGCGCTTCCCAGTTCCGAAGGCGATTTGAACTTCTTATCCTCGGCCACGGCTAATCCCCTGAGGCGTTAATCCAAGTCATCTGCCGGATGCCTGCAGCGTCTTGTCTTTCAGGAGTCTTGTGCTTACATCAACTACCGTCATCATGCAGACCTTCTTGAAGGTCTCCCTTACTCCTTCTCCCCGCAGAGCGCTGGCCGGAAAAGCCGGATAATTTCCCAGACTGTTAAGGTCTTTTTCCAAGTCATCGATTGAGAGCACCGGCACTTTGCTATCTTCCAGATCTCGTTTATTGTACTGCACAACCAGGGGCAACGACGAAAGATCTTTCCCTTGGTCGGCAAGATTATCGATGAGATTCTTGAAACTGTCCAGGTTGTTTTGGCGCCTCGCTTCCAAAGAGTCCGCTACAAAGGCAATGCCGTCAACGCCCTTCAACACAAGCTTTCTCGTATCGTTATAGCGCACCTGTCCGGGAACCGTGTACAGAGAGATCTTGATCCTGAATTTCCCAATACTTCCCAGATCCATGGGAAGAAAGTCAAAGAACAAGGTGCGGTCTCCGGCTGTGTCTATGGAAAGTAGTTCTCCCCGCACCTGGCTTCCCAGCGCCTTGTGCAATGCTATAAGATTCGTGGTCTTGCCACCCCGCCCAGGCCCATAGTAGACAATCTTGCAGTGTATTTCGTCCGATCGAAAGCTTATTATTGCCATGCAGGCGTTCCTGTTATCTCCGCTGAAAGATCGAAGGTTCCTTTCCCGCTGACACAGCCTCTACGAGTTGAACCAAGAGCGGAGGTTCTTTGCAAAAGTAGCTTCGATTTTCTCCAGACCCTTCCTCACCTCCAGCCTTACCAGACCCAGATGAGTGTTATTGTTGAAAATCGTGATCATTAGGCATTCTTCACCCACATTCGAAAAGTGTATGTTTTCTTCCTTTCCTTTGTGAAAAAGCAACGTGAATTCTTCTTCGCCGAACAGGCGGGCGATAGCCGTGGTCGCTCCGTAGTTTGCAGCGGTTAGAGCAGCCAGGGAGGCCACCTTTTCCGCGTCCATCTTCCCCTGAAAGCTGATAATTTGACCCGATTTGTCAATCAGCAGTACCGTATGCGCGCCGCTCCGGTCCAGCATCTCCGACAGGATCGCGTCTACCTCGTCGAGGGTTTGTTTCGTCAGAACAATATCAGCCATTGTTGCATCCCAACGGGCTTACCGGAGCATCTCGATCGAGGCCGGAAAAGGGCACATCATAAACGACGTGGCCGTAGGTCCGGCACGACCTACACTTCCTCGCCCCTCAGCATATATCACATCACAGCGGGACTCTGAAGTCCGGAACTGGGGATTCTCGCTACCGTTGCGGCCCGCGGGCCTTCCATCAGGCCGGAGCGGGGCTTTCCACTCGTCTCATACTTTCCATCAGGAGAAACTCCCAGCTCTCGCGGATCGTTTCGACCTGCGGAGCCTGCTCATCGCACTCAAATGCCCCAGTTTCCCAGGATAGGATTTGGTAGAAAGCCTCTTCTCCCTGGGATGCGCCATTCTGCGCGTGAATGATTTCTCCCGATCGAAAATATATATCGCCCTTTCGTGTGCCGCTCCTGACGTGCAGCCGGCGCGTGTGGCCGCCAATGCACATCAATTGGACCACTTCATGAAGACTTGTATTGGTCACCCTACCACTGAAGCCGCTGGACCCCACTTCTTCCCCAAATCCTCTCCCGGCCGGCGCAAGCTCGGCAGAAGCTCATCCGACGCCGACCGACACCCATCTCAATCCATGACCCGCCTCAAAAGACCCATCCAACCCTGTCCCGGTCTCATGTGGTTAAGGTGAAGGCTGCACCCTTCGCGACGCACCACGTGAACAAAACACCGTAACGCTCAGATGCTTATTCTGGGTTACTGTATCAGCACTCTAAGAGAAAATCAATTCCTACTGTGATGCCAGTGGAAATCGAACGCTCTCACTCCCGGAGACCCTTGCTTGCTCACCCGCAAGAAAATCGCCTCTAGTCAGATTCCGGGGTGCCGTTACCTCGCGGCCACGGACAAGACCCGCGGCTGCGTAAGGGTTTGCAACGCGACATCTTTGGTTCCGTATTCTAAAAGCTGTCTCAAACCACGATCCCACTCGAGATCGTGCCACGATTACTGAAATAAGCCCCAGCTGGGTGGCCCCGACGTTCCCGCGGGACGCGGGATCGGGGTCGCGCAGCGGCAGGAGGCTTATTGGGACGGATAGGCGACTTTTGGCTTTGTTGCTTGACAAGCCGGCAAGAGAATAAACCTCCTGTGCCTTCGGCACCGGGACGTATAACGCCCCGGCCACCCGCGCATCGTAGCACGATGTTCCAAGTGCCACGGTTTTTTGAGACAGCCTCTTTATCTTCGCGCTCCCACTCCATGACTCTTTTGTGGTGACAAGGCCTGTGTTATAGTCACAATCCGTTGAGTTCCCCAGGGACCGATTTAGAGACTACTTGTCGGCAGAGAGACCACGGCTGACTCGGCGCCCGGTCCCCAGAGTCGTTTGGACAGCACCATGGCAGAAAAGAACTTCCTCAATCCCCTCTTGAAAGTCGTTCTGTGCGCCGGCGGAATGCTCCTCATGGGCTACTATCTCTACATGGCAAGCCTCGAAGGCACCCTCTACGAGCAATTGAACATAATTCGAGGACTGGTCTTCCTGGGATTCGCTTATCTCCTCGCGCAGAGCCTTCGGCAGCTCCTCGAAGCCACGGGTCATAAACAGGATGACTGACGGACGTCGATTTCTCTCCTTCAGCTTGGCGTGAACTGCAACCGGACATCCTTTGGCAACCCTTCATTTTTTTCTTGCCACCGCGCATGAATTTGCTATGTAGGGGGCACACGTTATCACCATACGCTCTAGCGTACCGAGAGAAGCCTGGCGGCTCCCAATGTCCTAGCGTCGGGCTTTTCGTTTGTACACGCCCGCACACAACTCGTTGTTTGATCGCTCATCCCCATCGGTCCCTTCATCGAGAGGTTCGCTACGGACATGTGTGCGTGACGATTTCGTTACCGCGGAAAGGGATGATCGAATCGCGCTGATCCAGTCCATAATGGACGCTATAATTTTACTTGACGCGTGATTGATTCTGTGAAAATACGCCGCGCCAAACTACGAACGCGCGGCGATGAGTATGCCGGCCAAACACAAAAGACTGTTTCCCTCAGAATCCCAGGTTTCGGGCGCACAATCGAGGCTTGTCGAGAGCCCCTGGCAAGAAATCCATCCGGAAGCGCACGAGCAGGACATTCGCCCGCTCAGCTATTACACCGCTGTGCGCAAGGACGTGGTCGCTCTGATTCCGACTGGTGTTCGTTCAGTTATGGAAGTGGGATGCGCAGGTGGAAAGACGGGCGAACTGCTCAGAAATCGGGGCGTGGAAACATTGATCGGCATCGAAATCGACCAGCGGCTCGCGTCTCTCGCTCAGAGGCACTATTCGCAGCTCCTGATCGGAGACGCTGAGGAGCTGGAGCTTGCACACATTCCTGGAGAGAGCCTGGACTGCATTCTCTA
>JBMOME010000126.1:0-13256 GCA_049323095.1 Thermodesulfobacteriota bacterium
AGCTCATACGTAACGCCCACGAGCAGGCCCTCAAAGACGGATTCGAAGGAACGGACGATGCCTCCTTGGTAGAACGGTTGGGACACTCCGTCTCGATCGTGGAAGATTCGGACGAAAACCTGAAAATCACCACAGAGAGCGATCTGGAACTCGCTTCATTCCTCATCGAGCGCGGGCAATCGTCAGACCGCTGACATGCCCGAGGTTCCCACATAGCACAGTAGAAAACCGCGTCGAAAACCGTGCCTTTCAGTGCGGGTGGATTCCCCCTCTCACTTCCCTCTCACGCCAGGGGAGAGATGTCATCCGCAGATTACGCAGATGGCCGCAGACACCTTGCCCTCTGTGGGGCAGTCCCGCGAAGCGCGGGATTGCCTGCCATTCCTGGCGGACTGGAAAGTCCGCCCCACAGGGGAGAGGTTTTCGAACTCCCCTCCCTCAATGGGAGGGGGAAGGGGAGGGTGGCCTATGAGGCAGACTTCCGTGCCGCTCGCTGTAGGGGTGAGGTCTGCTGTCGACGCTCGGTCAAAGCGCTTGAACGGTACGGGTCGGCACTGCTTCGAGGCAGGTCTTGGTGAATGCGTCTGTCATGGAAACCGGGTACTTGCCGGTGAAGCATGCCGTACAGAAATGGTTGTGCGGCATAGGCATGGCCTTGAACATGCCTTCCAGGCTCAAGTAAGCCAGTGAATCCGCGCCGATAAAGCGGCAGATCTCCTCCACAGTGTTGTTGCACGCAATCAGCTCGCCTCTGCTGGAGAAATCGATCCCATAAAAGCACGGATACCGGATGGGAGGGCAAGATATGCGCATATGGATCTCACGAGCGCCGGCTTCTCGCAGGGCACGTGTTCGCAGTTTGCTGGTGGTTCCTCTCACGATGGAATCATCCACAACCACCACGCTCTTACCCTTGAGTATGGTGCTTACCGGATTGAGCTTCAGTCGCACCCCAAGGTCTCTTACCGCGGGCAAGGGTTGAATAAAGGTCCGACCCACGTAGTGATTACGGATCACACCGTACTCGTAAGGAAGGCCGCTGCCTTGCGCGTACCCCAGGGCAGCGTAATTGCCCGACGCGGGCATGGGAACCACGATGTCAGCACCCTCCGCGGGATTTTCCAGCGCGGCCTGGAGCCCGAGTTGCTTCCGAACGTTGTACACTCCGTGGCTGAAAATCATGGAATCAGGCCGCGAGAAGTAGATATATTCGAAAATACACATTGCGGGGCGAGACTTGCGCTCTCCCTGAAGCGACTTGAGCCCGTGGCGATTCGCGATGACAATTTCTCCGGGCTCCACGTCTCGCACGTAATCAGCCTCGATTATGTCAAGCGCGCAAGTTTCCGACGCAAAGACGATCGCATCACCCTTGCGCCCTATGCAGAGCGGCCTGAACCCATGAGGGTCTCGCGCGGCGAGCACGCTGTCCGGCGTGAGCATCACGACAGACCAGGAGCCTTTCAATTCGCTGAAAACCTTGAGCAAGCGCTCTTCCAGAGAGCCTTTCTTGTGCACGAGAAGATGCGCGATCAATTCCGAGTCGGTGGAAGTCTGAAAAATCGCGCCCCTGGATTCCAGTTTTCTCCGCAGACTCTCTACGTTGACAATGTTCCCGTTGTGGCCCAGTGCGAAGATCCGATCTATTTGCTCCACAAGAAAAGGCTGGGCATTGCGGAGCATGGAACTCCCCGTGGTCGAGTAGCGCACGTGCCCGATGCCCAATGTGCCCTTCATGGATTGGAGCGTTTGCTCTTTGAAGACATCGGAGACGAGCCCCATGCCCTTATGGGTAGAGACCGCGGTCCCGTCGCTCACCACGATCCCGGCCGATTCCTGGCCGCGGTGCTGAAGCGCATAAAGTCCCAAATATATCAGGCGTGCGGGATCATCGACTCCGTAGATGCCGAAAATACCGCAAGCCTCTTTCTTGGAAGAATCAGACATCAGATTTCCTCAAAGATATCGTTTGCGAAAAATCCTCGCCACACAGAAGTCAGACAACCGCGACGGTCGTACGATCCGACGGGCTACCACTTCGTCACAGCTTCAAGAAAAAGTCCAGGGGATTATCGAGTCCCTCCCCGCAAATTCTCCAAACGCTGTCGGTCTTTACGTCACTCGTATCACCACAGGTGAACCAACGAGCTTTGTTGTCCCATGCGAGGCAATATTACTCCTGAACAGGCGCTCTGGGCCCTCGATCCACTGCTGCGCCCCACCCGGAGCGAGGATCTTGTCCCTTGGGCACCTGAACGGGACTAGGCATCGCGATGGAGGAACCGCCCGAATCTGCGGCGCTAGGGGAAGGAGCAACGCGTCTAGCTTCAGGCTTGCGCTCGGTCTGTGCCTGAGTTCGAGAAGCGGCCGGTCTGCGCTGTGGCCGCACAGCCGCCTGGTCAGGCTGTTCCATGCCGGGAGGCGGCGGATAGTATTCAACTCTGGTGCCTTGGGGGGTAATGGTTGTAATCTTCACCGCTCCTGACGGGAGTGCTTCGTCCTGCGGAATCTGTGCTCCAGGATCTTGGCCTCGTCCCGGAGCAGGGCGGGCCGCAGCTCTGGGAGCAGGCTGAGCGGGCCGAGCAGCACGTACCTGGGGAGGAGCAGGAGCCGGAGTTTGCACAGGAGCCGGTCCATACTCAACCGGAGGCGGAGGAGCCTGGGTGTACTGCTGCTGTTGTTGCTGCTGATACCAATCCGGGTGCATGGCCCCGGGAGACGGGTACTGACCGGTCTCGCCGTACCCCGGTTGAGGATAATACGGGGCCGGTTGCTGGTACCCCATCTGCTGCTGATATCCCATATCGGGCTGTTGTCCGGGCCACTGGCCGTAGCTCTGCTGAGCAGGGTTCGGAGCCCCGTAGAAACCCGGAGAGTTGTATTGCTGCACGGATTGCTGGTCGTATCCGCCGCCCCAGAGTCCGAGGCCGCTCGGCCCGAATATGGAGTCAAGGAAGCCTCCCTGAGCAAAGGCCAGCCCGGAGAGCGAGACCACGATTGCCAATGTGAAGGCCACTATGCGGATCATGGTAAACTCCTTTTTTACGCCTGGAGCGGATGGGAACCGCGTTACCTTCAACACCTCTAAGATTTCACATAAATCCGAGCATATTCTATAGTAATGATTGCGGATATGTCAAGACCGCGGTGATTTGTTGCCTGTAAAGGTGGAAGACGCTCTTGGCACTGTCACTGACGCTTCCGGCCGCAGTCTACCGCGACCCCACTAGACCCTTGCCCTTACGAACTCCATCTTAGCCTATTGAGCATTTGTCAGCAACACTGTGGGTGCACGCTGCCGTATGCCCTTCTTCTAGCAAAATAAGCCGCAGGACACCATACGCGGCCCACGGTCCACATCGAAGAGATATCCCGCGATGCTCGCTTGGTCTGTGACACAATGTAGATGCGTCCGTCGCAGAATTCAGACAGACCCAGCGCGCGAGTTGTCAGAGGGGTCAGGACATAAGCGAGGAACTGGTTCGCGAGTCAAGACTGGAGCGATGTCTGTTCGCACGAATCAATTGACAAAGGTTCCCCTTGCGATTAGGATTTATTTATAATTACTACCAGTAATCCACGAACTCGATTCATTCCATAGAGCTGCGTTTCTTCGCGGGGAAAGCTTCTAGGCCCCGAATGTTCAACGACTTGGCACGATGTTAAGCACGAAGTGCTCACGATACGAGGTTGACATCTCCAGTAGGACCGGCATCTTGCCGGTCCCGGTGTCGTGTGAGCCAAAGACCACCCGGCGCTGGTCCGTATTCGTGAGGGAGTAGAGACGATGGTGGGCGGCAATGAATCTGGACCGGCAAGATGCCGGTCCTACTGGGAGTCGGGCTGAAGGCGACGAGAGGCTGATCCAGGTTCATAGGGGCTAGGGAAGATGGCGGCGAGTAACGAGTTCGGACCGGCAAGATGCCAGCCCTACTGGGAGTCGGAGCTTACGATCTATCGGCGAAAGCTTCCTCACTGGCGACTGCTGGGCGCGGTGTATTTCGTCACCTGGCGCCTTGCCAAGCGTCAGCCTCCACTCACCGCTGAAGAGAGGGGTGCCGTTGTTACTGCGATCAAACACTTTGAAGACCAGCGCTATGCCCTGCCTGTCTACGTAGTGATGGACGATCACGTGCATGTTCTGGTTTCGCCTCTTGACGGTTTTGAGCTTCACCACATCGTCCACACGTGGAAATCGTTTTCCTCCAAATCACTGGTGAGAGATTGGGGAAGGACATCCCCTGTATGGCACCGAGAGTACTTCGATCGCATCGTTCGGAACGACGCCGAATTCGCGCAGAAAGCTCAATACATTCTTGCCAATCCATTTAAGAGATGGCCCTCGGTGCAGGAATATCCGTGGGCAGGTTTTGGTGCTTGTTTATGACGACCGGGCAAAATGCATGAGCTGTTGGGACCGGGCCGGCAAAATAACACTGCTGGAGCAATGACCGGCAAGATGCCGGTCCTACTGGGGAAGGAGTCGCAGAGGGGGAGCAATGAGATGTCCAGGATGCCAGAACGAGCTGCCTGAAGGATCCAAGTTCTGCAAAGAATGCGGCAGGAAGCTCGAATTCACCTGTCCGAAGTGCCGCAAGCCGGTCCCTCCTGACAGCAAGTTCTGTCTCGAATGCGGCCAGGACCTGCGAACCGCGAAGACTATCCCGCGCTTGGATTACGACCGGCCCCACTCGTACACCCCGAGGTATCTTGCCGACAAAATCCTTACGACACGTGCCTCTATCGAAGGAGAACGAAAGATCGTCACCGTGATGTTCGCGGACGTTGCGGGCTCCACCGCAATGTTTGAGAACCTCGATCCGGAAGTGGTCCATGAGATTATGGACGGGTGTTTCCGACTCCTCATGAATGAGGTTCACCGGTACGAGGGGACAATCAACCAGTTTCGAGGCGATGGCGTTATGGCGCTCTTTGGCGCTCCTATTGCTCACGAGGACCACGCACTGAGAGCGTGCCACGCGGCAGTCGGCATACAGAAATGCCTGGCGTCGTACAACGAAGACCTGAATAAACAGCATGGATTGGACTTCAAAATGCGCATCGGCCTCAATTCCGGTCCGGTAGTGGTCGGTGCGATCGGTGACGATCTGCGCATGGATTACACGGCTCAGGGGGACACTTCCAATCTTGCTGCCCGGATGGAAAGCGCCGCTGAGCCGGGGACCACATATGTGTCGGAAGAGACCTACAGACTCACGAAGGGGTTCTTTCGTTTTGAGCCGCTAGGTAAGAGGCCGATCAAAGGCAAAGAGAAACCTCTAGACGTCTACCGAATCATTGGTCCCAGCACGAGAACGACCAAGTTCGACGTGACGGTAGAATGTGGCTTGAGTCCGTTTATCGGAAGGGACAAAGAACTCGAACTTTTGCTCGATGCCTTTAACAGAACCAGAGTAGGGAGCGGTCAGGCGGTCTCCATCACAGGTGAGGCCGGGGTGGGCAAATCGAGACTTCTCTACGAATTCAGAAAGGTAGTCACAAAGGAGGACATTTCATTCTGGGAAGGGAGGTGCCTATCTTACGGCCGAGGGGTTGCCTATCATGCGATCGTCGACCTGCTGAAGTCGATCTTTGAGGTAGAAGCCGACGACACGCGGGCGGCAGTCACAGAGAAAGTCGGGAGCGGGCTAAAGGCCATTGGAATCGATGAAGCGGCCAATCTACCCTATTATTTGGAACTACTATCCGTAAGAGATAGCATGGTAGACAGTATCCTAATGAGTCCGGCCGCAAAGAAGGATCGGATTCTCTCGTCACTGCAACGGTTAGTAGCGAAGGCATCAGAGAAGAAACCTCTGGTATTAGCTTTTGAAGACCTACACTTTATGGACAGGAGTTCGGAAGAGGCGGCCAAGTATCTTTTGGAGAGGGTACCGGGCGCCAGGGTCTTGATGATACTTACCTATCGACCGGATTTTGTTGCCACATGGGGAGGCAAGTCTTTTCATAGTCAAGTTACTCTCAAACCCTTCTCCAATCGAGAAAGCCTTGCCTTCGCAGAACATATGCTCGGCGGCGAGGTGGCGTCCGACCTTCACGAACTCATATTGGAAAAGACGGAAGGAGTACCGTTCTTCATCGAGGAGTTCATCCGAACTCTTGACGACCTGGCAATCATAGAGAAGCCGAACCGAGCCTATCATTTGGGCAAACATATTGATCGTGTGGCCATCCCGTCCTCGATTCAAGATGTGATCATGGCGCGGGTCGATCCTTTGGGAAGCGCTCCGAAAGAAATACTTCAGGCTGGATCGGTAATCGAGCGGGAGTTCAGTTACACGCTGATAAAGATGATTACAGATTTTAGCGAACAGGAATTGCTATCCCATCTCGCAGCTCTCAAGGACGCGGAACTGATTTACGAACGCGGGTCTTTCCCCCAGTCCACGTACATTTTTAGACATGCCATCACGCGCGATGTGGTCTATGACTCGATACTGACCAATAGAAGGAAACTTCTTCATCAGCAGGTCGGCAGAGCGATTGAGGACGTGTATAAGGACAGTCTCGACGCGTATCACGGCATTTTAGCAGATCATTTCATGGTCGGCGAGGCTTTTCAAAAATGCGCCGACTATTCAAAGCTCGCACATGAGAAAGCCTGGAGACAGGCCGCGCTTCCGTCGGCCAATTTGTATGCGCAAAAACGAATTAACGCTCTAGAGCAGTTACCTCCCACTCCGGAAGTTCAACTGCAGCGGATTGAAGCCAGGACTAATTACGGAATGACTTTGTGTATTCCCGGCCACTTTGCAGAAGCAAAAGAGGCTATCGCTCCGATAGTTGAGATGGCAGTCAAAAATAGTGACAAGAAGCCGCAGGCTCAGGTCTACTTTATATCGGGATCGTATCAGTATACTGTGAAAGAGGAGTTCACGATAGCTTTCGAGCTCCTGGAAAAGGCGATACAGAGTGCCGAAGAGGCGGGCGATCTGTTCACGGCCACCCAGGCCCATGTGTTCTATGGGCTCGCCTTATGCTGGAATTGTCAATTCGAGAGCGGAGCAGAACACATTCATAAAGCCCTTCAAATTAACGAAGCAGCCCAAATGCTTTGGGGTATTTCATTCCTGAAAAGTAATCTAAGCTACTATGTGTACAATTATCAGGGCAAAGTGACGGAGGGATTTGCGCATAGCCTAAGAGCCCTGGAAATCGCCGAGCAGAGTGGTGATGTTTTTCCCCAGGCTGTGGCATATGTCTGCCACGGCATCTCCTACTTCTATAAGGGGCACTTCAAAGACGCGGAAGAGTATTTGCGCAAAGGCTTAGACCTTTGCGAAAAGATTTCGTTGCATGCTTTCTCGGCTGCTGCCCATCAGGGTCTGGGCTATACATGGTTTGAAATGGGAGACTATGACAAATCCCAGGACCACCACCGGCAAGCAATTCTGCAACGCCAACAGATTGGCCTTTTCCCCTCATGCATCAACCTTAATAGGATGGCCGAGGCCAGAACAGCCCTGGCAGCCGGGAAGACAAATTGGGATATCGCGTCGTTGAAGCAACTTCTCAGTACCAATAAGTTGAAATTGTATCATGGTGCGATGGCGCGGCACCTGGCTGATATACTTTTTCGTTTCGGCGATGCTTATCTTGCGGAGGCCGAATCCTGGCTCCAGGTTGGGATGGACGACCACGAGCACCTCGGAATGAAGTGGGAGTTGGCAAGCGATTATACGTTATTAGCCAAGTTGCGGAAATCGGAGGGCCGCGCGGAAGAGGAGAAGGATTACGTAAACAAAGCTTTGTCGCTTTTCAAAGAATGCGGCGCCGCGGGTTGGTGCCGCCAAATCGAAACCGGCTGCGCAGAAGCGTAGCCAATAATCGTCTTCGCCTATCCATTGTGACGGGATAGAGCTCAGAAAGGAGGGTTAGGACTATGGCATTCGCATTGCAAGCGTTGGGGGAACTTCGGGAGCAAGGATATTATCCTTTTGTGGCAATCTTCAGGTGGACCTACCACGAAGACCAAATGATGAAGGAAAAACTTGGCCTTGGCATGGATTATTACTTCGGAGAAGAAATCCATAGGGATTATACTACGAGCTACTATTGCACCGGCGCGCGAACTATCGTGGTTACCGGCTTTACCAAGTCAAATCTTGCGCTTCAGCGCTACAGTGCTGCGTTCATCTTGGATACGCCGATTGAGGCCAATTTCTATCACGCTGTCGATGTCAAGGAGCTCTTACAGTGTTTACCCAAATGAAGCGTGATTCATGAGTGAACCACTGAAGTGGCCGACGGCCACGGAGAGTAATGCCGCGAGCGCTGGTCTGACGATCATGACGGCCGGAACGTGAAGGCAGGTGCGGCATCAAGTTAGGCCTGACCGGAAGCAGAGTCAGTTATGCCTGTGGCAACAGGTAAGGTTTCTCGTAGCGTCCGCAACAAGAAGGCTTTGAATAGATTAGATGACGACCTCTATCAGACAGGAGGCGCTCCATGCCGAAGAATTTCAAAGCATGGCCCATGGACTGGCCGAAGAGCCTCAACTATCCCGAAATTCCGGTCCATGAGTTCCTCTATCAAACTGCGGCCCGAGTCCCCAATCGGATTGCCATCATTTTCGGCGGGATGGAGTTGACCTATGCCGAGCTGAAAGAGCTAAGTGACCGTTTCGCTTCGGCCCTGGACGATATGGGCGTGCGAAAGGGAGATAGGGTGGCGATCCATCTGCCGAATATGCCGCAGTTCGCTATTGCCTATTACGGCACGGTTAGAATCGGGGCAGTTTTTACACCCCTTAGCCCTCTTCTTTCACCAAGGGAGGCTCTCCAGCAGCTAAAGGATTCGGGAGCAGAGACCCTGATTTCGCTGGACTTTCTCTTCCCGGGAATCCAGTCGATCATCCCGGAAACGTCCATCAAACGAGTCATAATCACAGGCTTCGCTGATTGTTACAGTGCGATTATTGCCCCATGTAAACCGAGCGGCAAGGTGTCGGTTCCCGACACCGTCGACATGGCACCGCTTCTCAGCAAATATCTTCCGTTTCAAAAGGAAGTCGCCTTCAATGTGAAAGATGACCTGGTACATCTTGCCTACACAGGAGGCACTACCGGCACGTCAAAAGGTGTGATGCTGACTCACCGGAACGTGGTATCCAATACGCTCCAGTACGGGAACTGGGCCAGTGGAGCGCGCATCGAGATGCAGGACGGAGTCCTGAAAGCCATATTTCCTCCTGGGGTGGATCCTGCCAAGGACAGGATCGTATATCGGGATCACGAAACAGCCTTAGTCGTCGTGCCTTGGTTTCACGCCATGGGAAGCGTCGGCTATCTTAACGGTTTGATTTTCAGCGGAACCACCATGGTCGTCTTTCCCAGATTCGATCCTAAGGAGTATCTCGATGCTGCTGTCAAATATAAGGCAACGATCCTTGGCGGCGCTCCACACCTTTACATCGCCCTGATGAACCACCCGGATTTTGAACTCACTGACCTTTCAGGCATCAAGATCGCAAGCTCCGGTGCGGCACCTCTGGCCAAAACCGTGTTTGACCAGCTTCTCAATGCCTTCCCGTGCGGCCTCGTGCAAGAGGGCTGGGGACTGACCGAATGCGCTATGGGAGCCACAGCGAATCCGCCGGACCGGAAAGCGTTACGTCCCGGCTCGGTGGGTTTGCCGGTGTATGATACGGAATGCAAGGTTATAGATCCGATCACCGGCGAGGATCTCGACCCAGGCTCTCAAGGAGAACTCTGCATTCGAGGCCCACAAGTCATGAAGGGCTACTGGAAGAATCCCGCAGCCACGGAAGAGGTGCTCAAGGACGGGTGGCTCTTGACCGGAGACATCGGCCATGAGGATGAAAACGGATACTTCTACATCACCGACCGCAAGAAGGACATGATAATTTATAAAGGATATAACGTCTATCCTAGGGATATAGAAGAGGTAATGCTGGAGCACTCGGCGGTCGCGAGGTGCGCGGTCTTGGGAAAGCCGGATGCGGACACTGGAGAATTTCCTGTGGCTTTCGTCGAATTGAAACCAGGCGCTCGGGCCACGCAGCAAGAAATCTTGGATCACACCAACTCGCAGATCGCTCACTACAAGAAGATCCGAGATGTCATCTTCATTGAGGCTATCCCCGTGAGCGCTGTGGGAAAAGTATTGAAAAAGGAACTGAGGAAGCTGTTGACGTAGAAATAGGACATTCGTGCGCACTTTCGAGGAGTAAGCCATGAAATGCCCGGATTGCCAAAACGAGCTACCCGAAGGATCCAAGTTTTGCAAAGAGTGCGGCAGGAGGGTGGAACTTGTCTGTCTTGAGTGCGGCAAGGAAATCCCTTCTGACAGCAAATACTGCCTTGAATGCGGCCACGACCTGAGAACGTTGAGGACAGCGCCGCGCTTGGATTACGACCAGCCGCATTCGTACACGCCGAAGCATCTCGCGGACAAAATCCTTACCGGTCGCAGTTCCATAGAGGGCGAACGGAAACTCGTTACCATTCTTTTCGCAGACGTTGCAGGCTCGACAGCCATGTTTGAAAAGCTCGATCCGGAAGTGGTTCACCAGGTCATGGATGGCTGTTTTCGGCTCCTCATGGATGACATTCATCGTTACGAAGGGACTGTCAACCAGTTTCGTGGAGACGGGCTCATGGCCTTATTCGGCGCGCCGATATCGCATGAAGATCATGCGCAACGTGCGTGCCACGCAGCTCTTGCAATACAGAAATCGCTGGGACCGTACGCTGAAAGGTTCAAACGAGAGTATGGCGCGGAATTCAAGATGCGCATCGGGCTCAATTCCGGTCCTGTAGTAGTTGGCACCATCGGTGACGATCTGCGCATGGACTACACCGCGCAGGGTGATACTTCCAATCTCGCATCCAGGATGGAAACCTCTGCCGAACCTGGAAGCGTGCTCGTCTCAGACCATACGTACAGACTGGCCCGAGAGTTCTTTGAGTTCCATCCCATGGGCAAAGTCCAGGTAAAGGGGAAACAGGAACCTGTCGAGGCATACCGACTCGTACGGCCGACGGAGGTTGAAACAAGGATCGCTGCCTCTGCTGCCAGGGGGCTCACCAGATTTGTGGGCCGCAAGCGTGAAATCAGGACACTCAAAGAGGCGTTCGCGAAGGCTCAATCGGGAGAAGGCCAGGTGGTCGGCATAGTGGGCGAAGCGGGAGTCGGCAAATCCAGGCTGTTGCTAGAATTCCGAAATTTTCTCCCCAAAGGCGAACACTCCTACTACGAAGGCCGATGCCTTCACTACGGGGGCTCCATGCCCTATTTGCCCGTGCTGGACGTGCTCAGGACCTTCATCGGAGTCAAGGAAGGTGCGCAGGAGGAGGTTATCAAAGAGAAGCTGCGGGAGAGAATCTTGGGGCTTGATCAGAATCTTCAAAACATCATCCCGCCGATCCAGGAATTGATGTCTCTCAAGGTCGATGACGACGATTTCGCCAAGCTGGAACCGCAACAGAAAAGAGAAAAGACCTTTGAAGCGATACGAGACCTCCTGATCCGGGGCAGCCAGGACCGGCCGCTGGTTGTGGCGGTTGAAGACCTTCACTGGGTCGACAAGACTACGGAGGAGTTTCTGGGATACATGATCGGGTGGCTCCCAAGGACCCGAATCCTGCTCCTTCTCCTGTATAGACCGGAATACACGCATCAGTGGGGGAGCAAATCCTATTACAGCATGGTCGGTGTGGGACAACTCTCCGCCGGCGCGAGCGCGGAACTCGTGCGAGCAGTCCTTGAGGGCGGACAAGTTGTTCCCGACTTGAAGGAGCTCATCCTGGGCAGAGCCTCCGGGAACCCGCTTTTCATGGAGGAGCTCACCCACACGTTGCTCGAAAATGGCTCGATCCAGCGAAAGGGTGATCGGTTTGTCTTGGCTCAAGACCTCTCCACCATTGAAGTCCCCGATACGATTCATGGAATCATTTCCGCTCGCATAGACCGTTTGGAGCAGCACCTCAAGCGTATCATGCAGGTCGCGTCTGTGATTGGCCGAGAATTTGCCTTTCGTATCCTTGAAATGATCACTGGGATGCAAGACGAGCTCAAATCCGCATTGGTCAGCTTGCAAGGATTGGAATTCATTTACGAGAAGAGCCTCTTCCCCGAGCTCGAATACATATTCAGGCATGCGCTGGTTCAAGAAGTCGCTTACAGCAGTCTGCTCATTAATCGAAGGAGGGAGATCCACGAAAAGATCGGGAATGCCATTGAGAGTCTCCATCCACAGAGACTGGAAGAATTCTCCGAGATGCTCGCGTACCATTATTCAAGAAGCGGAAATCTGGCAAAGGCGTATGAGTATCTCAAGCGTTCCGCGAACAAGGCTCTCAGAAATGACGCAACATTTGAAGCCGTTCGGCTCTACAAGGAAGCAACTGACGTCCTCTCTCGCCTGCCTCTTACCGACGAGAACAAGCGCGAGCAGATAGATCTCGTGTTGTCCATGCAGATGACTGTACGAAGAACAGGTTATTCCGAGGATTTTCTCGCCATGCTTCAAAAGGCCGAAGCATTTGCCGATGAACTTGGCGATGACAAGAAGAGAGTGCGAGTTCACAGCACCATGGGGCACTATTACATTTTGAAATGCAGCGATCCTCAGCTCGGATGGAAATATCTAGAAAGTTGCGTGGAACACCCTGACGTAATAGAGGATGCAGACTTGATGGTCTCGACCGGACATGATCTATGTGTATCTTGTATGATTTCAGGTGATTGGCAAAGAGTAAAGCGTGTCGCGCCCGCGATCGTCAATTTGATCGAACGTGACGGGACACAGGCGCAGTCCTTTGGTAAGCCATACAACGCGTATTCGTATGTGCTTGCTATGTTGGGCCTCAGCACAGGAGGCTGCGGAGACTTCAACCGGGCCCAGCAGTTACTCGAGGACGCGCGGGCGTTTGCCCTCGGACTGGATCACATGAGTACTACCGGGTTGGTTGAATATGTATACGGTGTCACGCTCGCCATGAAAGGAGCAGGGCAGGGCGCCGCGGAGCACTTCCGGAACGCGATCAAGCACCTTGAGGAATCGCAGACCGTGCTCTTCCTGGGGGTCGCGTGGGCCTGGTTGGGGTACGCCCATCTCCTCCTCGGAGAGTCACAGAAGGCAGTTGACCTGACGGAGAAGGGCCTGAAGATGCACGCTGATATCGGTATGCCCTTCTGGCGGTCAGTGTGCCACTGGTTCTGTAGCCAGGCTCATTTTGAGATCGGGAACATGGAGGAGGCGCGAAAACAGG
>JBMOME010000127.1:0-13113 GCA_049323095.1 Thermodesulfobacteriota bacterium
AAAGGGCCCTCCCCGGACCCCTCCTCCAAAAACTCTTGGTGTTTGGAAGCGCTTCCGCGGTCGCGAGCCCGCGAAATGTCCGAATAATTCAGTCTTAGTGCTCGTGGATTGCCCCGCTCAATACTGGGTCGCTTTCAGAAGGTGAAGGTGACCATTTAACGAAGGCAGCACTGACCTGGGCACCAAGTCAGTGGCACCCAGCATCCAATCAATATCGGCCCGGGGTACCACGGACCTGAGCTTTGGCAGGTCCGTGTCTGATTCAGATGACTCTTCATCGTTTGGCCACGCATAGGTATAACGTGCCGGGAGGGCGACAACGATCGCACAAAAGGCGAGCTGTGCAGCCATCGCACGGCCGCCTGGATATCATCAATCTTGCCTCAATGAACGTACGGGATGAAGCGCCAGGTGCGTTTGCGGTATTCATCGTATTCCGGGAACTTTTCGAGGAGGATCGGTTCTTCTTTAATGCCCTTGATGACATACAGCACAGCGACTGCGGCCCAAGTCAGAAGAAAGTAGTAGCTCCCGAAGCAGAGCACGTATCCGGCCAGGCCCAGCACCACTCCGGAATACATGGGATGTCGAACATACGCGTACACGCCGGTTTGTATGAGCGTGCCGCTCCGTCTGGGCGCCGCGTACACTCTGAAATTTCTGCCCAATGCCAAAAAGCTGAGGATGCCGAGAGTGAAACCTGTCAGCCCCAGCACGGAACCGATCGCAAGTTGGATCACAGAAACGCTCCTGTCCAAGAACAGCCATTCCAGCGGCGCACCGATCAGCGTCACGAAGATCAGGGTGATGTAACTGTGAGTGATCGTCCTCAGATCCTCCCCTCGGCGGGAAGGGTCCCGATGAGCCCGAGTAAGAGCGAACGGACCTTCCTGTTTTCGGCCTCGTTCCAGGAGCAGTAGATACAGTATCCCCCAGCTCAGGTTGTATACCGTCCGGAAACCCATCTTCCGCAGCATCACCGCGATTGCGGGCGAGCGATGACCCGAGAAGCAGGTGACAAGGACCGGTTCATCTTTCGGCCGATTCTGGGCAGCTTCTGTCAAACCCTTTCCCCAAGGGTAGTTCTCTGCCCCTTGCAGGCGGTTCCAGTGATATTCCGCTTTGGTTCGCACATCGACGATCCAAGTTTCTTCGGGGAGTGATCTGAGTCGCCATGGCAGAAGCGGTTTCGCACCGCCTGCCAATGTGATTAGGTCGCCGCCAAGCATCACGTGACCCAAGAGAAAAGATATTCGACCGCCGCTTCCTCCTGCGCCGTTCAGGAGTTCGTCACTTCGGAGCCTACTCACCATCAGACCCGTTTGCGCCAAATAGGTTACGAAGAGAAGAACCCAGATCAGCCACACCCACGTGCTCGCAGTATCTATGCTCACCGCGAGGAGCCCAACAACTATGGACGTGGTCAAAGGGTGGAGCAGATGCGTGGCATGGATTCGAGCAAAGAGGTGGGAATCATGACTCAACGAGGGCAAGAACAAGAAATAGCCAAGCAGACCGCCCAAGGAGAAGATGAAGAGAAGTGCCGCCGGAACGGCCACGAGGACCGTGGCAATCGACCGGATGGTGGCGGCCTCGCTATCTGAAGCCTCGGGAGCCCATACTGCAACAGCCACCACAAGAGCGGCCGTCAAATAGGCCGCAATGGTGAACACGTGGTGGTCGAGTATCCACTCAGCCCATGACTCTCTGGGTTCCAGTGCGCTGCCGGAAATGGTTTACGCCCTCCTCGCGTTCAAAATAGTACTAACGTAATGTGCCCATATCGCGAAAGAAGAGCTCGTTCAATATGAAAGACGCGCCGTGGCCAAAGCTGCCGCGGGTGCGCAGGAGCCCACGCGCGGGGCTACTTCCGCTGCATTCGTCTAAGCTTCTTGAGGAGTCTTTTCCGAGCGGCCATCGCCTTTCTCTTGCGCTTCACGCTCGGCTTTTCATATGCGCGCCGCTTCTTGGTCTCGGTGAGCACTCCTGATTTCTGTACTTGCTTCTTGAAGCGACGCAATGCGTTTTCAAACGGTTCGTCTTCCCTGACGTACACTCCGGGCATTCAGATCCTCTCCTTTTTGAGAACTTGTTGGTGGCGCACGCGTCATCCGAACGCGTGCAGCGGCAGGGACCCTTCAGTTTATGGTCCATGTCGCGGCTTCCCCGCCTGTCACAAATTGTGAACTTGGTGGTATGTTGGCCCGAAAAGCCTGAGACACTCACCCTCGATGGAGGCGAGTGTCAGCGCCGGCTATGCCTGACTTGGTGGTCCTGGCTGGAGTATCAAATCCCTTCTATTACGCGACGGATTAGGTCGCGCCCCAAATGGAATTCGGGGAGAACGTTCAAGTGTGGCGTCTGTAGGTAACTCGCCACTTCATCCCATTACCATAAATAGGATCGGTCTAATCGTCAAGTGCAAATCGCTCCTCCCCTTAATGACTTAGTTACGTAGGTTGACGCTACCTGTCGCAATGACACGGAATGGCAAATTGCCGCTCATAACTGAATGGTTACGCCGTACGCCTCTTTTGTCTTGACAGTATGGCAGGCGTTCCTCTACGCGGAACTATCCGGGCGAGAACTCGACCGGCAGATATCTCGCGAATGTTGGTCTATCGGCCCTGAAACCAACTTGCTTAACCGCTTTCAAGTACAGTTTGGCGCTATAGGCTAAGGTCGGTCTCATTTTCCACCAATATTGGCCCGCTTCGGGAAGGGGGGCTCATGGAATGCCCAAAATGCCGATTTCGCAATCCTGAAGGGATGAAATATTGCGGCACGTGCGGGGCAGCCTTGGCAAGCGCGTGCCCGAAATGCGGTTACTCAAACCCTTCCGATTTCAAGTTCTGCGGAGGCTGCGGCGAGCGACTGGGAGACGTCCCGGTGGCGGCGGGCATTCTCGCACCTGAAGGCGAACGCAAACGAATCACCGCCCTGTTTTCCGACTTGACAGGCTATACCGCCATGAACGAGCGGCTCGATCCTGAAGAAGTCAAAGAGATCACCAGCCGGATATTTGCGCAAACCAAACGGATTATCGCGGAGCACGATGGCTTCATCGAGAAGTTTGCGGGGGATGGTGTCATGGCGCTTTTCGGCGTTCCGCGCGCACACGAAGACGACCCTGCCCGAGCAATCCATTCAGCGCTGCAGATTCACGAATTCGTGTCCGATCTCAGTCCCGAGTATGAAGTCAAGGTCGGCCGACCTCTCACCATGCACACCGGTATTAATAGCGGTCTCGTGGTGACGTCTCAGGTGGATCCGGAAAGGGGCACGCACAGTTCTACGGGGGACGCAATCAACATTGCAGCCAGGTTGAGCAGCCTGGCTCAGGCAGGAGAGGTCCTGGTCGGCGAAGACACCTACCGCAGAGCGCAGGATTATTTCTCGTTTGAGGCCCTCAAGCCCGCAAGAGTAAAGGGTAAGTCAGAACCCATTGGCGTTTACAAAGTGATCTCTCCGAAGGAGCGGTCGTCCCGACTTGAAACGGAACGCAGGATCTACTCCGCAATGGTCGGGAGAGACAGCTATTTGCACCAGATTGAGATACAAGTCCGCAAAGTCGCCAACGGGGAGGGCTCGGTCGTCAATATTCTCGGCGAGGCGGGCATAGGCAAGTCACGGCTCATCGCGGAGCTGAAACAGAACGAGTGCATCCAGAAGGTGACCTTGCTGGAAGCAAACTCGATCTCAATCGGTAAGAATCTGAGCTTTTATCCTTTCATCCATCTGTTGAGGCACTGGGCGGGCATAGGCCAGGACGATTCGGAATCCCAAGCGTACGGGAAGCTGGAGCAGGCGATCAGGACTGCAAAATCCGAAGCCGCGGACGAGATGCTCCCCTTTGTGGCCACACTCATGGGATTGAAGCTGCCCGCGCAACATGCGGCGAGGGTCGAAGGTATAGAAGGCGAGGCGCTGGAAAAGGTGCTTCTTAAGAACATGCGGGAGCTGTTGATCGCGGTAAGTGAATGCAGGCCCCTGGTAATCGTGATGGAAGATCTGCACTTCGCTGATGCCAGTTCCGTCAAGCTCCTGGAAACGCTTTTGCGCCTTGTGGAGAAGCACTCAATCCTTTTCATCAATGTTTTTCGTCCAGGCTACTGGGAAGCCGAAAATTCGAAGGTGGAAACAGTGGGAGAATGGCTCGCGGACCGCTATGTGGAGCTTGCAATCCAGCCGCTGGACACTATGTCTAGTCAGAAACTGATACACAATCTCCTCGAATCCGAAGGGCTCCCTCCTGCGGTCAAAGAACACATTGTGCAACGAGCAGGTGGGAATCCGCTCTTTATTGAGGAGGTCATTCGTTCGCTTATCGATCAGGGCGCTGTGGTCGGCAAAGAGGGGTCCTTTGAGGTGACTGATAAGATTGCCGACGTGGTCATCCCACCAACCATCAACGACGTTCTGATTGCGAGAATAGATCGGCTGGAAGAGCGATCGCGCGAATTGGTAAAAGTGGCTTCGGTCATTGGGCGAAGTTTCTTCGATCGCATACTCAAAGATGTGGCCAAATCTATCGACGATATCGACACCCGGCTGGCTTATCTAAAGAACCTGCAGCTCATACGCGACCGGATCAGACTCAAGGAGCTTGAATACCTGTTCAAACATGCGCTCGCACAGGAAGCAGCCTACAACTCCACCTTGATCCAGAAGCGGACAGCCCTACATGTGAAAGTAGCCCAAGCAATTGAGCGGATTTTTCAAGAGCGGGTCCACGAATTCTACGGGATGTTGGCATACCATTACACCAAGGGCCAGGATCTGGAGAAGGCTGAAGAATACCTGATGAAGGCCGGAGAGGAGGCGCTGCGTTCTTCCGCGTCCAGCGAAGCACTGAATTACTATCAGGAAGGACTTAGGTTATACCGTCAAACTCGGGGGGAGGACGCGGACCCTCAGCAACTTGCTGTCTTTGAGAAGAGCATCGGGATGGCTTTCCTAAACAAAGGACAATTTGCCGATGCGTTGAAATACTTCGACACCGCGCTTGAGCGCTGGGGAATAGAATCCGCGCCGAATCCTCTATTTTCGGCTGTGAAGCTCGTCAGAGATTCGCTCACGGTGGTGATCGATCTCTACTTTCCGTCAAAGAAGGGAAAGAAGCCGCTCGACGATAAAAACAGGGAAATCTTCGACCTCAGATATAAGAGGGCCCGAGCGTTGACATATGTCGCTCCCAAGCGGCTTTTCGTCGAAGCCATGGCGATGTTGAGACAGGGGCTTGCCTTCGATACCGGCTCAACCGCTGCAGGAACAAAGCTATGGATCGATGCGAGCGGCATGTTCTCCTATACAGGGCTCTCCTTCAAGTTAAGCGATAAGTTCCTGACACGTTCCAAAGCCGCTGTCCACCCGGAGAGGGTCAGTGAGCTCATAGCATACGCTGCTATGGAGGTCGTCAACCACGGTCTTGCCGGCAGATGGAACAACATTGGAACCTTTGATGAGTCGCTGTTCGAGCTGGCATGTAAGAACGGCGAGCTGTGGCACGCTCTGCTCTACGTAGGGTATCACGCTATCATTGCGGGTGAGCGCGGAGAATTCGACAAGTGGGCTTTGTTGAGCGGGCGCATCTCCGATATGGCGGACGTTTACGGGTACGACGAGGCACGGATCTATTTGCATCAACTGAAAACCGATCGACTGATCAAGACCCGGAGCGCGCAAGAAGCTTCAGCCGAGGCAGACTCCGGTATCTTGTTCGCGGGTACAAAAGGGCCGGAGACCAATCAGATCCTGTTATTCGGGTACAAGGCCATAGCCGAGATCTTGAGGAACGATGCTTCTGCCGCAAACGAATGTATGTCAGAGGTTCAAAAGCTTGTGCGGCGCCAAGGGTTCGTGCCGCCGGTTTTCATGGCTCCCTATCTGCTTTGTCGCTTCCTCACCGATATTCATTTTGTGAATGCAGCTCTTGCTCGCGGGAACGGCCGCGATATCCGTGAGTATCGCGGAAAAGCCCGCAAGAGCGGCCGAGCAGCTGTGAAGAATTCCATAAAGTTCGCGCCCTTCCGGACATGGATCTTAACGGCAATGGGCGTCTATCACTGGCTCGGGGATAGTAGGAGCGACGCTCTCACGTGGTGGGACAGGGCCATAAAGGAAGGGGAACGCCTCGGTGCAAGAGTGGATCTGTCACGAGCCTATTTCGAGGTCGGGAGGCACTTGCTGAAGTCTGACGGCAAACATAGGGAACTCAACGGAGTTGATGCCCAAGGTTACTTGGATAAGGCCCGGAGACTTTTCGAGGAAATCGGCCTCCAGCACGACCTGGATGAGCTGGACCGAATGAAGTCGGAATCATAGGCGCCTCTGCCCCGCAGCAGTTCTCGGAATTAGTGGCCGACTCAAATTTGGGTGCCATTGCTGGCGTCACTTCACCAGGCTGCGCACCTCTCTTTGTGCTTCTTCGTTCTGGAACGCGGCCGCGTCTTCGAGATATCGGCTCAGGACATCCCATTCCGCGGGGTGCATCACGTTTTTCAGCAAGGGCAGCCCTACGCTCTTGAAAGGAACAAGGCTAAGCAGGTCCACATTGGCCTGGGCCGCAGCCTCGGCCGCGCCCTGCTCCCTGTCGAGTACAACCGCGACGGTGTGGCATTCGATGCGTTCCAGACCGCGTTTGGCCACCTCATGCTTGACCTGCTCCAATGCCATAAGCTTGCTGTCGAATCGAGTGACCAGATCGTCAACCAGCATGATTCGATCGCCGGACGATAGGTCGCCTTCAAGCAATGAGTGCTCGCCGTAGGTTTCGATCGCCTTCCTGAGCGCTTCCACGGACTTCACGCCTTCCATCTTTCGCGTGAACCCGGCCGGTAGCCCGCCGCAGAGCCCGATGCCTGCTGCGATAGGGACTCCGGCCATGGCTATACCGATCACTCTGTTGACGTCGCCTGCTTCTTGCCGAATCATACGTGCCATAGCACGACACACCTTTTCAAAGACCGTGGGATATGAAGCCAACGGCCTCAGTTGGATATAAAGCGGGCTGTACAGCCCCGATACAAGCGTCCACCCTTCAGGCCGATCTCGATAGAAGGTGCGTATCATTCTGTTTTCATACAGCATGATTACAATTTCTTTGGCCAGGAGCTCTTTTTCTTCCTTCCAGGACATGGGTTCTCCTCCGGGATGTACGAACCGAATGGTCGTGTCCCCGTCGTCGATTCAGACGTACTGAGAAACCAACTTGGTTCCGGCGGGGACTATCGAGACAGCATTGGCAAACAGGAACCTTTGTCAAGCAAATAATTGACCGGGAGCCGCCGCATGGATGATTGGTTGACCTCGGGTATTCTCCAAGTATAATTTGATATCGTAAGCCTTTTGAGCAGACTTCGCAGGAGTTGGGACGGCCTATGCTTGAAGGAAAGGATATCCTCATTATCGGCGCTCGATCCGGCGGCTATGGAGAAGGGATAGCCCGGGCCGCCGTCCGTGCGGGCGCACGCATCTTCGGAACATCCCTCGCGCCGGACGATCCGAGAGAGCAGGCTTTTTTTGAAAGCCTTGGTGCGATCCTTATCGATGTTCCGCTGAAATACTCCTTCGATCACCGGGACCGGGTTCGCGATCAGTTGCACGGAATTGCGGATCGCCTGCGAGAAAATGGCGTGAACCGTCTTCATGGGATGATTCACACGGTTGCCGGCGGGTTCCCACGACATCCTGCGGTCATGAAAGCCGTGGGCGATATTCTCAAGGGCAAGCTGACATTCTCGGACTTGGCTACCGCGGTCAAACGTGACGTGTACTATGTCAACGCGGGCTCGTTCGACGACACAATCCACGGGCTTGGAGAACTTATCGACGACAAGACGCATCTGGCCGCGCTCACCTATCGAGGAGAGCTCCCCTATTTCATCTCCCGCTCAAAGCGCTATTTGGAGAAGCTCGCGAGCCGGCTTGCAAAGCAGGGCAAGAGAACTGTCGTCGCCGCGCTCCCTGAGGCCTGGACTCAATCTTCGCAGTTCTTTACCGGGATCGAAATCGCAGTGATGCACAACTATGTCGCGGAACTGCGTGACGCGGGAAACATCTCTGAAGATCTCCGACCCGCCTATAACGCTATGGAACAAGCACTGGCCGGGTTGGAAGGCTTTCAGCCTGTCATGGACGAGCTTCAAACCTTCTTCGGCAATCAGTGGTCGGGCATAAACTCGGATTCTGACCTCGGCGAAGTCCACCGCGTCGTTCAGGAGCTGTTCGGCAGGCTCCGGGCAGAAGGCCGCTTCTCCATACTCCGGCGAGCGGTCGAAGTGGTCTCTGATTTTGTGAGGGACGCCAGCGGGGAAGTGGTCGTCAAGGAATTCATAGATGCAGCACAGTATGAACCCGGCGATGTGCGCCAAGTGTACTACCGCGATCTTACCGGACTCAATCGCATCGACGTGGCGAAGCCTCGGAAAGAGCTTCCGCGACCTCCGGCACGGGTCCGCGAGTGGGTAGTATTTGAAAAGGACGAGATCCGCCGAACGCTCAACATGTACGGCGACAACTTCCTGTTCCTCGACCGGGTTGTTATGGAAGCGGGCGAATTCCATGACGGCGCGGTGGGCTTCTGCACCTTTGTGGTACCCACGCCGGACCAGAACCCTATCATGAAGGATCACTTCGTCGGGATGCCGCTCTTCGGTGGTCACCTTCAGATGGAAGCGGTGGCCCAATTCGGCACATTCATGGTGCTGAAGTATCTCAAGGACAAGAAGCTGGTGCCTATCCTCACGGGGACGGAATTCCCGGACTTGAACACCATGGCCCCGCCTGGGGAAAAGCTCACCATCATGGGTACCATCCACGTGCCCGAACGCCGTCACCTCGCGTTCGAGGCGTGGATAGAAAACCGGTACGCCCGATCAAAGGGGACAATCCGCGGCATGGTCATCAGCGAACGGATCATCAAGAAAATGATGGCATCGTTCGTAGACCCCGACGCGGAAGAGTAGAGGCGCAGAAAGAAGGATTTTTCATGAAAGAGTGTCTTCCGGGGGAAAACTTTTTTCTGCAAAAAAGGTTTTCCCCCGGAACCCCCTTTCAAAAAACTCCCCCTTTTGACGACACAGACACATACCTTCACACGGCTTTCGGACCGCACTTCAATCTGAGGGCATGTCCGACGCAGACGGCACGAGTCGCGGACCGGCAGTAACCGTCACCTGATGGCAACAAGCTCATGGCGCCAATACAGTGGGATCTAACCAAATCTGAAGGCAAGCTTGAGGAGCTGGAGCACGTGCTCTCAGGCGCGCAGAAGCGGCCGATCCTGCTGCTCACCCATAATAACCCTGATCCGGACACCATCGCGAGCGCGGCAGGCCTGAGTTTTCTATTTAAGAAGAAATTCCGGGTCAGGTCCGTGATCGGGTACGGCGGAGTCATCACTCGCGCTGAAAACAAGGCAATGGTCCATAGACTCCGGATCAAAATGATACAGCTCCACAGCCTGGTTCGAGCGAAGTATTACGGGATTGCCCTCGTTGATGCACAGCCGTGGACCGGGAACAACCTCTATCAAGCTCATGACGAGCCGCCCCTGATAGTCATCGATCACCACTCTCTGCGCAAAGGCTCGCTAAAAGCAGAATTTCGAGATGTCCGACCGCAGGTGGGGGCCACTTCCACAATCGTCACGGAATACATCCATTCCGCGGGGCTCACGCCCACGCGGTCTCTGGCGAATGCCCTATTGTATGGCATCAAGACGGATACAAATTCTCTTGCAAGGGGCGCTTCGGATGAGGATTTTCACGCGTTCAACTACTTGTTCCCGCTGTGTAACCCGCGGGTCGTGGCGTTAATTGAGAATCCTCCACTTTCGCAGGAGCATTTCATCGATCTTTTTCGGGGGCTTTTGGCTGCAACCGTATACAGGGACGTGGTAATTGCGGATCTGGGAAAGATCCTTTCCGTAGACATCATCCCTCAGCTGGCAGACCTTCTGCTTCGTCTTCAAGGGGTGCGTTGGTCGCTCGTGATGGGACGAACGGACGAATTGCTGATCCTCTCCCTCAGGTCCACTTCACGCACACGCCGCGCAGGCACCGTGATCAGTCGGCTCGTGAGTAGATTGGGCTCTGCAGGAGGCCATGTGGGAATGGCTGCCGGACAAGTCCCATTGGACGGAATGTCGGAAGACAAGCGGACCGAGTTATCCGAATCCCTAACCCAAAAGTTCCTCAAGATCCTGGACCGACAAGGATGCCTGGCCAAGCCTCTGGCCGGTGAAGTGCCCGAGGAATTGAAGTGACCTTCATCGAAGGGCCATCACCGTGCGAAGGGGACCTCCAGCTTTTGGGCCAGGCTTGCGGCAGCTCTTCGAGCCAGTTCCTCCGCGTTGACGCAGAACCGAGGTATGTGGCCTTCTCGCAGAGCGTTGACGTTTTCGGCCACGATCAGGCTTGTTGCTTCGTAGTTCTGCCTGGTGACCCCAGCCACATGAGGCGTCGCAAAGACGTTCTTCATGGAAAGAAGCGGGCTGTTTGGATCCAGGGGCTCTTGCGCGAACACGTCCAGGCCCGCGCCGGCTATTCGGCCGCTATGAAGGGCTTCCAGCAAAGCATCTTCGTCTATGACCGGACCGCGAGACGCATTGATCACAAAAGCGGTCGACTTCATGCTCTGGAACAGTTCCCGGTTGAATAGGCCGCGGGTCTCATTGGTAAGCACTACGGTCGATACCACGAAATCCGCTTCAGCCGCGAATGCGTGGAAATCTCCCTCACATCCGACCCTCTCCACCTCCACGTGCTTGTCCATTTCGCTGCCCGGATTCCTGCGAATTGCCAGAACACGCATTCCCAGGCCACGCAACTTGCGCGCGAGAGCTTTGCCCACTCGGCCGAATCCCACGATCAGCGCGGTTTGACCGAAGAGCGCGTCTCCCATCGGCCCTCCCCACATGCCTGAATGAAACGCGCCGAAGCACTCGTGGATTCGACGCGCTACCCCCATCATGAGAAAGACCGCGTGTTCCGCGGTGGATTCGGCATTAACGCTCGCATCGGAAGGCACGTTGCAAACCATGATTCCCCGGTCGGTCGCCAAAGGCACGTCCACGACTTCCAGCCCTACGCCAAACTGCTGGATCAGACGGGCCCTTGTTGTGGCTATGAGTTCGGGTTCCAGAGGGTGCACAAGGGGTATGAGCACATCCGCCCCTACACCGACGCGGACCACGTCGTGGGACGGGCAGCGCAGGATGTCATCTTGCGGCAAAAGCTCTCGCAGCCGCCCCACTGCTGTAGGAAACGATTTTCCACAGAGAATCACACGCATAGCAACACACCATTCTAAGAAGATTAATTAGTTTGAACGCCGACACAAGGATCTGTTAGGTCTCTCGCCGGGAAATTCTCCGGCACACTAACTACTAACAACGAATCTCAATCACACTTCGCACTTATCGGCCTCGGATAGGCAGCACTTATGCGTGGAACGTCACGCGCAAAATTCAGCGCTCCTCTATATTGTACTGGTCCACTAACGCTGCGAGAACTCCACCGCGCCCGTCCACAGGGCAGACATTCGCTTCAAGGTATGCCGTGACGGGGAAGAGCGCACAGGTGTTCCCCGGGATCAAGAATTTGGGCAATTCAATGCCCAGCACTTTCGACTTTGCCGTGCCAAAGGGCCGCGCCACCAACGGCTCTCCGTGAACCGGCTGGCGCGGGTCCAACGGAACCTTTACGCTTCTGACCTCGCCGGAACGCTCGCAGACCACAATCACCTGCTGTACGTTCCTTGCTTCATCTTCGGGAGTGGATCCCTGCACGAATCGTTGCCTGAATCCGCAATCAGGGCAGAACAGCTCAATCAGCTCAGCCTGAGACCACGCGGGAAAGGGCGTGAGAAGTAACGTGGTAAGGATGAGGAGAAACACCCGAGCGGCCATGTCATGGACCTCCGGTCGCTTATGAGGAATGGCTAAGTCAGGTGCCTTAATGGGTTGAAACGAAGAAATCAAGCATAATATTCAGTAATGAGCATAATTATCTAAATTAACATAATTTTATATGCATCATCCTCCAGTGCTCAACCCCTCAATCTCCGAAATCACGTGAATCACTATGTTCGGGCTGAGCGGTATTCTTCCCTGTAATTAAAAATATAGCGAGAATTGGACCGGCTTGCAAGCAAACCCTACTGCAAGCCCATTGTGGTTAGTGCCAAGATAAGGTCCGCTTGCGAAAAGGTCCCCGAACTCATATGCAAAACGGCCCGGAGAGTTCAGATCCAGCCTGACGAACCGGTTCCGGTTGAAATCGATGGCGATTATTTCGGAATGACGCCCGTAGACCTGCACATTCGACCGGCAATTGTGCCCGTGGTTACACCGAGATAAGAACAGCGCCGGGGAACGGGTGCCACGGACCTGCGCTTGGGCAGGTCCGTGTCTGGTTTAGCTCTTGGTAGGATGCGGTGACCCCGGACTTGATTCGGGGGAACCGCATCTGTCGCGGTTTTCGAAATCATCGGACAGCGGACAAAGAGGACCTACGTAAACCGCACCACACGCGAGAATGCCTCGACCGATGCGGTTCCCCCGCGTCCCGCGGGGTCACCTCATCCTACAAACTGCGGGTCGCCATTATTGATTTGCACGCGGCTACGAAGCTTTCCGGGTTGTCGGGCGTGAACCTGAGATATTTGAACAGCCCTGACTTCCTGTGGATTTCCACGTGTTCGCAAAGATCCGCCCAATCAAGCTTTATTACCCACCAGAGCACCCTCACCTTTCCCTCAAAAACGTCGCGAAAGGAGAAGCGGGGTCGGGCTTTCACTTCCAGAATGTCTTCAGCGGGAATTACGAACCTGCTGAGCAACATCCAACACCGGAGCTCAACCCGGTCCGGGAAGACTCGATAGTCCTGCCAAAAGTTTTTTGCCGATTTTTCGGAAACATATATCGGGGAGTCGTGGAATGAAGCCATCACGCCCGTTTTTCTTGATGCCCTTACCGAGCTAGAAGGCCGAACTGTTCCAGTTGCCAAACTTCTTGGCTTCTCGGACAGCCCGCGCTTGAAGAAGACTAGTAGGGGCCGGCGCCCCCCGGATCACGTCCGGGGCAGGCTCTGCCGGCCCGAGCTGGTTGAT
>JBMOME010000128.1:0-11196 GCA_049323095.1 Thermodesulfobacteriota bacterium
GGGGAAATGAGCATTCCGAAAACCGTGGGAATTTCTTGCCTGAGCCGTGGAGGTGGCTCTCTCACAAAGAAGATTTCCCCGATCTTGCCTCTTTGAATGCGCATCAGTATGAGAACAAGAAACCGAGTGGTCACGCGCTTGGATAGTTGCCCACATACTCTATTCAAACTTCATGGCTTCGACAGGATCCAGACGGCTGGCGCGCATAGAAGGATAGAGGCCGGACAAGACTCCGAGCAGCAACGTGAAGGCGAGTCCGACTACGACGCTGCCGGTCATCACGGCGAGAGAAACCGAGATTTCGAGTACAACCTTCAGCACCTGAACAATCACAAGCCCCGCAGCTCCGCCGAATACCCCTGCAAGGACGCTGATTAGAACGGATTCGGTGAGGAATTGGAGGAGGATGATCTCTTCCTTCGCTCCCAGCGCCTTTCTTAGCCCGATTTCCTGCGTGCGATCTTGTACGGCCGCGAGCATGACGTTCGTGATGCCGATCCCCCCCAGAATGAGAGTCACCACCAGCGCCGAATAGATGAAGAGCTTCACCACGTATACCGTGGCCTGGACCTTCTTTATGCGCTCCGGATAGTGTTGTATGCGGATCGAGTGATCATAACCTACGTGAGCGTTCTTGAGCAGCTCCAGCACCTGTTGCCGGGCCCATTCCACTCGACTCCAGTCATCCACTCGGATATAGATCTCGCGAATCCAGTGCAGGCCCTCGAAGAGGTTTTGGACCGTGTTGATAGGCATGAAGACCGCGCTGCGGATATCGCTATGTTGCATGCCCCCAAGAATGCCAATAACCCGAAAACTCAAGTTGCCTACGCGGACCACCTTATCGAGCGGGTCATCGTCACCGAAAAGGTATTTGACGACGTCCGAGCCGAGGACACACACTTTCTTGCGTCCCACCACGTCCGATGGACTGATGAGGCGCCCCCGAGCGATTGTGGCGGTTTGGGTCCTCCAAAACGCATCATCCACCCCGAACAGCCGGCATTTGTATTCCATGGTACGATGGTGCGCGTCGACCATTTGGAGGGACACCACCGGCGCCACCGCGGATAAGTTGGAAAGCTTCTTCAGCTTGGCCACGTCTCGCATGTAAAATTGGCCGGGGTGGTACTGCTCTTCTTCGTCCCAGTAGGCCTTGAGAATAGTAGCTTCACCGAGAAGTTCGAGGTTCGCGTTGATTTTGTGTTCGACCGAATCCCCCATGGTCTGGATAACTATGAATCCGGCTGTGCCAAAGGCGATTCCTGCCATGACCGCCTTGTAGCGCCTACGGTTCCGTAGGACCAGTCGCCAACACATGGTAATGAGGTCTTCAAACTTCAAGGATTGTAAACCGTCTATTCCGCTCACGTACTAGTGCGCGGGCTCCCGGGGTCGCGCCGCGCACTATTGGCACTATAACAGATTGGCCGGAATTCTCCAGTCCCCGTGGCGAAAGAAAGCAATGCGCTTCAATGTGGGTTAGTTCTGGCCCCTGGCGAGTTGGACCACGAATTCGTTGTCGAAGCTGTACTTCCCACTGAGAAACGTTTCCGCGAATATGGCCACGCTTGCTTCAGATTGCATGAGCATGTCCATTTGACGGCTGTACTGCAGCATGCGACCGACCATATCCAGTTTCTCTTTTGTCACGGACTCTTCGTACTTGTTGTAATGCGCATCAACCCTGTCTTCCCGCACCTCCACTTCGAACTGCAAGCCTTCAAGAATCAAGGCAAGCGCTCGTGCTCGTCTGTTTCGTCTGACCTCATCCGCAGCTCCTCCCTTGAATGAGAAAGTGATGTAGTTCTTATTGACTGTCTCACAACAATAAGAATCGAGCACACTGTAATGATATCCGATGCGGGAGCTGAAATTCAGGTATTTGTCCGAGATGATCGCGTAACTCCGATCGCCGAAACGATCAGCCACGTTGACAGGCGAGAGCATTTGTTCTCTCATCACCGACAGAAACCCCCCCAAGTGTACCGGACGAGGCCCCTGCTCGCGCAAATCCTCATTCAGCATACCTTTCAGGAGCGCGGCCAGAGGAACGCAGGCTATTTCGTCAACGGTTATCCGTCGAGCGCTCGGAGGAACATCCTGGAGGCCGGCCCCCAGATCGATGATGTACAGGTCCAGAGGAATCGGAGCCACGAGCTTGAGTGCCCCAGCGCCGGTTGTGTCAGAGACCAAATCGCTTATCTGGAACATTTCCTGGTACGAGAGCTCATGCACTAGGCGCATTACGTCATGGAGCGTTTTGCAATACTCCGGCGCGAAGTTTGCGGCACGGGGATTGATCAGATCGAGGGGAACGATCCAGTCTGCAACGCGGCGAAGGGTTTCATAGATAGGCGTGGCCTTCATGGGCGATTCCTTGGTTCTCCGCAGCGCCAGGAGTTCAGGGACTCGTCCCAGATACACACGGCCCGAATATGCATCGACCGTGATCTCCGTGTTCGGCGCAATCTTTCCCGTGCCGACGCGAGTACCCAGGATTGTCGGAATGCCGAACTCCCTGGCAAGCGAGGCCATGTGACCGGTGACGCTGCCGGCATCGGTCACGATAGCTTCAGCCTTCTGCATGACAATCACGAACTGAGGACTGGAATGCTTCGCAACCAACACCCCCCCTCGGGGGAACCGTTGGAGATCCTCATCGGAACGCACGTGGATTGCGGGTCCGCAGCCGACACCGGGTGAAGCGATGGCCGCGTCTTCTACCAGCAGTTCGTGCCCCTGAACCAATGGGAGGCTTTTCAGTCCGTTTCTTTGAATCTCTTCCAGGTGCAAAGGTCTTGTTTGCAAGATCAGCACGCGACCGAACGCATCCACAGCCCATTCGATGTCCTGAGGATAATTGTAGTGATTCTCCAGGCTAAGCCCGTATCCAGCCAGAGTACTCACCTGATCGGGCGCCAGACACGCACGATCCTGCAAATGCTCTTCCACCGCTCCCTCTCGTAAACCTCCTTCAGCAGCGGCCAAGAGCTGCACAGGCTTATGAGATACAGCCGTTCTCTTGATACGAAAGTGGTCGTCCTTTGAAACCACGTACGTATCGGGGGTGATGATCCCGTCCACTGCATAGGGTCCGAGCCCCCAGACGGCCGTGATGAGAATCTCCTCTTCCAGAGGATTGGCCGGGTTCCTGGTGTACATCACGCCGCTGGCGCGCGATTTGACCATCTCTAAACAAGCGACGCTCATGGCGATATCCTCGTCTCTCATGCCCTTATTGAGACGGTAGGAGATGGCTCTCGGCGTATAAAGACTGGCCAGAATCAGTTTGTATGTTTCGACGATCCGCTCGTAAGGCACGTTGAGGATCGACAGGTATTGTCCGGCAAAGGAGAGATCGCTGTCCTCGCCGATGGCACTGCTGCGTAATGCGACAAGAGGCCGCGAGGGTGTGTCGCCACTACGCATTCCGATAGCTTGCGCCATCTGCTCATAAGCAACCTGCATAGCTTCTTGGAGCACATCCGGCACCTGGGCGGAAATGATCAGGCGCTGAATCCGTTCGCTCGTGGCGTTGATCGCTTTGGGATCTTCCGGATCGAGGTCCTGGCGGATACGGTTGATTTCGTCCACCAGATGATTCTCTTCCAGGAAGAGCTCGTACGCATGAGTCGTGATGGCAAAGCCCTCTGGAATGGGGATCCGAGCCTTATTCAACAACTCTCCCAGATTTGCGCTCTTGCCTCCCACCCAGTCGGCCATCTCTCTCGTGATCTTGGAGTAGGGAAGAACCAGCTCTATGACAGGCAGATCCTTCTTTCTGCCGAGTTCTTCTTCTATGGCCAGGTTTATCCGGTCCACAACATCAAAAAGGAGTGGGTAACGGTGATTCGAGAGATCGTCCAGACTCTTGGCCATACGCAGTGTGTGGAAGACAGCACGCGTGGCTTGCGATCTGACATAGGACATGCCGAACACTGTTTGACCGCGGAGTTTTGCTTCAAAATCAGTGATGATGTTGAGCAGTTCGGTGTTGGAAGCCAGGAGGTCTTTGAAGCAATTGTACCTGAACTTGAACACGCGAGAGACGGTCTTTCCGGACGGAGGCTGAGGAACACCCAGTAGGGGCCTAATCTTATTCCAGAGGCTTGAAATAAGCTCTTTCATCGTGTCTCTGACCGTGAGGGCCGCGAACCAGGCGCGGCAATAGCCAAGGAAATGCCGTTCTCCGGTCCGCGAAGCAATAACCATGCCCGCGAAGAGACGAAAATCGTTGCTCACTCCTCATATGGAACAATAGCACGTCCAGGCTCAGCCGGGAACGAGAGACACGGGCGCACTGCCGGACCAGCCGGCAGTGGCACCCAGGCGCGACCTGCTCGCTCGATAAAATACCGCGACCGATGCGGGTCACCCCGGGACGCAGGTCACCGCATCCTACAAAATCCCGCGCGTATTCGAACGCGGCCGTGATCGCCATCGTGAGGACTCTTTACACTCTGTAAAGAATCCGGACAGGAACCGCGGGAAATCCCTACCGCAAACTCCGGGAGTGTTGGCAGCCGGCGTCCCTCTTGAAGCAGAGAAGCGAAGGCTTTGTGTGAGCCGACCCGATGGTACGGAGGTTGCACACCAGTGGACGACGAATTCTTCGGAGAAGCCATGACTGAGGAATTACCCGAAAAGGAGGTTCTCGATAATGAGGCGAATTCTCACAGTACTGCCGTTGGTCGTCACCGCGGCCGCTGTGCTTATCCCCGATTTGGTCGTCGCGGCCGGGGGGAAAGCAGAGATGCTCATCGTGGTGGCCGACAAGCGCGTGGTCGATTGGAGCGTCAGCAAGTGGTGGGTTGATCTGTACAACAGAGACCCGTTTCTCTTCGGCGTGTGGTGCACCATTTTTACCGGGCTTCTGGGTGTAACCCTTGGGCTTATCACCGATCAGATCATGAAGGCGACCGGCCTGGACCTTACATCCAGAAAGATCGTGGAACACTAATACCCAAGGAAGGCACAAGGAGGGCCGAAAAATGGAATGGATGTACATGTATATGCCCATCGCCGGAGTGGACATCTTCTGGCCGGGTCTCGTGCTGATAGGTTTTTCGGTGGGCGTGATCGGCGGATTCTTTGGGATGGGCGGTGCGTGGATGGTCACTCCGGGCTTGAACATCCTTGGTTTTCCCATGGCGTTCGCGATCGGCTCGGATATCGCTCATATCGCTGGAAAGTCGATGATATCAACGTTCAGGCACTCAAAATTCGGCAATGTGGATTACAAGCTCGGTCTGATCATGGTTGTCGGGACCGTGATCGGCATCGAGTGCGGCGCTCAGGTCGTTATGTGGCTTGAACGCATCGGTCGGATTGGACCCGTGGTTCGCTGGGTGTACGTAGTAGTTCTGGCGCTGATAGCGCTGATGGTTTTTGCCGATTACCTCAAGGCCATTAGGAAGAAGAAGGCTGGCGTCGTGGACGAACATGGCGCGGTTGGATTCACCTGGTACAAAACGCTGCACAACATCAAGATCCCGCCTATGATGCATTTCAAAGTAGCCGGGATCTACTGTTCTATGTGGTTACCGATAATCGTGAGCTTCTTGACAGGTGTGTTGGCCGGCTTCCTGGGGATCGGCGGCGGATTGCTTCGCATGCCCGCCCTGGTCTATCTCGTAGGCTGCCCCACTCATATCGCGGTCGGGACCGACCTTTTTGAAGTCATGATCTCCGGTCTATACGGAACGTTCACGTACGGCGTGAAGGGCCGCATAGAGATCTGGGCCGTGTTCGTCATGCTCTTCGGCGCTGCCATAGGCGCTCAGATCGGGACGGTCGCGACGAAGTATGCGAAGGGATATGGCATCCGTGTAGCTTTCGGTCTGGCCGTCGTGGCCTGCATGATCTCGGTCATCCTCAAGCAGTACAAGATCGATGCGCTCGCGACGGTCGTGATCCTGGGTGCGGTAGGCGCCATCTGCTTGTACATCTGCGGGATTATGTTCAAGGGAGCTGCTGAAGAACTCCGGGCCAAGAGGCAGAACGAGCGGCTCGCCGCATGACACCGAGGATTGAAAGCTCATTTTGAGAAGAGGAGAGATATACCATGAGACCCAAGATCCTGGCATCCGTGGCATCTGTGCTGCTCATCTTGGCCTTCGCGGCTCCTGCGATGGCTGCCGAGGTGGCACAAGGCAAATGCCTGGCCTTTGAAGCAGGAAAATCAGTTAGCATAGACGAGTACGACACCAACGTCTCAAAGGAAAACAAGTACGGCAAATCCACAGGCAAGAAGCTCACTTTCGACCTAACCGAAGCTCTCGTGGGCATTACACCCACGCCTGGAGACATCCTGAGGATTGCTTATGACCAGAAGGGTGACCAACTCAAAGCCCTCAGAGTCATGAACGTGACAAAGCAGGACCTGATGAAGAGGTAGCACCAGAGGGGGGAACTCTACCTCAACGCGCCCTGCCCGCAGTCTTCTCCTTCCCTGTGAGGCCAGGGCCCAGCCGGCCACGGGAGCGATGCATCGCCCGTCCTCGCTGCATATCGCTTCCGTGAGCCTGCTTCTAGAGACAAATACCCGACAAATATGGTATGGTTTTTCCTCTTCGAGATTGTCCGTCACCGCAAGGTTGAAGGACAGCCACTTTCTCGAAGAACATCCGACAAATCGGGATCTGAGCACCGCCGAATAGTGCAAAGACATTCCACGCCGGTCGTGCGCGGCCGAGAGCCACTACGGTGCTCCGTACAGGATCGGCGCAAGAACGTTTGCTGGAGCAGAGCCTATGGTGAACGCGTTCTGGTACTTCGTCATGGTCCCTATGGTCTACATAGCGGTCGTCTGGTGTCTCGTGGGGATTGTCGTCAGGATCGTGCAGGTCGTTCGTGAACCCAGTCCGCCACACACCTTGCGAATATTTCGTGACGATGAAGGCCCTGACGACCCCAGTGGGGCAGGGCTTGGCCCCGCGATATGGGACGCGCTCACCATGCCTTCTGTTCGGCGCTACCAGCCGGTCTTTTGGGTCTTTCTCATGGTTTTCCATGTCTCGCTCGTGATTCTTGTACCGGCACACCTGGATATCCTGCCCCAGATAAACGTCTTGTCAGCCGAATCGCCTCACATGCTGGGCAATGGCGCAGTGGGGGTCCTTTTCACGGTGTCGCTTGCCTATTTTTTGTTGCGGCGTTTCAAGGGCCCGGTGCGAGAGGTTTCAGTCGCTTCCGACTACCTGCTGCTCGTCCTCCTGTTGAGCATTGCCATAACCGGAGATGTGATCAGTTGGGGAAATTCGTGGACCGAGCAGGGCTTTGTCATCACCAAGCAAGAATTTGGGCAGTACATGACCAGTCTGCTCAACTTAAGTTTCGCGGATCCGCTGAAGTTCTTGCCCGGAACCCACTACGTAGTGATCGGCACGCACATCTTGCTCGTGAACTTACTGCTGATGTTCCTGCCTTTCAGCAATCTCATGCACACGTGTTTTGCAGTTCCCTTGAATGTGCTGCGGAGAGGATGATTATGGAAGCGTCGAAAAGACAAGAGTTGCTCACGTTGATGGCTAACAAGATGAACCGGGCGGTGCGCCTGTACCTGGAGAACTGCACCCGTTGCGGAACATGCATTGATGCCTGCCACGCGTACGCGTCCACGAGGGATGTTCGTTTCTCGGCAGTGGGCCGAGCCCAGAATGTTCGCAGGCTGTTCGAGAATTATTTCCCCATCACCGGCAAGGTTGCGCCCTGGCTGAGCGATGCGGAGACGCTCGATGAAGCCTGGATGGACAGGCTTTATGAAACGGCATTCTCGTGTACCGGCTGCCGCCGCTGCATGGTTTATTGCCCCTTCGGCATTGATACACAGCAAGTTCAAGCCATTGCCAAGGCGCTGCTCATCGGCATGGACATGGACCCCAAACCACTCACCATGCGTGCCCGCGGAGAGATCGACAAAGCCAAGAACCTGGAATTGACAAGACAAAAGCTCGAAAAGGAATTGACAGGGGTCAACAAAGATCTTCTGGAGAAGTATCCGAGCCTCGAAGGGAAGGACATCGTTCCTTTGGACAATGAAGGTGCCAACGTTCTCTATGTCTCGATGGCGGAGAAGCCCTCCATTGCGTCCGGCGCCGCAATATTGAACGCGGCTGGAGAAAGCTGGTCGCTCAGCTACTTTGAGGCGGTCAACTTCGGAGCCTTTGCGGGCAACGCGAACATGAGCGAGCAGATATACGGACGCATCGTTGACGAAGCTGAGCGACTACGGGTCAAGGAGCTGGTGATCTGCGAATGCGGGACTGCATATCGCATCATGAAGCACATGATCGGCAAGCGCTCGTTTCGAGTAATCTCGATCCTGGAGCTGGTAGCTCGGTACCTGCGCGAAGGCCGCATCAAAGTGGATAAGTCTGTGATCGAAGGGACCGTGACATACCACGATCCTTGCCAGATTGCGCGAAACAGCGGTGTGTACGAGGCTCCTCGCAACGTTCTTCGAGCGCTTACCGACAATTTTGTGGAAATGGTCCCCAATCGTTCCGAAAACTGGTGCTGTGGAGGCGGAGGCGGCCTTGTTATCGCTCAGGAGCCCGAATTCCGCATGATGACTTCGCGGGTCAAGGCCGATCAAGTACGGGCCGCGGGCGCGGACATCGTCGCTACAGCCTGCGAAATGTGCCTCGCACAGCTCAAAGACCTCAATGATGAGTTTGAACTGGAAATGGATGTGAAATTGGTATCAGACCTGGTTTACGAGGCCCTGGTGTTTTCTTAGTTCTTACGCCGCTTCTGCCTTATACCTGTTGCCAAAAATTTTGTTCAATTCGCGGCAGAGCGTTACCGTCATTCCGGCGAAAGCCCATTGGCGTTAAGTTAAGCAGCCCAGTTCTTTCATCCGTCATTCCCGCGGAAGCGGGAATCCAGTCTTTTCAATATGTTCTGGACCCCGGATCAAGTCCGGGGTGACGGATGCGCAATAGGCTGTCACTTATGGCAAGCGCCATATTTCCGAATCACCGAATGGCTTTACGGCGAGCTCTGTTGCGTCGCTTCGTCTTGGTCCTCTGCCTTTCTCTTTTTCTCGAAGCTCGCGAGGATCCGCAGGCCCACTTCGTACAAGATGATAATGGGGATAGCCATGAGGGACTGATTGAGAGGATCGGGGGTAGGGGTAAGGAGCGCTCCCACGATAAACGCGATCACAATGGAATATCGACGGCCTTTCCGAAGCTGGTTGCTATCCACAAGGCCCAGGAGACCGATAAGGACCACAATGATCGGTGTTTCAAAGATCACGCCGAACGCGAGTAGCAGCGTAGTGAAGAGCGAGACGTACTCCTTGATGTCGATCATTGCCTTCAGTTCTGGTGACTCAAAGGTCAAAAAGAATTGGATCGCCGCGTCGATGACGATGAAGTAGCAAAAGGCCGCGCCAAGATAGAAAAGACCCGTAGCCAGGACAATGAACGGTACAGCCAGCTTCTTTTCTCGTTCGTACAGGCCGGGCTTCACGAAGAGCCAGATCTCATAGAGCACGTACGGAAGGGCCAGGAATATCCCGGCAATAAACGCGATCTTGATATAGATGAAGAATGGGGACTGGAGGGCGGTAAAGACCAGCGAAGACCCCCCAGAAAGATGCTTCATGATGGGCGCGGCAAGAAACTTAAAGAGTCTCTCACTGAATACGATGCACAGCGCGAAACCCAATGCTATGGCAATCATAGCCCGCATGAGTCTGGAACGGAGCTCCGAAAGATGGTCCAAGAATGACATGCGAGCTTCGTCAGTGCGTTCTGCCTGATTATCGTTTTCTGAGGTCATGCCCACTGGTCCGGAGATTCACGAAGGCCAAAAAATGGATTTGCGGATGGGCTCGGGGCCATTGTCCTGCGGGCCCGCTGCCCGGCTCCTCTTCGTGTCATAGGCGATGGATTATATACTATTCCGCAGCAAAAAGCCCCCGCCGCCGGACACACGTCGGAAAGCGTTTCCGGTCCTTCATCAAATTCCAGAGGGATTTGTAGGCTTTTCTAGCGTGCTACGGACGAGGTAGGCCCTTGGGCAAACGCGCCGGCATCCGCACCATCGACCTCCTCCTTGCCGTTGGAGACAATCATGCCGTCGCGGATGCGGACAATACGGTCGCACGCGTGTCCGATCTCTTCCTCATGGGTAACGAGAACTACGGTAAAACCCTGGGTGACGATATCCCGCAATTGTTCGACGACGATTTCGGTATTCTTTTGATCGAGCTGGCCCGTGGGCTCGTCACCGAGAATCAAGCTCGGGTTATTTACGAGCGCGCGGGCGATAGCTGCTCGTTGACGCTCGCCTCCCGAAAGTCGATTTGCCCAGTGATCCACTCGATGGGAAAGCCCGACCCGGTCGAGCGCCCCGAGGATCTTCCTCCGGCGGTTATGATGATCGGCTTCCGCGTAAATTAGTGGCAATTCAAGGTTTTCATATACTGTGGAGTTGGGCAACAGGTCGCAGGTCTGAAACACAAAACCGAGCTGCCGATTGCGAAAGCGCGCTTGTTCTTCGCGGCTAAATTCCAGGATATTCTGGCCTCTGAAGAGGTATTCTCCTCCTGTCGGCGGCTGGAGCAAACCCAGGATGTAAAGAAGGGTGGACTTACCCGAGCCGGACGGCCCCATGATGGCCACCATCTCCCCTTTATGGACCTTCATGGACGCGGACCTAAGCGCCTGGATGAGGTTCTCACCGTCAAAGTAGTCTTTGCCGAGGTCTCTAGTCTCGATGATTACTTCGTTATTCGTCATTGAGGGCTCCGCTCCCCTCTCTATTCCTTCAGAGCAACGCGTAGTATACCCCATCCCACGCTCGATGCCTATCCCTTGGTTGGCGGCATCTTAGTTTTTCCTCTTCCAGACAGGGTGTGCTATAGTCTCTTGATGTTTCAGATAACCAAGCAAACCCAAGGACAGCGCGGAGCTTTCGTCAAGCTCGTACAGTTGGAAGGGGACGATTTTGCCGTCATCGTACGCTATCCGGATGATGGCAGATATCACCAGAAGTACATCGGCCCGGACTTCTTCAAAGCGGAAGAAGTCTACGCGCAGGAATTAGAGAAGATCACGGGAGCCGGCGCCACGGAATAGCCACGTAACCGAACGGGAAGCCTCTGTTGGCTCTGTGGCATTGTTCTCAGGATGTGGACAGCGTAGGGGCGCACGGCTGTGCGCCCGAATGAAATGGACTGTT
>JBMOME010000128.1:11206-13098 GCA_049323095.1 Thermodesulfobacteriota bacterium
GCCAAAGCGCGTATTGAGAAGGAATGGCGATTGTGGGCGACCATAGCAGGCATCTTTGTCCTAATAGTGGCCTTTCTCTACTGGGAGTCTAGGCCCCCCAGAGAAGGCGGAGAGCTCCTTTACCGCGTCACGAAGGTGCTCGATGACGGCAAACTGGATCTCAAAGGTGGAGGAAAGTCCCTCCAGTTCAAGCTGGTCGCGCTGGAAGTCCCTCCGGCACAGGCTGATGCGTTCAAGGAATTTCTCACCCAGGCGCTCAAGGACAATTGGGTGCGAATCAAGGCGATTCGAGAGGAAACGGGAGGAGTCGGCGCGGGATTCGTCTTTCTGTCCGGCGAAGACCTACATGCACGTGTAATAAGGCAGGGCCTGGCAAAGATGGATCGGGAGGCCAAAGGCTTTGACGTCAGGCCGTACATCGAGCTGGAACTGGAGGCCAAGCAAGCCAGGCGAGGCATGTGGGCTTCTACGAGTGAGAGGGCAAAATGAAAGTCTTGATCGTGGGTTCCGGAGGGCGTGAACATGCACTGGCATGGAAGATAGCTGCTTCCGACCTTGTCAGCGAAGTGGTCGTTGCCCCGGGAAATGCCGGCATTGAACGTGAACCCAAATGTCGCCTCGTAGGGGTCTCAGCGGAAGACGTCTTGGCGCTGAAGAATCTCGCGCTTTCCGAACGAATTGACCTCACCGTTGTGGGCCCGGAAGCTCCGCTGGTGGCGGGCCTCACCGATCTGTTCGAGGCCGCGGGCCTCAAGGTCTTCGGCCCCTCTCAGTCTGCGGCGCTCCTGGAAGGGAGCAAGGTCTTTACCAAACGTCTCATGAAGAAATATGGAGTGCCTTCCGCAGCGTTCGAGGTCTTCCATACGTTCGACTCGGCCGCGGCTTACCTGATGCAAAGTGACGGCCCCACTGTGGTAAAGGCAGACGGTCTGGCAGCAGGAAAAGGGGTCTTCGTCTGCAAGAACCGCGATGAAGCACTCTCGGCGCTCGCTACCATTATGAAGGAACGAGCCTTCGGGGACGCGGGCAATCAAGTGGTCATCGAAGATTGCTTGGTGGGAGAAGAAGCGTCCTTTATTGCTTTTACCGACGGCAAGGAAGTGCTTCCCCTCGCGTCGTCGCAGGATCATAAGCAAATTTTTGATGGCGATCAGGGCCCCATGACCGGTGGCATGGGGGCATATTCGCCCGCACCGGTTGTTACCCCGGAGGTCCATGACCGAATCATGAACGAGGTCATGGTGCCTTTGGTCCGGGCTATGGAACAAGAGGGGAGACCCTATAAAGGTTTTCTCTATGCAGGGTTAATGATTTCCGACGGCCGGCCTTTGGTGCTGGAGTTTAATGCTCGCATGGGCGACCCGGAGGCTCAGCCCTTGCTGGTTCGCATGAAAACCGACCCTGTTCCGCTCATGATCGCGGCTGCGGAAGGCAAGCTCGCAGGAATGAACATCGAGTGGGAACCCGAAGACGCAATCTGCGTGGTCATGGCTTCCGGTGGATATCCGGGTTCGTACGAGAAGGAAAAGCCCATTACCGGCATCGAAGAAGCCGAAGCTATCGATGGCGTGAAAGTGTTCCACGCGGGAACCGGGTGCGGCACAAACGGATTCGTCACAAAGGGCGGCCGAGTGCTCGGAGTCACCGGAAAGGGCCTGGGGATCGCACAGGCTATTGAGAAAACATATCAGGCGGTCTCGAAAATAGGTTGGGAAAACGCACACTACCGAAAAGACATTGGTAAGAAAGCGCTCCACAGATGTGACGGTTAGAGATCGATCTGACAAATGGCAAGATCTATACCTGGCAATCATTCAATTGCGCGGGGGAGTTTGACGCTATCTGTCATTGCGAGGACCCCGGACTCGATCCGGGGGGCGAAGCAATCTCCG
>JBMOME010000129.1:0-13054 GCA_049323095.1 Thermodesulfobacteriota bacterium
TTGGTAGATGATGAGGAATGGATCAGAGACATAGGCGTGCGCTTACTCACACCGGCAGGTTATAAGGTCCTCACCGCGAAGGACGGTCGCGAGGCACTGGAGGTCTACCGCGCCGGCAAGTCAGAGATAGCCCTTGTGGTCTTGGACCTGATGATGCCTGAGATGAGCGGGAAGCGTTGCCTTAACGAGCTGTTGAAGATTGAGCGTACCGTACCGGTCGTCATTGCCAGCGGTCTTTCGCCTGAAGCGACGGCAAAGGAACTTACCGGAGCCGAAGCTCGGGCGTTTGTGGGAAAACCCTTTAAATCCGACGAGTTGATCGGGACTATTCGTCGAGTGTTGGACGAATGAGTCACCATCGAAAAATTGCGGCCAGGGGCGCATCACTAGGAGCTTCCTCCGGCTCAACAGCATAGACTGTGCCGCCTGTCATGATGGTCTGGGCCGCGGCCAGATCGAGCAAATCTTGATCGCCCGGTTGAGCTCCCTCGTGGAGCGTGATCTTGCCTCCGTTCTCGTTATACTTTCCCCATATCTCGAGCCCTACCGGAACAAAGAGAGTGGCAACCCGCCCGTAATGCGCAGCATCAAGGACTTCCTGGAAATCATCCGATGCCTTCCCAGTGCCCGCGAGTGCGTGAAAGCGGTCGATCTCGTCGCGCCTCGCCTGGTCAAACACGGGCTCCACGATCTTCCAGGCCGGTTCGTGCAGCTCCTCTCCTCTGAGACCCTCCGGATTGCCGGTCACTCCTTTGTCCATGAGAAATGGAAACGTATTGCTCTCCCGGTAAATCGAGAAGAGATATTCCACTCCCGCCAGTACCAAGGGGACGCGACCGTCCGGAAGGAATTGCTGTAAGCCCCTGTCAATAGTCTGGAAGTAATGCAGGATATCGTCTTTGCTGGGCTCGTTCCCTCCTCCGTGCCCATGAAATACCGCGGCTCGCCTACCCGGCCTCTGCGGTGTGCGCGTCTGATATTGTAGCTGCCGTTCGGGTTGGTCATATTTCAGGGCTTCTGCAAGGCTCACGGGGATGCCTACCAATTCAACCTCGCTGACGGTATGTCTGGTGCACTCGAACAATCGCACCTCATTCTGACTTAGAGCCAGAAGATAGAATCGACCGTCTGCTCTCAGGAGACTCAACAGAGGCTTGAGATGAAAGCGGTCGCTCACCACCACTATCTCTTCGAGCTCGATGGGAACGCGATAGTAATGAAAGAAGCCGTCGGAGAAATACGCTGCAAGTCCGTTACCCTGATGGTGCCAGAAGTCCCGATCCTCCAAGAGCGCTTCTGCTGGGCTGAGAAGGGTAGATGGGTTGGGGTGATTCACGTCGGCGAGCATAGACTGTGCCTGCCGGAGAAGGTTCTTGAATCTGATGGGGTTTTGGAGCGCCTCGGAGGTCGTGTGGCGCGTGGGCATCATTACGGAGACGCAGGTGTCTCCTTGACTCTGCATCAGGCCTTTGAGCTCTTCAATGGTGACCAGATCAGCGTACATGATCCCCTCCCTGCTTGTATCAAGTGTCGGTATTCTATGTTGGAGCCTGTATCATGGTACCTATTCCATCATTACCCGATTCTACTGCTTCACCCAACTCTTCTTTATATCTTGGACATTCAGGAGAGAATTTGGAACCTCTTCCAGGTTTTGAACCTCCGAAAGAGAGGCTCTTCACGCAAAAGCAATTATCTGTTAAGTTTGAGTTCTCCCGTGACCACGGAAACCTGAATGCAACCAGGAGGAAAGTCTTATGGAGGCTGCATACTCAGAACTGGCCGCCAGAATCGGCCTGGGCCAGTCACAACGGATTCCCCAACTCTTTGAGATGATTGCTGATCGTGGCGAAGCCGAGCTGCTGCTGGCTCTTCCCTCGGACGCTCCCACCCTCGCGGGGAAGTTCGGCCGCTCGGAGGCCGAAATAGAAGCCATGCTCAAGCGCCTTTTCCTCAAAGGGCTTGTTTTCCCTTCCTCCAAGACAGACCCGCCGTCATATCGGATGTGCCGCGACCTGGTACAGTTTCACGATGCCACTATCCTGTGGCCCGACGCGCCTCAGCAATTCCTGGACCTCTGGCAAGATTTTATGGAAATCGAATGGCCGCCGCTGGCAAAGATTGTCAGCAAGATGACTCCGCGGCCGTTTACTCGCGTGGTTCCCGTCGGTGTGAGCGTGCCCGCGAAGACCTATGTCCTGGCTTATGAAGACATGCGAGAGATCGTTGAGAACGCCCGCAACCTAGCTGTCACCAAGTGTACGTGTCGTCTGATCGCGCACAAGTGCGACAAGAAGCTCGAAGCCTGCATCCAGGTAAATCGGGCTGCGGATTACACCCTGGCAAGGGGCACAGGCAAGCAACTTTCCAAGCAGCAAGCGCTCGACTTGATCAGAGAGTGCGAGGAAGAAGGCCTGATCCATGTGGTTATGAACAAACAGAGTGTGGACCACTTCATCTGCAATTGCTGCGAGTGCTGCTGCCAGACTATGCCTATTCTGATCGAGCACAATATCAGTGTGATCGAACCGAGCCGCTTCGCAGCCCAGGTGGACCGGGACCTTTGCACGTCGTGCGGTTTATGTTCGGAGCGGTGCTTCTTCGGCGCAATCGCGGTTGAAGACGATTCGCCGGCCAAAGTCGATGCCGACAAGTGCATGGGCTGCGGCCTCTGCCAGGTCCCATGCGCGGCGGAAGCGATTTCCATGAAAGAGGTGCGGGCAAAAGATTTCGTCCCCGAGAAGATGTTCGGTTGATGACGGAGGCCGTGCCAGGATCGTTCGCTCGCAGCACCAATGGGAAAGAAGGGATAAAGTCCGGTTCCTTGAGCTTTTCGGTTTGGCTCAAAATAGTGCTGATCGTGTTCCTGAGCCCATTCGTGGGTCTCGCGTTCTTCGCCCACCCTTCCCATGATGACTACTGCTATACCAACGCAGTGGTGAAGATGGGTTTGTGGGGAACCTCCGTAGATTACTTCTACGAGTTGACGGGCCGCTATTTTTCGGTCCTTGCTTCGGCCTTGTTCGGGCTGGCCGGGGACTTGATCAGCACATACCCCCTCTTTGTGTTATTCCTCATAGGCACTTCTTTCCTCGCTATCTATTGCCTGACGAGCAGCCTTCTCCGCGGGACTCTCCACCGTAGCGAAGTCTTCTGGATCGCCCTGGCAGCCTTTTGCATGTACCTCAGCGCGATACCCTATCCGAGCCAGGCCTTCTATTGGCTCACAGGGGGCCTGCATTATCAATTCGCCGCGTCGGTGCTCGTGCTCTTTGCGGCTGCCCTAGCGTCTGAATGGAAGAGCGAATCTCGGTTCACCTACTCGGTACGCCTAGTAGTCTGCTGCTTATTGGCCGTAGCAGTGGTCGGCACCAATGAAACAGACCTGTTTCTGGCTCTAGGAATGACCACCGCAGGAGCGGTCTTAACATTTAAGAGCGACCGGCCTGCTTTCTGGGTCTGGCTTGCAGCGTTGGCAACAGCATTGGCTTTCAGCGTTCCGGCTATCCTCGCGCCGGGCAATTACGTGCGAGCCCTCGACTTGCCGGTGACGCACCCACATTTCGAGCTCCTCAGGGCCGTTTACCAATCGATCAAGTACGGCTGCTATTTCTTCCTCCGATTTCTCGTCCGGAGCCCTAGCCTGATAGTCCTCTCGGTGGTCCTCGTCCCCATTGCTTTGCACGCGTCGCAACGCATGGACTTCCTCCAGCGAATCACGACGCGACATCTGCTGATCGGAGCTGCTCTGTGGCTGGGCATGCTCATGCTTTCCTTCTTTCCTCGGTGCTTTGTGCTGGGCCACGTGGGACCGCCTCGAACCATCAACACGAGTTATTTGGTCTTCTTGGCAGGCTGGTTCATGAATCTGTTTCTCTCTGTCGCGTGGCTGCGAAGGAGATACGGACCGACCTTTCAGATCTCTCCCCGGGTGCTCACGGCCAGCCGGATCGCATTTGTCGCGGTTGTTCTCACCTTGGGCAACTTCTTCCCGGCCGCGAGAGAATTGATCTTCTACGCGCCCACGTACCGCGCCGAAATGCTCCAGCGATACGAACTGATTCGGGAATCGGTAAAGCAGGGGAAGTTGGACGTGGAAGTACCTCCTGTATCGCCCGGACCGGTTTTCCTCGCCGCTGCCGACGATCTACGTGCGGATAGCTCTTACTGGTACAACACCTGCATGGCGGAATATTTCCGCGCCCAATCCTTGAAGGCGTCCAAGCCTCGATAAGTCCTCCCGCATCGCTGTAGATGCGCAAGGAGCGCGGGGAAGAGAAAAAAGACTTGACAGCCTGCAAAAGATGATGAAAAACTTGATTAAGTTTTTGATTGAATAACGGCTTACCCCTAACTTAACCAACAATTCAAACTGATTAGCTCGCTTTTCGTGAGAGGGATTTTTCGCCCGATAGGGCCTGTGCGTTGAATAAGGAGCAACCCGAGCATCCCGCGCCGGTCTTCGCAGCTCTCTTGGTAAGGAATCCGCTAAGACCCCTTGGGGCTGTCTCGACATCGCCCTGAAATTCGTCCTGGGACTCTTGAAGGAAGCGCCTGTCAAGTTGCCCGTGAGCTTGTTCAGGGAACCTGCTTCATATACCGAGGCTTCTTTGGGTCAACCCATTGATTGGGATAGACGCAAATTCCAAGAGCGAGGGAATCCAATGAAAAAGAGCCATGCCCTGGTGACCATTTTGGCGGTGCTCGCAGGACTCTGCTTGATCGTCAGTCCTTGCTGGGCCCAAACAAACACGTACACCCTGCGCATTCAGTGTGTCTACCCGGAGGCCAGCCACGGCGCCCAGACGCTGAAGAAATTCGCGGCAAAGGTGGAGGAATACACCAAGGGACAGGTGCAGGTGAAGCTCTTCTGGCCCGGGATGCTGGTGAGTCTTCAAGAGGGCTATGACGCGTTGGCCAAGGGCACGATAGAAGGACTGTACAGTTCCCTCATCTATTACGGCGGCACAGTGCCTGAGGGAAAAACAGAGTGGCTTCCCTTCAACTGGTTCTCGCCGGACGATTGCTTCGACATCTACTACAACGTGGGTTACTTGGACCTGATGCGTGAGGCCAATGCCCAGCACAATGTGTACTACCTGTTTCCCCTGATGACGGCATCCATGGGGTGCATGACCAAGTTCGTCGTGAATACAATGGATGACTTCAAGGGCAAGAAGATGCGCGCCACCGGGGTTGATGGCGCGATCGTCAAGGCGATGGGATCTGCGGCGGTCACGCTGCCGGCAACGGAGCTCTACGCTACCCTGCAGAGAGGGACTGTGGATGGAGTCGTTTATCCCTATTACACGCTGAAGACCTACAAACTCCATGAAGTCGTCAATCAAGTGGTGTTACCGGGGGTCCACACGCCTGCCATATCAGGGCTATACCTGAACCTGGCCTTTTGGAAGTCCTTACCCCGTGATCTTCAGCACGCGCTGGAGCAAGCGGGGAAGGAAACCGCTCTCCTTGCCGCCCAGGCGTGCCCGGAATGGGATAAGGAGGGTATCGACGAGGCACAGGGAAAGGGTATCAGGGTAACGACTCTCTCCAAAAGCGACCTCAAGAAACTGCAAGAGCGGTGTATGCCTCTGTGGGATCAGGTGGCGAAGTCCACTCCCATCAATAAGAAAATCATCGAACTGCTGATGAATTATCAGAAGAAGAAAAGCCCCATGTAGGCTCTTGTCCGCGGAAGGGAACCGTAACAGGCAGACTCCCTTCCGCTCCCCACGGGGGTAAGCATGAATCCGGAGAAACCGGAACCGAGCCGGGGATGGCCCCGTGCAATCGAAGTCATAAATACCTGGATAGGCACGACCAGCGCCTACGTGGTGTTGGTCATGACGGTTACCATCACATACGAGGTGGTCTGCCGCTACTTCCTGAACGCTCCCACCGATTGGGCCGGAGAGCTCAACCAGTACCTTTTGTGTGCAATGAGCATGTTAGGCGGCGGCTACTGTCTGCTGAGAGATCAGCATGTCCGCGTGGACATTCTCTATCGTCGGTGGACACCACGTCGTCGAGCGATAATAGAGCTTTGCACATGGTGGATAGCGGCCCTCTGGTGTGTGGTCCTACTCTGGTGGGGAGGCGAGATCGCGCTAGAGTCCTTCGCCAAGAATAAACTCTCTGCCAGTTTCCTGGAGTGGCCGCTCTATCCTTCGCAGATGATGATCCCCCTGGGTGCGCTCCTGTTGCTTTTGCAGATAGCTGCCCGGACTGCGACCAACATCCGCGTCTTGTGGGCCCGCGACCCAAGCCACTAGTGCGGCGATCCCACTCTTACCATCAGCTCGTCCACGTTCGGGAAGGAGAAACGAGGAGAACAGATGGATGCTACCGTTTTCGCTCTCATAATCACCGTGCTGCTGGTCACGCTGTTGCTCCTCGGCCTGCCCGTATCCTTTACCATGGGCGGCATCGCAGTATTGGGAGCCTTGTACATCTGGGGACCCAAGGGCATGTACATGATCGCCCAGACCGCGTACGCGGAAGGAACTCAGGAGATTCTTCTCGCGGTGCCACTCTTTATCTTCATGGCCAACATCTTGCGATGTTCCGACTTGGCTGACGACCTGTACCAGATGGTTTACGCATGGATGGGGCGCATTCCCGGAGGGCTGGCGATAGGCACGGTGATCATCTGTGCGATCTTTGCTGCGATGGCGGGCATCAGCTCCGTAGCGACCGTGAGCATGGGCCTGATCGCGTTGCCCTCCATGTTGAAACGGGGCTACAGCAAGGTCCTGGTGACAGGCAGCATCTCTGCGGGCGGAGCGTTAGGCATCCTCATCCCACCCAGCGTGATCATGGTTATCTACGGGACCATGACCGAGGTTTCAGTCGGTCAACTGTTCATGGGGGGGCTGTTTCCAGGAATCCTTCTCGCCGCAATGTTCTGTGTGTACATTCTGATCCGTTGTCTCATCAACCCCAAGTTGGGACCGCCGATCGAGGAACGTTTCACGATTGGGCAGAAGTTGGCCTCGCTCAAGGGTATCATCCTGCCGGTGCTTCTGATCCTTCTGGTTCTCGGCGCAATCTATTCAGGCGCGGCCACGCCTACCGAAGCGGCCGGCGTTGGCGCATTCGGAGCTCTGGTTTGCGCCCTGCTTCATGGGAAGATGACCCGGTGGGATTTCAAGGAAGCGCTCCTTTCCACGTTGAGCCTTACCGCGATGGTGATCTGGATCGTCGCGGGCGCGGTTGCTTTCACTCATGTCCTGGCATATGCGGGCGTGTCTGAGATGCTCAAGAGCACTATTTTGAGCCTTCAGCTCTCAAAGTGGTGGATCTTCTTCGGACTCCAGCTCCTCTTCTTCGTGCTGGGATGCTTCTTGGACCCGGCCGGCATCATCATGCTTACCACGCCGATCTTCGTGCCGCTGGTGAGAGAGCTCGGATTCGATCCTGTCTGGTTCGGCGTGATCTTTACGATCAATATGGAAATGGCGTACATCACGCCGCCGTTCGGCTTTAACCTTTTCATCATGAAGGCGGTGGTTCCGCCGGAAATCACAATGGACGACATATATCGGTCCATTATCCCTTTTGTGCTTGTGCAGATGATCTGTCTGTTCGTCTGCACCATCTTTCCCGAAATCGTGATGTACCTTCCCTCGATGATGCATCAGCGTTAGGGCGAGGAGAGTTGGGGGAGTCGCGTTCAAGGAGGAAACATGAGAGACGTAGCCATTGTGGGCATGGGCTGCACTAAATTCAAAGCCAGATGGGTTGACAAGACCTATTATGAACTGGCTTTTGACGCAGCCAAGATGGCCCTGGAGGATGCGGGCATCGATAAGAGTCGCATAGATTGCGCGGTGTACGGCATCTATAACGATTTTTTCCAACGCCAGTACCAGCCGGATGCTTTTGTCCATGACTACCTGGGCTTGGGGCTCAAGCCTATGGTCAGGGTCAATTCCGGAGGAGCCACCGGCGGAGCGGCCCTCAGAATCGGGTACGCGGAAGTGGCCAGCGGTCTTTATGACGTCTGCCTGGTGTTGGGAGTCGAAAAGTGCGCGGACTGCTACAACTATGAGGTCGCAATGGCCACGCCGGAGGTTCTGCGGGCCATTCTCTACACCGCTGACATGACCTATGACAATCCCGCGGGGCGAACAGCAGCTTCCGGTTTTGCGCTGGCAGTGGTTGCCCACCGGGAGAAGTTTGGCAATCCCACTGACGAACAGATGGCCAAAGTGTCGGTTAAGAACCACTTCAATGCTACCAAGAACCCGGTGGCCCAATCACCAAAGGTTCTCACTGTGGAAGATGTTTTGAATTCGAGGAAGATCGTGGAGCCTTTCAGGTTCTACGACAACTGCTTGTACACCGAGGGCGCGTCCGCGGTCATACTGGCTTCCAAGAAGGTTGCGCAACAGATCACCGACAAACCTGTGTGGATCAGCGGCCTGGGAGCCTCCGCGGATTACGTTATGCCGGGCAACCGGCCAAACATCTATACCTTCGAGTCATCCCGCATCGCGGCGAAGAAAGCCTATGAGATGGCCGGGATTACCAACCCCTTGAAGGAACTTGACCTTGCAGAGCTTCACGATGCCTTCACGGGAACCGAGATCATGGCCTACGAGGACTGTTTCTTTTGCGAAGAGGGTCGAGGTGGTGACCTGATCGACCAAGGCGCGGTAATGCCCGACGGCGAGATCCCGGTGAATTTGAGTGGAGGCCTGATCGGCTGCGGTCACGCGGTAGGCGCGACCGGAATCATGCAGACTTACGAGGTAGCCACCCATCTGCGTGGACAAGCGGGTGAACGTCAAGTGCCCAAGGCTCGACGAGGACTGGTGCAGAGTATCGGCGGCACGCTCTGCACGTGGACTGTCTGTCTTGTTCTGGAAAACTAGGAGACCAATATGGACGAAAAAGAGAGAGAAGCTTGGTACCAATTCCACCATCAGAAGTACGGCATTCCCCTGGAGCACCTGAAGAGAGAATTCGAAGCTGAACTGTCCGGAAAGAATTCCGTGGAGGCTCCACTCGAGATCCCGGACAAAATGGAGGTTATCTTTAAGTACAGCTACGGCCGGCAATCGCGTTTCTTTAGAGAACTCCGCGATAATAAGGCAATCTATGGCGCTCGCTGTAATAAGTGCGGCAAAGTATATTGTCCTCCCCGATCGCACTGCAATCAGTGCTACGAGCCCACTGAATGGGTACGCCTCGAAGGGACCGGCACCATACGGGCCTGCACGGTTCAGCACTACTCCACGAGCGCTTTTATCAGGAAGCTTCCGTTTATTTGCGCGTACGTGCAGCTCGACGGGACCGATTTCCTCCTCATGACGAACATGGAGGTGGAAGACGTACGGAAGATTGCTGTGGGCACCAGAGTAAAAGCCGTGTTCCGTGAGGAACGTCACGGCTGCATAACGGACTTCTACTTCAAGCCCCTTGAGTAACCTTGGAGATCGCAAGAGACCGAAGGTGGAACATGAACGATAAAGTAATCATAACGGTAGCTCCCACAGGCAGCATACCAACGCGTGCGGATAACCCCAATGTCCCGTACACACCCGAAGAGGTAGCCGAAGAGACTCGTCGATCTTATGAAGCCGGCGCGGCACTGGTTCACTTGCACGCACGTGAGCCTGACACGGGCAAGCCCACCCCCGACCTGGAAGTCTTCAGGGCGTATCTGGCTGCCGTGAAGGCCGCGTGTCCGATCATTACCCAAATAACTACCGGCGGTGGAGCAACCACCTTGGGACTGAGCGTCGAACAGAGGCTGAAGCCGGTTGAGGAGCTCTTGCCGGACTCGGCATCACTCAACGCGGGCTCCATGAATTTCGGACGCAAGCTGTTTCCCAATACGCCCGATACGATCGAGCAGTACGCCCAAAGGATGAAAGAGCTGAGGGTGATGCCGGAGTTCGAAGCTTACGACCTCTCCATGATCAATAACGTGGATTACTGGGTCCGACGCCAGGGATTTCTGGAGCCCCCGTATCGGTTCAGCTTCGTTATGGGAGTAATCGGAGGGATCCCGGCTACGTGCAAGAACCTCCTGGCCATGTGCGAGAGCCTGGACTCCACGTACTCCTGGCAGGCCATCGGGATCGGACGGCATCATTTCACTATGGGTGCAATGGCGGTTCTGCTGGGAGGCGGCCTCCGCGTAGGTTTTGAAGATAACGTGTACCTTTCCAAGGGAGTCCTGGCCAAGAGTAACGCGGAGCTCGTGGAAAAGGCAGTTCGCATAGTCAGAGAACTCGGCAAGGAGCCGGCCACGGTTGAGGAAGCACGGCAGATGCTGCCTCTTCTCAATAAGGATTGACCCGAATTCCGGAAGAGAAACAACAGGCAAGAACGCAGGGAGATCGGAAAGATGGAGATGACTCTGGGTGAAGCGTTTGCCCGTTCGGCCCGCAAGTTCCCGGATAAGGCCGCGTGCCTGGACGACGAGCGCAGCGCGACTTATGCGGATATGAACCGACGGGTGAACCGCTGGAGTAATGCGTGCGAGGGTCTTAGACTGACCAAAGGAACTCATGTGGCCACGCTCTCCAACAATTGTCTGAGCCTTATGGAGGTCTTTCTGGGGAATCTGAAAAAGGGGCTGGTAACCGTTCCATTGGATTGCCGCGAAAAACTCGCCGAAATCGAACGTCAGGCCCGGTCCACAGACTGCTCCGCCCTTGTCTTTGACCACGAATTCAGCTCGGTCGCGGAGGAGCTGAAAGCCCGGCTTCCCGAACTCGGGCCTATGATCTGCTTTGGAGGAAACGCGCCTGCCTTTGCCTTAAGTTACGAGGACCTGCTCGGCAAGAGCACCGACCACGAGCCCATTTCGCACGTTGAAGAGGAGGACGACGCCTTTATCATTTTCACGGGCGGGACAACCGGAACGCCCAAAGGCGCAGTCTTAACCCACAAAGGCTTGTTGTGGAACATCATATCGATAACCACTGAAAACCACAGTCCTGCTCCCGAAGACACCATCTTCTACCCCATGCAGATGTATCACACAGCTGCCATGAGCCGTTTCCTGGCGTACATGTATGCGGGCGCCACGTTTATCGGCAGCAGGAAGTTTGACCCGGACGGATACCTGGACTACGTACAACGCTACCGTACCACCTTTGTGGTGGGTAACCCCACGATCTATCGGATGCTCTTGGCTGCCAACCGAAAGAAACGGCGTGACACCACGTCGATGACGAGGTGGCTCAATACGCAAGGCGCGCTCACACCTGCGGAGATGGAAGAGATCCAGACAGATCTATGGCCCAACGCAGCGTACTACAGCTCCTACGCGTTGACGGAGGCTTCACCCGCAGTGACCGTGCTGAAGCCGTGGGATCGGCCCGCCGAATGGGGAAGCGTAGGCAGGGCCTATATGTGCACTGAGGTCCGTATCGTCGATGCCGACGATCAAGACCTGCCGGTGGGAGAACCGGGAGAGATCATCGTCAGAGGGCCCACAGTGTTTAAGGGGTACTACAAGAACCCCGCGGAGACTGAGCGTACTTTGCGGGGCGGTTGGCTTCACACCGGCGACCTGGGCAAGTATGACGAGCGGGGTTACCTCTATATGGTAGACCGGCTCAAGGATATGATCAAAACCGGCGGCCTTAACGTCTATTCCAAAGAAGTGGAAGAGGTGCTGGCTCGGCATCCGGGCATTGCTGAGGCCGCTGTCATCGGCATTCCGCATCCGAAATGGGGTGAGTCGGTTTGCGCGGTGATCGTTCCTGCACAGGGGCAAAATCTTACCGCGGAAGCCGTCGAGCGATATTGCCAGGAGCATCTTGCCGGCTTCAAGAAGCCGAGCACGATTCATTTCGTGGACGAGCTGCCCAAGGGAACCTTCGGAGGCAAGGTCCTGAAAAGGGTGCTCAGAGAATGGTTCTGCACAAGGTGAAACTGAATGGAGCCCTTGTTTTTTGAAGATTTCTATGTGGGTCAAGAGTTCGTGACCAAAGGTCGCACGGTAACCGAGGCGGACATTGTCAATTTCGCGTCGCTCTCCTGGGATACCAATGCTTTGCACACGGATGTGGAGTTCGCCAAGAAGAGCCCCTTTGGTGAGCGCATCGCACACGGAATGCTGGGAATTGTGATTCATGCGGGCCTTTCGCAGATGCTGGGCATCACCGACGGGACGCTGCTGGCGTTCTTGGGCATGACATGGAAATTCCACCATCCTATCAAGATCGGTGACACAGTCCATGTTCTGCAACGAGTGACGGAGCTGAGAGAAACGTCAAAACCGGACCGAGGCATAATGACCTTTGAGAAAGAGTTGATCAACCAGCATGGGCAGGTGGTCCAAACCGGCACGACCACCGCTCTCATTGCAAGACGAAAGCCGGCCGGCACCTGAGAGGACATGGGTATGGTGCGCGAAACAGTAAGGAAATTCGCGGAAAAAGAACTTGCGCCTATCGCACGCGAGATCGACGAGAACGAGCGATTTCCCATGGAGGTGTATCGAAAGGCCGGCGAAAACGGCCTGATCGGGTCCACGTCGCCGGTTGAGTACGGTGGCGGCGGCGCTGACTTGCTGACAAATGCGCTGATCAAGGAGGAGTTCTGCCGCGTGGCCGCGGGCTTTGGCATGTCGGTGAACATGTGCACCACCAACTTCGCGTATTTCATTTCCAAGTATGGGAGTGACAAACAGAAATCCACGTACATACCGCCCGTGATCAACGGCGAGGCACTCGCGGCTTTCTGCTTGACCGAGCCTGAAGCCGGCTCCGACGCACTCGCTTTGCGAACCGGCTACACCCGCAAAGGAAGTACGTATGTGCTGAAAGGCTCCAAGACCTTCATCACCAATGCTCCTGAAGCTTGCTATTTTCTGGTGGTAGCTCGCGAACACGGCACTCACGGGGCACAGGGCGGAGCGCTCTTCATTCTGGAGCGAGGAATGAAGGGCCTTTCCACCGGCGAGCCGTTTAAGAAGATGGGTATGCGCTGCTCACCGACGGGCGAAGTCTTCCTTGACGATGTCGAAGTCGGGCCGGAGCGGATCTTGGGCCGAGAAGGAGACGGATTCACCATACTCTTCGAGACA
>JBMOME010000130.1:0-13033 GCA_049323095.1 Thermodesulfobacteriota bacterium
TAGACGTTCCTGTATGGAACATCACAGGAAAGTCCAGATCCTGAGCCAGCTCGTACACGGGCAGGAGCCGGGGATTGTCCGGAAAGAAATGCGCGTACGTGGGCAGGAACTTGATTCCCCGACAGCCCCACCCCTTAAGACAGCGTTCTGCCTGCACTACAGGATCAGGGCCTTCATAGAGACATACACATCCAAAGGGGATCAATCGATCCGTTCCCTTGCAGAAGTCCACAATGAACTCATTTGTGACCACGCCAGTGGTCTTGGGGGCATATTCAGCTAGGACCACGGCCCGGTCCACATGCTCTTCGTCTAGGTAATCGATCACTTGCTGCGTGGTGATCTCTTCGGCCATCTCGCGCGTATATCGGGGATTCATCCGATCGAAGTACGACATGACAGAGGGAGTCCAGTTTTGTCTGGTTCCGATGTGAACATGGAAGTCGATAAGTGTCATTGTCTCTTGAATCCGTAAAACATAACTCACGCACATATAGACCGGAATAGGCAATCTTCCGATCAGGTCCTCTCGTGGAAATTAACCGGGGGAAACTTCCTCATGGCTGAAGTTTCCCCCGGACCATCGAGATCAAAAGTCATCCAGCGCACAGCCAATTATGGACCCGCCAGCGGCCAATCAATTCACGGTCGGATGATGGTCGAATCCTGCACGTCGAGATCTTTCTCGAACTTTTCCCAGAATTCCTGTTCCGATTTGCGCCAATCAGGGCCAAAGCGTTGTCCGAAGTACGTTGCCAGGTGTTCGAACGTCTTCTTCCAGGCCGATTGATAGCTCAGCTCAAGCACGTCCTCCAGGAACGGAGCGATCTGCCCCAGTTTGTCTTTGGGCAGGTACGCCCTTGCGCCTAACTCGACGGATTTCTTGAGCGCTTCCGGACTAATCGCATGCGCCGTGAGCATCACCACGGGCAGTTTCTTGGTGACCGCGAACTTGAGCAGGTCAAATCCTTGGACACCCATGATGTCCAGGATCACGAGATCGTAGGTAAGCGAAGAGAGCTTCTGGATCGCCACCTCAAAGGAGAGGGCTTTATCCATATTCACCCCGTACTCGGAAAGCTCCTCTTCCAGCACTTCCAGAACGTCGGGTTCGTCGTCCACCGCCAGGATCTCTTTGCCTCTCAGAACGTCCTTCTTCATGCGCATGCCTTCCCGCTGCGAAGTGGCGTGGTTCCGGTAATTGAAACGCACCGGCCGCGCGAAATAGAAGATAACGCGTTGCGGAACCTAAGAACGCGGTTCTTGTCGGTGGGCTCGACGCTTGCCCGGGAACCGGCAATAACCGCGGTGACCTGGATTAATGCACTATGCCAGAGCCACGGAGTATTGACAAGCACCTTGTGAACAGGGAAGATTTGAGGTGTTGGCAGCTTTGACTTCGCACATGCACGAAGAAATATAACCGCGTTTTGATGCAGGACTAAAACCGACCATGATAATCGATGTTTGTCTCTATGCTTCGTTAGCCTCAAAGCTTCCGGAAAAGACCGGTAGGAATAGCTGCCCGATGGAGTTCCCGGAGGACGCTTCCGTGAAGGATGTGCTCGACAAGCTCAATATCACGGAAGACGAGCCCAAGATCATCTTTCTCAACGGTATTCACGCAAAGCCGGACGACCGGCTCAAGGAAGGAGACCGGATCGCCGTATTCCCTCCCATAGCAGGCGGATGACGAGCGCCGCCGAATTCTCTTCGCAACTCTTGAAAAACATTATCGGGGCGGTTGGAAACCCATCCCTACTGGATTGAAGGAATGTGCCCTCTTGCACAGGGCCCGAACAATGGACAGGGTGCCACTGACCTGAGCGTGCTCAGGTCAGTGTGGCGACAAGCTAATCGCAGAGCACGGACCTGGTTCCCAGGTCCGTGGCACCCGGCAGTCCGCGATGGGGATTTCGGGATTTTCTATTTTTTCCTGCGGAAAGAAATGGCCACAAAGGTGTTGTAGGCCAACTCAGGAGGGAACAATCCGATGCGGTCACCGTCTGCCAGTGGTGCAGCCGGGTCTACCGCGCGGCCGTTGAGCAATATTATCTTAACTCGCTCGTCAGTCAAACCAAGGTGGCTCACCAGGTCGCTGACCTGCGATCCTGTAGGAAGCTCCACAGTTCGGTTCTGAGGCCCGGGGCTAGCCTCATGCCGAAGATGGCCTCCAAGGACGACACTTATCTTTATCGCGCCGGGCTCCACTTTCGCACTTTCTTGGACGCTCATAGAAACGCGCAGGCTACAACGGCCCGCGCGTGCCCTTTACAGGCGAATTCGGGTCAGATGGGTTGCCGGAGGGCATGGTTTCCTCCGGCAACTGCATATTACATTCCTTCGAAAAGCTGGTCCAGTTCCTTATCCGGGACCTGGAAGACCACATTATGAGGCGGCAGAGGTTTGGTCTTGAAGAAATAGGGGAGACGATCCTCCTGCGGACCCAAGCCGGCCGCAATGTTGAACTCACGTTCCGCCTTCAGGATCTTCTTTCCATGCTCTACCACGCCGTTCATGTCCATTTTGAGGCCGAACACGGCATTAAGCATCTTCGGAATAGCTTCCAGACCGGCAGGGATATCCAGGCACGCGAACGCGGTAAACACACAGAGTCCCGCGCTGTCCATGGCCGCGGTGGCGATCTGCAAATTCCTGGAAAGATCGACTTGGCCTTCGGGCTTGAGCGGATCGGTCTTGCCTCCCACCCCCATAATGTTGCTTGCCACGGCATATCCCGCGGTGTGATCCGCGCCCATGGGGCTGGTAGCATAAGTGACGCCGATTCCCATGACCGCGCGAGGATCGTATGCCGGGAGCCCTTGCCGCTTGACGACAGGCACTTGATCCACTCCCAAAGCCTGGCCGGTCGTGGCCGCGCCATTGCCCAGGATACGTCCCAAATAGGTGCCTTTGCCCATCTCATTGACAAGCTCAATGGCTCCTTGGGCGTCTCCGAACTTCTTGACTCCAGCGTACATCGCCACTCCAATGGCGCAGCCCACCTCTATGGTATCCAGACCATAGTCGTCGCAGAGATAGCTAACCTTGGCGATTGCATCGAGGTCGTCTATGCCGCAATTCGCGCCGTTGGCCCAAATGGTCTCATATTCGAAGCCGGACGTGAGGTACTTCCCGTCCTTGTCGTTATACACGTTGGAGCACTGAATAATGCAGGTGGAGCAGCCGGAATGGGTTGTTTTGCCGCCCCGTTCCTTGATAACGTCGTGCATGGTTTCGCCGCTGATCTTGCCTGCACCTTCGAAGCGGCCCTCGCTGAAGTTCCGTGTGGGGAAACCTCCGGCTTCATTGATCACGTTCACCAGTACGTTCGTGCCGTACATGGCCAGCCCGCCCCCGGGTTTGGTCACGGGATGTTCCCGCAGAGCGGATCTGAATACCTCGGCCGCTTGCTTGAACCCCTCTTCATCCGCGTATTTCACACCAGGAGCTTCTTTGTCATCGACGACCACCGCCTTGAGCCCTTTGGAGCCCATCACAGCGCCCATACCACCTCGGCCGGCATGACGCGTGGGCAAGCCCATGGTGTCCGTCACTGCCACCGACGCGGAAGCCATCTTCATTTCCCCTGCCGCGCCGATCGAGACGATGCCCGCCTTCGCTCCATACTTGGCTTTGAGCTTTTCACACAGCGGGAAGTTGTTCATGCCCTTGTATTCATCCGCGGGCAGAAGCTGGCCTCCATCTTTGTTGATCGCCAGGTAATAGAGCTTTCCGTCGGGCGCCTTATTTTCCACTACGATTCCAGCTATGCCTAGACGGCCCATTCTCACCGCAGCGTTCCCACCTGCGTTGCTCTCCTTGATTCCGCCGGTCAGCGGGCTCTTTGCGCCTACCGAAATCCTGCCGGAATTGGGACAGGTGGTCCCGCAAAGGAGGCCGGGAGCAATGACGAGCTTGTTTTCAGCGCCCAGTGGATGACACTGGGGAGGGACCTCGCGGGCCACTATGAGGGAGCTCAAACCACGCCCCCCAAACTGGGCGTATTCCCCCGTGAGATCTTCGAATTTCACCGTGCCTTTAGCCATATCCACTCGAACGAGTTTTCGCACCATGGCATCCTCCCTCCGGAGTAAAGATCGAGTTGTTGATAGAGAGGGAAAAGACCCCCCTGCTGCACATGTGTATAGCAAGTAGTATCAGGGGGTGGCTGAGGGTTGTCAAGAAGAATAAGTTGAGAAATCAGTATGTTATGGGAGATCTGACATAACGATTGCCCGGGTCCCCTGGATCCAATTGTTGTCCTAAGTGTGGATGGCCATATGGCGCTCGGTTAAGTTCGATACGCTAAGACAGGAGACCTTCCGAGGCCCCATAACTCCAAATTGGGGTTGACACAGGGTTTTGGGGATTCTAGTATAGAAGCGGTTCTCTGGTCCGTCTCCTTCGGTCCAGGGAAGGCGTAAAGGACGATACGCAGGCGCGCCCGATCTCCTGGGGCGTGACCCTGACGTGAGGGTGAAACCGCTAAGTCGAGCGTGTTTTCCCACAAAGCAGCAGGGGCCGGGTAGCTTCAGCGGGGCTGCCCTTGGTTCGAGCGAAGATCTTCCCGGTTAACCACCGCTCTGAGGCAGAACCAGGCGAGATTGCCACAGGGGGGGCTCATGGCAAAGCGGGTCATCAATGGCAGAGCGGCGGCAGAAGACATTCGCCACGGAATGGATGACTACGCGTTGATGGCCAAGTATTGGATCACTCCGGTCGGGCTTGAGTCGCTCTATAGGAAATTGCTGGCTGCGGGTTTCTTGACCGCGGCTGAAGTCAACCTTCGACGATATGAGGTTCTGGAGTCTGAGTTAACCGACGACAATGAGGATGTGACATTTTCGCTGGGCAGTGGGGATCGGGATACCGCAACGTGACTTGAAAGTTCGTGCCTGCGCTATGCTGTGGGAATTCCCCCGATGACTTGAGGGAATCCGGAGCATTTTGGGTCTAACCACTAAGGGAGGGGCCTTATGCAAAAAAGGCAGATCAGCGCCAGAGAGGTGCTGAGCGATGTTCGAGGCGGCCTGGATGACTTCGCTCTCATGCAAAAGTATAAGGTTACCTCAAAGGGCCTTGACAGCCTCTTTCAGAAATTGGTCGCAGCAGGGCTTCTCACTCAGTCCGAACTTGATAAACGCAGCGGACCCCTCGCGCAGACAGTCGTGCTTGATCTGTAAAAACCCCGCGGGATCTAATACGCTTGATTAGTTGGAGGATCGTGACACGACGCGTCTCAAATATGGGCGGCATGATCAGGTCAAGAAGCGGTATCTCAGTCGCAAAGGCTCATCACAGGCACCCTATTCGTGGAGTTGTATGGATGCAAATGAATAAGACAAGCGCGTTCCAAGCAAGACATCTGTTGGCAATTCTCCTGTTGAGCCTCGCAGGTCTTCTTGCACTGCACGGAAATTTGTGTTGGGCCACGGGGCTGAGGCCACCGACCATGCTCGGAGTAAGCTCCGGCGACATCGCCCAATGGCAGGCCACTTACGGAATGCCGGCTCACTGCGGCTATGGTGGCTATGCTGCTCCTTTCCCGGCTTATGACCCGAGCTGCTTTGTCCCACCTCCCGGTTCCGTTGTCCGTTCCAAGGCCCGTCGGTCCACCAAGGCGCGCAAGCCTAGCAGAGACAAGTGATCCACATTGGAATTGAGGGCCGGCTCCGCCCCCAAGGAGCATTTAGCCTGCGGGTTCGTCTTGGCCGAAGAGGGAGTTGTAGATTTCGCGAATGGAGCCGGTAATCCTGAAATAATCATCCAAGAAACGCTGTTCCTGGTCGTCCTCGTATCCGAGCCTGCGGGCCAAGCCTTTGAGCTTCTCGCCCTCCAGAGGAAGGCGATCCACACTCCGATGTTCCATGATACGGAGCCGATCCTCAAGATTGGTGAGAAATCGATACCCGGAATCGAGCACCTGAAACGAATCGTCGTCGACCACACCCGCATCTCTGAGCGTGGATAGAGCCTCCAGAGTGTTCTGTCGAAGGACATCCGGCTGTCGTTTAGCGTGCATCAGTATCTTCGCTTGAGCGAAGAACTCCACGTCAACCAGGCCGCCATGCCCGGTTTTCAGGTCCACGTGCCGCTTGTCTTCCTGGGCCAGCTCGGCTTCCATCCTCTCTCTGAGACGGCCGATCTCCGCGAGGTCATGTTCGGAGATTGACGTTCTTAGCACGCAGTCTCTCACGATTTGGGCTACTTCCTCGCAGAGGTCGGGAGGCCCCGTGACTGCCCGGGCCTTGATGAGGGCCTGTTTTTCCCAGAGTTGCGAGGTGGTGGCATGGTATTCCCTGAACCCGTCAAGTGTGGTCACCAGAGGACCCTTGTTGCCTGAGGGCCGCAAGCGCGTGTCGATCGCGAACACCGTGCCTTCTGAAGTGGGAACACTGAGCACGGATATCACCCGTTGGGCAAGCCTGGAAAACCACTCGTGCGGGCTGAGCCGGCCCATGGCGCCGGCAGGCGGGTCGTAGATGAAGATGACATCCACGTCGGAGAGATAGCTCATTTCCATTCCACCCAGCTTGCCCATGCCCACAATCACAAAAGGGAGGCCTGAAAGACCATCCGCGGAGCCGAATTTCCTGCTCATCTCATCGGTCGCTATCTTCACTGCCGCGGCAAGACATGCCTCGGCCAGTTCGGTCACGAGGCGCCTGGCTCCGGCTGAATCGAGATCTCCGGCCAGATGACTCACGCCGATCCTGAGAATCTGTTCGTTCTTGAATATGCGGAGGACATCCAACCGCGCTTCGAAGTCCTCGTGATAGTCCAAACGACTCGCCAGGTGCTCGGCGATGGTCGATTTGTTCTCGGGATAAGGCGCACCCCATCGAGCAATGAGCGAATCAATGGCCTGGGGATGTCGAATGAGGAGTTCTGCGAAAAACCTGCTTTCCCCCAGGATTTTCACCAGGAAGCGCGCGGTGGGCGGGTTTTCCAGCAGGGTCGAGAAATACCCGGAGGATGCGTGAAGCGAACTGATGTAACGGTCCAAAACCACGGTTGTTTGACTTGGTTCCGGCACCTTCGAGAGCTCGTCCACAAAGAGCGGCGCGAGTTGTTCCAGCATGATCCGGGCTTTATCCGGAAACATCCGCCTGTCTCTCGGAGCGAGGAGGCCTCTTACGACAGGGTACGACTCCAGGGCATCTTCAAAGCCGTGTTCATGCAGTATCTGAACGGACGCGTCCTCGTCGTGAATAAAATCCACAAGCTTCTGAACCCAAGGGCCGCATTGCCGAAGGATTTCCTCTCCCGTGGCGTGGAACATCCCGGTAAAGAGCTCTTCCACCGTTTTGCGTCGCCGATCCAGATCGGCCGTGAACTCTTGCAACGCGTTGTTTGTGTAGCCCATGCGCCGTGCCAGTTCTTCCTGTTCTTCCACGGTGCGGGGTAGCTCGTGAGTCTGGAGCTGATGGTTAATCTGAATTCGATGTTCGGTCTTGCGGAAAAAGAGATACGCGTCCGTGAGTGCGTCCGCGGTGGCGGGCTCGAGCAAACGAGCTGCTTGGAGCAACCTTAAAGCTTCCAGGGTTCCAGGAGCTCGCACCTGGGGAGTTCGTCCGGCGTTGATAAGCTGGAGCGCTTGAACGAAGAATTCGATTTCCCGGATCCCGCCTTGGCCGAGCTTGATATTGACGACTCCCTTCCGCCTCACCTGGGCCTCGACGCGCAGCTTCATTTCGCGCATTTCTTCGATCGTGGAGTAGTCCAGGTATTTCCTGTAAATGAAAGGTTCCAGTCCTTTGACAAAAGCCTTGCCCAGCTCCATGTCGCCCGCGATAGGTACCGCTTTCATAAGCGCTGCCCGCTCCCAGGTCCTGCCCCATGCCCAATAGTATTCGAGCGCGGTGCTCAGAGACGGGACCATTTCCCCGCGTTCCCCTTCCGGTCGGAGCCGTAGGTCGACTCGGAAGACGAAGCCGTCGTCAGTCACTTCAGAGAGAGATTGGGCTATCGATTGGGCAAGAGATTCGTAAAACCCGGCAACAGAGACCGGCTCCGAACCGTCGGTCACGCCTTCTTCAGGCATTCTCAGGAAGATCAAATCCACGTCTGACGAAAAATTCAGCTCGCCGCCCGCAATCTTTCCTAACCCCATAACCACCAGACCGAAGCGGTCTTTCAAACCCGCTGGTAGGCCATGCTTAGCTCGCAGCCTCTGCCAATGAAATTCCAGCGCTGCCCGAATGCACGCGGTTGCCAGATCGGAGAGCTCCTGCATGATCTCCCTGACGTCGGCTAGTCCAGCCAGATCTCGACATCCGAGGCGAAGATACTCTTCATCCTTGTAATTGCGGAGCGTACGGTTCAGCTCTTGAAGTTTGGTGGTTGCGGCGAGGCGCTCTCGGAGATCTTCCTCTTTTTGCTGGAGCGTTTTGCCCTTCAGCGATCTGCCCAAGATGAAGGATTCACGAATAAGCGCGCTGTTCCTTCGGAGCACGGAGAAAAGGTATAGCGAACCGCTCACGGTTGCGAGAAAGAGTTTTCTCGGCTCGCGACTTCCAAGAATCTCCCGGACAGTCTCCTCTGCTTCCGTGGCAAGGAGATCTTCAATGCGGCCGGCAGTGGCTCTGGAATTCGGGGAAGCAAGTGTCTGGCAAATCAGCTCGTCTTTTTCTTTAGGCTTAAGTGCTCGGACGAACTCGTCCAGACGCGGGCAGTTTCGATTGATATAGGCAAGTAGGTCGTTTGAATCCATCTATGGCACAACGCTTTGAAGATTGCGGCATGAGATCCAAGGCATCGTCTCGTCTTGCAGGGGCAGGTTTCAAATCCGGCCCTACGTTGCTGCGTGTCAGACCTACCAGGGCAAAGGATCTTCTTCCGTAAGAATCGGGATACCCGAGGTCTTTAGCAACGCAGTGGTCACGCCCATGCCCGGCACTTTGATTCCCTCTAGGTCAACCCGGCGGAGCCCGCAGGATGGGCTTACTTCTTTGAATATCATGAAGTCAGGTGACGTGAGTTTCAAGATCTGCAGGGCAGCTTGGGCCCCATGAATCAGATACTCGGTCTTGTCCACGCCGTTTTCATCCATCACCTGCGCTTGGCCCGCGAGGACTCGCTCTCCGTCGCCTCCGACGAACCAGCACCGAGGACGCGGGATGCCCAGGCCCCCAAGGATTTCAGGGCATACAGGAATGATGATCGCATTTTCGGCCAAAACGCTGAGAGACGGATGTCTCCTCGTGCCGCCGTCATACCTGACCCTTAAGCCGGCCAGACATGCGCTCATAAGGATGCGTTTCATGACCAGGTTGCCTCGGCTGTGTCTATCCTGCAACGCGTCAAGATCGTCCCTCATTCGATTGAGACTCGGCCATCGGAAGCGGATCGCGGGGTGACTTTACCGATGATCCACGCACGAATTCCCTGCTCGTCCATGTGCTGAATCGCGGCCTGCGCGTCTTGTTCGCTCACGACAAGCACCATACCTACGCCCATATTGAAGGTGCGATACATCTCGTACTCGTCAAGCCCCGCTTCTCGCCGAATAATCTCGAAAATTCGAGGCCTATCCCACGCGTTTCGGTGAATGAGCACGTCGCAAGAATCAGGGAGCACGCGGGGAATGTTCTCGTAGAATCCGCCACCCGTGATGTGCACGACAGCGAGGACTTCCGTTGCTTTGAAGAGTTGGAGCACAGGTCGCACGTATATTACGGTGGGCGTCAAGAGCTCTTCACCGAGGCGCTTGTCAAGATCGGCAAGGCGTGATTCGACGGTGTACCCGCACTTGTCCAGGAGCACTCGCCTGACGAGACTAAAGCCGTTGCTATGAAGCCCTGAAGACGCCAGACCCACCAGCACGTTGCCGGGTTTGACCCTTGCGCCGTCGATAATTCGGGATCGATCCACCACGCCAACGCAAAAGCCGGCCAGGTCGTACTCTCCGCGAGAGTAGAAATCAGGCATTTCAGCGGTTTCACCGCCGATGAGCGCACAGTTGGCGAGCCGGCAGCCCCTGACGATCCCGGAGACAACCGATTCGAAGGTGGCAGGCTCAAGACCGCCGGTAGCGAAGTAGTCCAGAAAGAAGAGAGGCTCGGCGCCGGTTACCAGCACATCGTTCACGCTCATCGCGACCAGATCGATGCCCACAGTATCGTGAATACCCGTAAGGAACGCGAGCTTCAGCTTGGTGCCAACACCGTCGGTGGCCGACACGAGCACCGGTTCGCGATACGAGCTCCAATCAGGCCGGACCAGCGCCGCGAAGCCGCCCATCTTGCCCATTACTTCGGGCCTGAACGTGGACTTGATGCGATCTTGAAGGGACCCGATCAGGCGGTCGGCCAGATCGATGTCCACGCCCGCGTCTTTGTACGTGATCTTCTCAGTCATGTTTCGGACTTCTTCCGCCTGGGATATCTCGACCTAGATCCCGTGCGATGCGCGAGGACAGCTCAAGGGCCTCTTCTCTCAATTTCCCCTCGTTGACGGTCGTGACTCGACCATCTCTTACCACAGGTCTACCGTTCACAATAGCGTCCCGTACATCCGAGCCGCGCGCACAATACACAAGATGAGAAATCGCATCATAGAGCGGCGTCAGATGCGGGCGGTTCAAATCCACCACGATGAGGTCCGCGGCCTTGCCTGCTTGCAGCGTGCCGATCTGCGCTTCCAGGCCCAGTGCTTCCGCGCCGTTAATGGTGGCCATCCTAATCATCGTGGCCGCATTCAGAGCCAGTGGATCTCGGCCCACAAGCTTGGCCATGAACGATGCGGAGCGCATCTCTTCAAACATATCCAGGTTGTTGTTGCTCGCGGGTCCGTCCGTGCCCAAGGCAACGAGCGCGCCCTTCGCGAGGAGATCTGCCACCGGCGCGGCTCCGGATGCGAGCTTCATGGCGCTCTCCGGACAATGAACAATGCTCGTGCCTGATTCCACGAGCATCTCCTTTTCCCTTTCAGAGAGATGCACGCAATGCACTGCAACAAGCCTCTCGCCCAGGATGCCCACGCGATTCAGGTGCTCCACGGGTGTTAGACCATATCGCCCTTTGATGTCCTCCACTTCGCGCGCTGTTTCAGCGACATGGACGAAGAGCTTCATATCCCGCGCTTCGCAAATCTCCCAAGCTGAGCGCAACGTTTCAGGACTGCATAGGTACGGTGAATGACAGAACAGGGCTGGAGTAACAAGCGGATCGGAAGGGAAGTCTCTCAGGAAAACCTCGACTCGTGCCTTCCATGACCCAGGCTGTGGCGCATCAGGCACCGGCACGTCAAGTATGCCCTGGGCCACGACTGCGCGAAGCCCCACCTCCGCGAACGCCCGCGCCGATTGTTCCATGAAGAAGTAGCCATCCGCGCAGCAGGTAATCCCTGAGAGGGCCATTTCCACCGCGGCGAGCTTCGTACCAAGATACACGAATTCCGGCGCGGCAAAACGAGCCTCAGTAGGGAAAATGTAGTCATTTAGCCATGTGTCCAAGGGCACATCATCCGCAAGGCCCCTGAGCATGGCCATCGCGGCGTGTGTATGCAGATTCACCAGACCCGGCATGATCAGACAGCCTGAGCAATCAATCACGTCTCCGGATGTAACCGTGGATCCGGCTTCCCCATTCACAACGGAGAGCTTCCCCCCTGAAATCACAGTCGTGGAGTGGAGCTCCACCCGCGGTCGGCGAGAGTCTTGAAGGATCAGACCATTGATGAGGGTGATATCGGACATGCGCGGTGAAATCGTCTCCTGAACAGGTGTGGGAATGATAATCGCATCCGCAATATGGGCCTCAAAGGAAAGGTGTGTAGGGGCGTGATTCATCACGCCCGTGTTCATCGAGCGCAATGAATTGCGGCCCTACGTGTTCACGCTCGGCCGGCTTTGACCCGTCGCAGGGTCTCTTCGATGATCAGACCTATAGTCGGGCCGGCCTTTGCTGCGTTGTCGATGACTTTTTCGACGGAAATGGGCTTCATCGCGTTAGGATCGTTTACGTTGGTAATTGCTGCGAGCGCGAGCGTTCTGAAGCCCACCTGGTTTGCCACGATAACTTCCGGGACGGTGCTCATTCCCACCGCGTCGGCTCCCAGGAGCCTCAACATGCGGGTTTCAGCGGGCGTCTCCAAGCTCGGGCCGCGAACCGCGATGTACACACCCCGTCTGACGGCTATGTCGTGTGCGGAGGCCGCCTCTGTGGCCACGCGGATCAACTCAGCATCGTACGGGCGGCTCATGTCCGGGAATCGTGGTCCCAAGCGATCGTCCACAATGCCTCTCAACGGGTTGGGCATCATGAGGCTGATATGGTCCGTGGCAACCATCACGTCCCCAGGCTCGAAAGCCGGATTCAATCCACCTGCCGCGCTGTTTATAATGAGAATTCGGGCGCCCAGCTCGCGGAAAACTCTGACTGGAAGTGAAACAAGTTCAAGGGGATACCCTTCATAGAAGTGGAATCGCCCCTGCATGGCCACCACCTTGAGCCCTGCGAGAGACCCGAAAAGGAGCATCCCCTGATGTCCTTCCGCAGTGGCCTCGGGAAAATGGGGAATTTCCTTGTAGGGAATGCGCAGGTCTGTGGAGATACGCTCCGCGACCCCACCCAGACCGGTCCCGAGAATCAGGGCGACATCCGGGGTGACTTCGGCCCTTGTTCGCAGGGCCTGAACGGACTCCTGCACTTGTGCGTACAGATCGGACATTTCAAAGGCTTCCTCAAGAATGGGGCGAGTATCCTGGATCGGAAGGTCTGAAGTCAAGAATATAGGGGCTGGTGTCAAGACTGAGTTACCAGGGCCAACAACCGTCATTGCGAGCGCAGCGAAGCAATCTCAGCGCTAAGGGACGGAGATTGCTTCGTCCCCCGGATCACGTCCGGGGTCCTCGCAATGACAGATAGCGTCAAACCCCTCCGCGAAACTAAATGATTACGGGCTGGCGAATCTCCTCCTGATCTGCCAAAATCCCCCGAAAGGCATACGTGACGACATTTAAGCAGTTTATGCGACGAAAGCTGGCGAGCGCTGGAAGCGTTTGAAGAGGATAAGAGTTTTTGGGGAG
>JBMOME010000131.1:0-13005 GCA_049323095.1 Thermodesulfobacteriota bacterium
ACCGTTTTCGGAGGTAGTCACGGGGTCACGTTTCCGATCAATACTTCGTCGGAATTCTTTTATTACGTATTCCTGGCTCTCACTACGGGCATCCTGGCAGCGACGATCCTGACCGAGCGATCGGCATTCGGCTATGCGCTCAAGGCCATCGCCCAAGATGAGGATGCTGCGGAAGGAGTAGGGGTTAACACCGCTCGCACCAAGGTGCAGGCGTACGCGATCAGTGCGGGTTTCCTTGGCATGTTCGGCGCGGCGGAATCGTATTGGCTGACGTACATCACCCCGAGCTCGGTCTTTGACGTGCACATTACGATCCAGATGGTCATCATGACTCTTCTGGGAGGAATGGGGACCGTGCTGGGGCCGGCAATTGGAGCCACCTTTCTTTATCTCGTATCTGAGATGCTCTGGGCCAGGTTTCTCTACGTATACATGGCGCTGGTGGGCCTCATCATTATTGGAGTGATCCTCTTCATGCCTCGGGGAATTGTGGGATCGCTCAGGGGTAGATTCCTAACCCCGCACAGGGAGGCCTGAATGGCGCCTCTCCTCGAGGTTCGGAATGTGACCTGCCGTTTCGGCGCGCTGGAAGCTCTCTCGGAGGTGGAATTCCATCTCCGGGAAGGCGAAATACTGGGAATCATCGGACCCAACGGAGCAGGCAAGACCACCCTGTTCAATGTGATCACCGGCTCAATCGGACCGTCAAGCGGCGAAGTAATCTTCGAGGGACGGAAGATCACCGGGAAGAAACCCTACCGGATCTGCCGTCTCGGGATAGCCCGAACCTCTCAGATTGCTCGACCTTTTCCCGGGCTCACTGTGCTTGAGAACGTCCTGATCGCGGCCGCGTACGGGAAGGGGCTTTCGCTGGAACGAGCACGCTCGGAGGCTCGCGAAATTCTCACGTCGGTGGGCCTGGGTGCTGTCGCGGACGTGACGCCGACCGCGATCTCGCTGGCATCGAGGCGCAGGCTGGAGTTGGCCAGAGCACTGGCCACCGGCCCTAGAGTGCTGTTGCTTGACGAAAATATGGCCGGTCTCACATCAGGCGAAATCGAAGACATGTTAGAGCTGCTCAAGGGTTTGAGAGATCGCGGTATCAGCCTGGTGGTGGTGGAACATATTATCAAGGCTGTTATGGGAATATCCGACCGGATCATTGTTCTGGACCACGGCCACAAGATCGCGGAAGGCAAGCCGCAGGAAGTGGCCTCCGATCCCCACGTAGTTGAGGCGTATCTGGGCCGGCAATATGCTTAAGATCGTTCGCATTAATTCGGGTTATGGCGATGTGCAGGTGCTCCGTGACGTGAGCCTGGAAGTCCTCCGCGGAGAAATCGTCTCAGTGATCGGCCCCAATGCTGCTGGTAAGACCACCCTGATGCGCTCCATCGTGGGACTTGTCCCGCCACGAGCGGCAGAAGGGGGCGGGATCTTCTTTGAAAGCCAAAATCTGGACGGACTCGCGCCTGAGCAGATTGTGCGCTTGGGCCTCACGATCGCGCCCGAAGGCGCTCGGATCTTCCCTGACATGTCAGTGCTGGAAAATCTGTACTTGGGCGCGCATGTGCTCAAAGACCAAAGCAAGATCAAGCAGCTCCTGGACAGAGTCTTCGGGCTTCATCCGTGGCTGGCGGACCGCGGAGACCAGCCGGCTGGGACCCTTTCAGGCGGCGAGCGCCAGATGCTCTCCATAGGCCGCGCCTTGATGAGCGACCCCAAGTTGTTGCTCCTGGACGAGCCTTCTCTCGGGTTGCATCCTGTGGTGGCGGAGCACGTCTTCGCGGCGATTCAGGCCATTAACAAGGATGGGCTCACCGTGCTCATGGTGGAGCAGAAAGTGGCATTCAGCCTGGAAATCAGCAATAGGGCATACGTCCTGGAAAACGGCTCGGTTGCCATGTCAGGCCCTGCGGCCCAACTCCTCAACGATCCTCACGTCAAGAAAGCTTACCTGGCACTTTAGATCCGTTTGCCGCGTCGCTGCCAGGTTGGATGAATCGACAACGTCAAGTTGACGCCGGCGGGCTCTTTCCGGAGCATAAGTCGGAGCCGAGTCGGGTCAGTAGGTCGATTTCCCGCTCTTCAACGACCCGCGTGAGATCCTCTTTCAAACCGGGCGAACGTTCTATCAGCTCCGTGAACTTCTCTCTTGCGAGAGAGAGGAAGAGTGATGGCACCAGAGTCGTCACCGTGGTAGTTCGCGGCACGTTCTTCAGAAGTCCCATTTCACCGAAATAGTCGCCGTCCTGCAGCTTCGCGAGCTGCTTCACTTCCCCCTCCGGGGTCTCGACGGAGACCTCCACGAGCCCCCTCACAATGATGTAGAATTTCTCACTCGGATCCCCCTGGTGGACCACGACCCGTTTCTCCGGAATGCCTTCACTGGTGAAATCGGAAGCCAACTGGGCAAGGAGAGAATCGTCGAGCTGTCCCAGGACGGGCAACCGGCGAAGGCGGTGAGGTGAGATGTGCGCGAGATCGCCCGTCGCGTTCACAGTAAAGCCTGCCTGCTTTTCCCATAGCGTTGCATACGGACCATCCTGGGCGAGCAGTTCGGCATGTGTTCCCCGCTGAGCAACTCTGCCCTGATCCATGACGACGATGTGATCCATGTCCAAGACAGTGGATAATCGGTGGGTAACGCTGATGACCGTGCGCCCTTCTGAAACGCGCTCGAGCGTGGCGTTGATCGCCGCCTCCGTGGCAGGATCGAGCGCCGAGGTGGCTTCATCCAGCAGCAAGACGGCAGGATCCCGGATCAGTGCCCGCGCGAGGGCGATCCTCTGTCGCTGCCCGCCGGAGAATCGGCTGCCCCGTTCGCCCGCCGGAGCGTCGTATCCTTCGGGCAGCCCCATGATGAAGTCGTGTATTTCCGCGAGCTTGGCGGCTCTTTCCACCTCCGCGTCGGAGGCGCCTGGGTGGCCCAGGCGGATGTTTTCACGTACTGACACGTTGAACAGGAAATTGTCCTGGAAGACAATAGCTATCTGCCTGCGCAGAGATTCCTGGCTGACAGCCCTGACGTCGGTGCCGTCAAAGGCCACCCGCCCGCCGTCGATGTCATAAAACCGCATGATAAGGTTGATCAAGGTGCTCTTGCCGGAGCCGCTGGGACCGACGAAAGCGATCCTGGATCCGGCATCAAGCCGCAAGTTCACCACCTGCAGACCTACCTGTTCCCTGGTGTAGCTGAAGCAAACGTCTTCGAACTGAATGCATTCGGCCAGGACGGGAAGCTCTGTTGCCTCGGCGGCATCCTTCACTTGCGGCTCCTCATCCAGGACTTCTCGAATCCGCTGCATCCCGCCGGCGGCGGTGATGAGATACGGCGCGACCCAGGTCAGCGAGTTGATAGCGGAACTCATGCCGATCAACAACACTTGGAAGGCCACCAGAGACCCCACGGAAAGCTTTCCTTTGAACGACATCCATGCTCCAACGCCTATCACCACGAGATTGAGGAGCATGACCGAGAGGTTCGGGATCCGCTGGATGACGTAGTTCATGAAGTTCGAGCGAATGCAGAAAGCCTGTAATTCCCGAAGCCCGAAATGGAACTCACTCATGACACGTCCCTGAAGACCGAACGCCTTGATCAACGGCTGAGCATTGATGTTCTCCTGAACGATGCTCGCCAGACGCCCCTCCTGCCGTTTGGAGCGGTAACCGGCCTGAACGGCTCTCCCGCTTAGCAGCGACGAACCCAGAAAGCAGAGGGGAAGTCCGAGGACCGCCAACGACGCCAGTCGCCACTCGAGTTTGAAGAGCAAACCCGCGCTCAAGAGAATCCCGCCACAAGCGATGATTCCGGCGGGAAGCGCAATGACCAGGCCACTTTCGATCGCGGCCATATCGCTGGAAAACCTGGCCATCAGGTCGCCCACGGCAGAGCGGGAGAAGAAGCTCATCGAGAGGCGCTGCAGGTGATCGAAGATCTGCCTGCGAAGTGAATTCATGACCTGCGAGCCGACACGCGCCCAGAGATAATCGCATCCCAGACTGCAGGCGGAAGCCACCGCCGTTGCGAGCGCCAGGACTCCCAGGATGATCAGCAATAAACCGTGGCGCTGGGGAACGATGGCTTGATCAATGAGGATTTTCAAGCTCATTTTCATCAAGGTATCGACGCCGACCTCAATTGCGAGTCCCACGAGCAGGACCAATGACGAGAACCTATGGGGTCGCAAATACGTCAGCAGGTGCTTCAGGAGGGCCAGTATGCCCATCGCGCGGCTCCTTTTTGAGGGTGGCCTTCCCGTCGATCTCAGGCAATAAGAATCAAGCGGATGTATTTGAATTCCGTAGTCATGTCAGGAGATTGCTGCCAGACGATACCACGTGCTCCTGAACGCGGTCAATGCGATTCCCATATTGGTCCGGTGCAAGCCCGACGGAGCCGCAAGCTCCCGAAACCTGTGCACGTGAAAAGCCCGAAGCCGCAGAGCCATGACGGCCGCTTCGCCGGAAGGCGCGGCTTTCCTGTGGGTATCGAAGGTGGAATATGCTAAGTGTGTTGTTAGATTTGTTATTTTGACATAACGCTACGAATCGGTGTCATCTGCGGTGCGTCGTACAGGATCGGCGTCGTCAGCAGCAGACACAGGGAAACGCGGAATGAAACTCGCTGTTCTCACCTCCTCTTATCGCTGCTCTGCCGTTCCCTTCAAAAGTCTCGAACCGGAATGCAAGCCTGGGCGCTATCTGCCGGAGCACTCCTTCGAACATTTCAGCATTCTCAAGGCGACCGCGGTCGGGCAGGTGAATACCGTTGCCCGGCAAGGGTTCGATGTGATCGTCAATCTCTGTGATGGCGCCTGGGATGAGGACCGGGCAGGGATTGAGGTGGTGAGAACTCTGGAGCGCGCAAGAGTGGCCTTCACAGGTGCGGGGTCGGCCTTCTATGACCCCTCGCGCCTGGCCATGAAGATGGCATGCCATTCGGTGGGAGTGCTCTTTCCCGCGTATGCCTTCGTGCGCGACCAGGTTGAACTCGGGCGGGTGGTCTCCGAACTGCGTTACCCCATGATCGTCAAACACCCTCACAGCTACTCGAGCATAGGCCTGACGCGAGATTCGCGTGTGACCGAGGTCGACGGTTTACGGCGCGAGGTCGCGAGAATGGTCGAAGCCTACGGCGGGGCACTGATCGAAGAGTACATTGAAGGTCGCGAATTCAGTGTGCTCGTGACCGAGCCACGAGACTCGACTGAAGACGCCTGGGCATTGCAGCCGATCGAATTCCTTTTCCCCCCGGGCGAAACGTTCAAGCATTTCGATTTGAAGTGGAGAACATTCGCCAGCATGGGGGCTTCCCCTGTGGACGACGAAGCAACGGCAGCGCGTCTGCGCGAGACCGCTGTGCTGATCTTCACCACGATGAACGGGACGGGCTACGGGCGGTGCGATCTGCGCATGGACGCGGCCGGAGACATCTATGTCCTCGAAATCAATCCCAATTGCGGCATTTTCTATCCCGAAGGCCAATACGGCAGCGCTGACTTCATTCTGGCAAACGATCAAGCTGGGCACAGGCACTTCTTGGAGCATCTCCTCATGTGCGCAGCACGGCGGCGGGACCGCTCGTCCCCGCCGTGGGAGCCGCGCTTTCGGCGGTAGAACGGCTTTGGGATGTTTGCTTTGAGAGACATTCAAAGAGGAGAGATCGTTGAGCGATATGAGGAGCGCCCGCACGTACTCGCTTCGCGACGCCACATCGAGCGTTCCTGGCGGGGAATGAGGCGTCAATGGTTTGAGCAGTATGCGTGGCCGCTGACAAGCGACCTACACGTGCTCTGGAGCGACGACCCCGAAGAGTGGCGCCCCATAAATCATTCCTGCGACCCGAACACATGGCTAGAGGGGCTGGACCTGGTTGCGCGGCGGGTCATCCGCGCCGGGGAAGAGCTGACCTTGGACTACGCCACGTTTTGCGGCCCGGGGATGGCACCTTTCGAATGCCGATGCGGAGCCGCCAATTGCAGGCGGGTTGTCCTGGGCAGCGACCACCTACTGCCGGAGATCCGGGAGCGATACCGCGAGCATGTCTCGGACTTCGTTCGCACCGCGTGGCGAAACACAGCACCCGACTGGCGTCCGCCTTATGAGATCGTGCAGAATACGTTTGGGTTCGGCCTCGTGACGCTGCGTGCGTGGCGTGCGGGAGACGTGATCAGTCGGTGTTCGGCGGAACGCCAGCAACCGATGCCGTCGCGCTGGTCGGTACAATGCGGTGACGAAGAGCACGCCGAACCGGTGCCGTTCGAGCTGCGCTACGTGAATCATTCGTGCTCGCCGAATGTGCAGTTCGACATCGAAGCAGGGGTGGTGCGCGCGCTGCGGGACATACAACCAGGAGAGGAACTGCGTTTCTTTTATCCAGGGACTGAGTGGGACCTCGCAGAGGAGTTCGATTGTGAATGCGGTGCTGTCAATTGCCTTGACCGGATCACGGGAGCTTCGAAGATGTCCGAGGAGGTCCTACAACGGTATGTGTTGTCCGGGATAATACGCAGGAAGCTCGCAACACGCCGCAAAGAGAAACAAGACAACTGGTGAGGCGGTTCCCGATGGGCGTCGGTGACGAGGACGTGCAGGTGTCGAACGTGGGCTTCTTCCCGATCGTGTCGGCCTATGCCGTAAAGACCGGGTTGATTCAAGAGATCGACCGCCTCCCCGAGTGCGAAATGGAGGTGAGTCCCGGCAGGTTTGATCGCCTGACCGCGGCACTCGAGCCGAGACCGAAGGATGAGCGCGGCCGACCGAAGGCATTTTTTATTGCGAAACGATATAAGTACCTCATTACTCTTGGCAAACGCTATATAAGATTCCAGCGGTTCAAGTCTCTTTGTGCGGCCCCAGTTCGCCCAACAGCGCGGGGAGCTCGTCGATGACATCCATTGCCTGCACCGGATGCGGCCCGCGTTGTTCCACGATCTTGTCCGCGGCCAAACTATGCAAGTGAACCCCGAAAGGGAGGGCATCGTCAGGAGATAGACCTTGGGCCAAGAGAGCGCCCAGAATCCCGCTAAGCACGTCTCCCTGGCCTCCGGATGCCATCCACGGATTTCCGGACGTGTTGACGAATATCCGGCCGTCAGGGGCTGCAATGATCGTCCTGGCTCCTTTGAGCACGATCCACGCGTTCAAGTCCTTGGCGGCGCGCCGTGCGATCCCCACGCGGTCGTCCTGGACTTCACGGGTCGATAATCCCGTAAGTCGGCCCATTTCCGCGGGGTGAGGAGTCAAGACGAGCTGCCCTCGCGCGGCTTTGACGGCATCGAGGCTTCCTACGAGCACATTGAGGCCGTCCGCGTCGATCACCAGCCATCCCTCGTACTGGGCCAAGAGTTCCCGGGCAAATTCAGGGATGCCTTCTCGCGCAGAGAGGCCGGGGCCGAGGACGACGCATCTCTTATTCTGCGCCAGGGCGAGGATGCGTTGGGTTGAAGGCTCGCCCAGATAGCCGGGCATGCTCTCAGGCAGAGGTTCAGTCATTTCTTCGGTGAGTTTCGCTTCGAGGATCGGGTTCAACGACGCCGGCACACCCACAGTGACCAGACCGGTCCCCATGCGGCCCGCAGCTCGTGCGGCCATCGCTGGCGCGCCGGTCTTGCCGGGAGAACCGCCCACGATCAAAAGATGGCCGAACGTTCCTTTGTGAGCCTCGGGATCGGCCCGGAGCCTCCAAAAATCAGTGCCTTGGACCCGATCGTACAGGTGGGCTGCAGGAGGATTGTTTTCCACCGCGTTCAACGGAACGGAAATATCCACCACTTCGACCGTGCCACAATAATCCACGCCCGGATGCAGCGCCATGCCCAGCTTCATGAATCCGTACGTCGCAGTAAGGTCGGCACGAACCGCAACCCCGCGCACTTTGCCGGTGTCCGCGTCAAGCCCGGATGGGATGTCCACCGCCAGTCTGACACCAGGCGCGCCGTTTATTCGCTCTATCGCCTCTCGATACGGGGATCGCACGTCTGAGGTCAGGCCTGTGCCCAGAATTGCATCTACGATGACGTCCGCCTCGTGCCAGACAAATGCTGCATGAGCCAACGAGGCTTCATCCGTTACGGAGAAGATCTGGGAGGTCATCTTTTCCAACACAAGGAGATTGATCAGCGCGTCCCCTTTGATCGACTCCCGCGGTGCCAGGAGGAACGTCTCCACATCAGCCCCGTGATTGATCAAGTACCGAGCGATCACATAACCGTCCCCGCCATTGTTCCCCGGTCCCGCGACCACTGCGACCCTTAACCCCCAAATCTGTCCTTCAAGGTATTCGCGGAGGATGTGGAACGTACTGCGCCCGGCATTCTCCATAAGAACCGCGCCGGGAATACCATATTCCTGGATCGCGACCGCATCAAACGCCCTCATTTCATCGGCTGTCACGAGATACACGGGTCACCTCCGCTTATGCGCCTCGTTGCCACGCCCGGCAGCAGGTCGTAGAGTCGGGCCTATCTACAGGATACCACATGAAACTGTCAGCCTGGTTCATTATCGAATGCGTAACGCGGCCTAGGCAGTAACCTGGTCCGAAATGGGATCAATTACCGGCGCGCCATTCACCGTTCAGCTACGCCAAAGAAGAGTGTCGTTGCTTCCCCCGCTGAAAAGCGGAGGAAGCAATCTCAGCGCCCAAAGACAGAGATTGCTTCGTCGCTACACTCCTCGCAATGACAGAGAACGGCAAAATGCCGCACGTAACTGAAAGGGTACCTATATGCGCCGTCTGATTGCGGTTCCCGGCGCCATGCTATAATGTGTTTGATAGGCCGCTTTACTCTGGTCATCGATCGATATTAATGCTCAGAGGTTACCATGCTCGACATCGGTCAAGCGCAGGAAAAAGTGCTGGAAGAGATCCCCGTCCTGGGGACTGAACGAATCCATATTCTGGAAGCCCTCGGCCGCGTGCTGGCCCAAGACGTAAAGGCGAAACGAGACGTCCCTGCAGGAGACAACTCCGCTATGGACGGATACGCGTGCCGGCACCAGGATGTGGCAGGCGCAAGCGCAAGCAATCCGGTGAAATTGAAGTTGATCGGCGAGGCAGCAGCAGGAAAGCCTTTCACCGGTCGAGTGGGAGCCGGCGAGGCCACATGGATCATGACCGGAGCTTTGATCCCGGCCGGCACGGACACGGTGGTAATGGTGGAGGACACCACCCGAGAAGGCGATGAAGTCACCATCCTCGCGGATCCGGGCAAATCCCGGCACATACGGTCCCGGGGCGAAGACGTCAAAGAGAACGAAACGGTGCTGTCAAAGGGTGACATCGTACGTGCCCCAGAAATCGGCATGCTCGCGACCCTGGGCCATGCGTACGTTCACGTGTATCAGCGACCTCTGGTGGCCATACTATCCACTGGGGACGAGCTGGTGGACCTGGATGAACCGTTCACTGAAGGAAAAGTGGTCTGTTCCAATACCTACAGCCTGGCCGCGCAGGTCATGGAATGCGGCGCTATCCCGCTTTCACTGGGCATTGCCTCGGACGACGAAGCTGACCAGCGTGCCCGAATATCCGAAGGGCTGCGTGCAGACGCGATCCTCACATCGGGCGGAGTTTCGGTGGGCAAGTACGATCTCGTGAAGGACACGCTTTCACAGCTCGGTATGAGGGTGAAGTTCTGGAAAGTGGCCATGAAGCCCGGCAAGCCGCTGGTCTTTGGCACCATTGGAAACAAGCCCGTGTTCGGCCTGCCGGGGAACCCCACTTCCGCAATGATCTCGTTCGAGCAGTTCGTCCGGCCTGCGCTGCTCAAGATGATGGGCCACGTGAACCTTTTCCGTCCTCTCATCGAAGCAACCCTCGCGGACGACGCGCCAAAAGAGCCCAGCCGCCTCCATTTGGTGAGATGCCAGGTGTTCGAGAAAGACGGCAAACTGATGGCTCGTCGCACCGCAAATCAGAGCTCAGGAGCACTGCGTTCAATGGTGCTGGCAGACGGGCTCATGATCCTCGCGCCGGAAGACGCGCCTTTCACCGCAGGCAAGACCGTTCAAGTGCAGTTGCTACACACGAATAGCCCCCTGAGCCCCCATTCTCCTTTCAGTGAAATGGGAAAACGCAAAGGACTCCATCTGGTGCCCGGCATGGGAAGCGCCCTGGTCGCGGCCGGGGAACGGCCCGGTAAAGGGTAATGGACTCGAACTGCAAGAATTCATTTCCTGCTGAGGGGAAGGATATTTCACCTGTCATTGCGAGGAGTGAAGCGACGAAGCAATCTGCTCTCTCAAGGGCCAGGAGATTGCTTCGCTGCGCTCGCAATGACAGTCTTCCCTCCCGGATGACCGATCGGTAACCCTGAACTACACGGGACTATGTAAGGCCGTAATCTTTGATCTTCTGCAAAAGCGAGGGATAGCTTATTTCCAGGAGTTCCGCAGCCTGGGAACGGTTCCCGCCCGTGCGGTTCAGCGCCTTGATAATCAGGATCTTTTCGAGGGATCGGGAGGCTCTTTTCACGGAGAGGTTATCATCTTCGTCCAATAGTGGTGCCCGTGGAGCCCCGAGGAGCCGCAGATCGTGCGGTAGACAGTCCAGAGTGATCTGAGGCCCTGCGCACAGAATCATCGCGCGCTCGATCACATTCTGAAGCTCTCGCACATTGCCTTTCCAAGGCGCGTTCAGGAGCGCATCCTGGGCTTCACGGCTTATCCCCTTAACCTTGAGCCTCATCTTCTCATTGAACTGTCCCACGAAGTGCTCCACGAGCGGGACAATGTCCTCCCGGCGGGCTCTGAGCGGCGGGATGTGAATATGGATGACGCTGAGGCGATAGTACAGGTCTTCTCGGAAGAGCCCGTCCCGCTTTTGGACCTCCAGATCTTCATTGGTTGCAGCCAATATCCGAACCGAGACAGCGCGTTCCTGGTTTTCGCCTACTCGGCGAATACGGCCGGTATCAAGCGCTCGTAGCAATTTGGATTGCACCGACGGCTGAACCGCGCCGATTTCATCCAGCAAGAGGCTCCCGCCGTCAGCCTCCTCAAAGAGCCCTGGCTTGTCGGCAACAGCACCGGTGAACGCGCCTCGCGCGTGGCCAAAGAGCTCACTCTCAAGGAGGCCTTCCGGCAATGCAGTGCAGTTGATGGCCACAAAAGGACCTTCCGCTCTCCCCGACCGCCGATGGATTTCTCGCGCTATAAGCTCCTTACCCGTGCCCGATTCTCCGGTAATGAGCACGGATGATTCGAACCGCGCAGTCTGGTCGATAGTTGCCAGGATGGACTTCATGGCCGGGCTTTGGGCCACGATGTGCTCGCTCGCCTCCGCGTGCCGCAGCTGCCGCTTGAGCCGGATCACTTCCCGACGCAGGCGTTCCCTTTCCGCGGCCTTGCGCAGTGTGAGCACCACCTCGTCAGTCTTGAACGGCTTTGCGATGTAATCGTACGCACCCTTCCGGATGGCTTCCATGGCCAGATCCACGTTGCCGTACGCGCTCATGAGGATCACGATCGCGTCGATCGAACGCGCACGAAGGGTCTCTACCAGTTGAATGCCATCCATGCCCGGCATACGAACGTCGGACAGAACGTAATCAAAGCTTTCACGCTCAAGTATCTGCAATGCCTCCTGCGCGGAGGACGCACATACCGGCTCCAGGCCTTCCTGTTTCAAAAGGGCCCCGAGCATGTGCAACATGTTGGGCTCATCGTCCACGATGAGAATTCTTTGAGACGCTGGAGACATCACTGATCCTTGAAGCGGACTCTTCCCCTCACGCCAAGTCGCGATTGTGGGGCAACCCACAGCCATCATAAGGCCGTTCCGTTCCCGGCATATTATGTGTCGGAGGGCGCCCGCGATCAATGATCAACTGAAAAAGGCTCGGAGAAATTATCGACGAGTTGGCATAAGCCTTGACATTATTGATAATTTACTTTAATATAGTGCTATAGGCATCGGTTATTATGGAGATTAAATAATAAAAAGAAACCGCGGTCCCCAGGAGGACGCCCCATGAAAAGAGCTTTGAAGGCAACGCTGCTCATCGCGGTGCTGTTCGCGCTTCCCAGCGTGGTCCCTGCCGACATCAAGAGGAACAAGGATCACGACTTTATCCCCAAAGTCCACAATCTCGTGTTTGTGATGGATGTTTCCGACTCCATGATGAGCGGCTATCCCCAGACGTTTGACTTGACCCGTCATTTCGTGTCCTGGCGCGCTTTCAAGCTGTTTAATCATGTTATGCCTCATGTGCCTCGCTGGCAGTATGACCTGAATACCTCGGTCATCACTTTCGGAGACAAGAAATGCCCGAAGATTGTGAGTCCATTGAGCCCGTGGGAACGGGTAAAATATGACAAGCTTTTTCCGTGCTTACGTGAGGATGGTTTCTATCCCTGCCGAACTGCCGGGTTCCAAGAGGCGCTCCAACTTGCGGGCTCCATCCTGGGGACCGCGTGTGGCCGAGGCGCTGTGCTGGTACTGTCCGACGGTGGGTCCATCGGCGAGTGCCCGCAGAAGACCGCGACCGCGCTAAAGGACCATTTTGGCGACAAGATACGCGTCTACGGCATATATTTCGGGAACACGGAGAGCGGTTGGCGAAATCTCTATGAAGTGTGCAAGCTGACCGGGGGGTACGCTCGGCACTGGGAGGACGTGCGCACGCATCAACTGATGCAGGATTTCGCGTATGACATGACCGTGCAGGAAATTATGTTTCCGTATCCTGAGATCTTCTTCAAGCACGAGAGCGCGGACCTGATTCCCCCGGAAGCCATCAAGCTGGAGAGCGTGGCGAACTTCCTCCACGCGATCCCGCAATACGTCTTGCAGATCGACGGGCACAGCGATTTTCTTGGCGGCGAACGCCACAATTTCACTCTGGCGATGAAGCGGGCCCGCACCGTGCGCGACGCGCTCGTCAGAATGTACAACATCCACCCCGACCGAATCCGCATCCGGTCATGGGGCGAAGAGCTCCCCCGCTACGATAATCAGAACCTGGAAACTCGCGCGAGGAACAATCAGGCCAACCT
>JBMOME010000132.1:0-12817 GCA_049323095.1 Thermodesulfobacteriota bacterium
TTCCCGAAGTTGGGATCGTCGGCAAGGATTGTCTGATCGTCCACAATACTTCTCCTGTTTATCTTGAGGCTATTGTAAGCGCTGGGCCTCTCAACCGCAACAGAATTGGCGACCCTGTCCGTCCGGTGAATTCCAAGAGGATGTCGGTCCAGAAGCGAGCAACGTATGTATCATGCCGGCAGCACGCGACAGGAACAATCTCGTCCGCCAGATATCAGAACAAACATCGTTGCGATACGCTGATTTCGCAGAGGTGGTGACCGCGGCGGCGGCAGAAGAGAAAATAGGCTTATAAGCTACTGTTTTGGCGTTGGCGCACATCAGGAAACGGTCTCATTATTAACCCGTTGACATATAAAGCATTTTTATACTATAATACCACCGACTAATCCTTGCGAGAGGTAGAGGAATGAGGGTGATCCGAACTGTCTCACTGCTGGGCTTAGTGTGTCTGTGGACAGCGCTGGGAGTCCCGTATGCGTTCGCGGGACCCTCTGTTGCCGACCTCCTCATCGAGGGGGTTCAGGCCATGGAGAGCGGGCGACCGGCCCTGGCCAAAGAGAAACTTACCGCCGTCCTCAAGACCGATAAGAACAACTATCACGCGCTCGTGCTGCTGGGACAACTGGAAGCGGGGAGTCTGGAAGGTCCCGGCAAGGGAGCCCGAATTCTTGCGGCACAAAGGTATTACCTCCTGGCATGTGTATCGCAGCCACATCGCCCCGAGGCGTACCTTGCGCTCGCCCAACTCTATTATCAGCTGGGATACATTGACGAGGGAGACCACTACGCCAAGATCGGCCAGGATCTCGACCCTTCGTCCTATGAGGCTTTTGCCGTACTTGGTCAGCGCTACGAGGATAGCGGCAATTTTTCCGCCGCGCTGGCGCAGTACACCGACGCACTGAAATTCTACGGATTCGACCCGTACTTTATTGACAAGAGATATATGGCTGCGGCCCAGGGCGGACTGGACCCGTATGCGCATCTTCAGGTGCAGGTCGATTTCAAGAAGAAGATCAAGTACTATCTGTTGGTTCCCAGGGCTCCGGATTACTTCTTGCTGGAAGAGTACCGCGACAAAGCGACGGCGCTCGCTCAATCCAGGGGCAGGTTCGAGCTACCTCCGGCTCGGTTCAAGTATTGCGCCGGCACCGCGGCTCCCAAGAGCGAATACAATGACCTGTACGAGGCTTTCATAAAGGCATCCACGACCGATCCGTTGGAATATCGCGTCTTGAGAAAAGAGCTTGACAGTGTCCGTGAAGAAGCGCTCAAAGAGATCGCGGGAATCCAGGACCCGGTAGCCAAGGCCAAGGCCCTGTATATGTTTCTCAAGCAGAAAGTTCTGAAGAACTACGATCTCAAAGAGGGGATACTGGCCCAGGATGTGCTCAAGGATAAGAAATACCTCTGCCTGAACGGGTCCATCTTGTTTGCGCTTATCGGCGCGGAAGCGGGCCTACCGGTTCACGGCATGATCACCCCTGGTCACGCGTTTGCCAGCATGGACGCGGGCAAGAGAAAGATCCAGATCGAGCTTACCGCGGAGCCCATGTTCGGAACGACTCGCGAAGAAGGTTTCGACGTGGATTGGTGGAAGCAATTCCAGGTCCTCAACCGCGTGAATGCTTATGGAGGCTTGCTGGGAGGCTCTAGCCACCGAAGCATTGGAGAGGTCACGCCCCAGCAGCTGACCGCGTATCAGTTCACCAATACTCTGGCCCACGGTCTCCAGGGCATTTCAAATAAATACAAAGAGGAAGAAGAGTACCGAAAGACCCTGATAGCTTTGAAGATCGAAAACAACCGCGATACAGCCACTAAGCTCACGGAACTCAAAGCCCGGTACGAGCAGGAACCTGATAAACTGGCGAGCTTGGAGTTCAAGACTATTCAAAGGCACCAGGAGAAGCAGCGGAAACTTGATAAAGAAATCGATGAGATCTCTCGCAAGCTTTTGCGCGAGAAGGCGGATTACCTCTATACGACGGGACGGGAGCTCTTAAGAAAGGCTCGGGCCCTCGCTCCCACGACTGAAGAATTCACGGAATTCGAGGAATCGGTGTACGTCGCGGCAGCGGATGCAGACGTGGCTCCTACTCTCAGCGCTATCAAGGACAGAGCTGATCGGCGCAAGGACCTTTTTACGCAATTGGTCGTAAAAGTGCGCGAGATGAAGCTTGAGGAAAAGGTTTCGGGAAAAGACTCCCGAATTTTCAAAGAGCTGGTGGAGACCATAGAGCAGATGGAAGCCAAGTCCAAGGCCATAAAGGACGAACAGAAATCCGCGTGGCCGAAGGAGCGGGGAACGTGGCTCAAAGCCATCGGCACCGTGGAGAAGGGCCTCAAGGAGTTTCCGTGCAGCACCGAGCTCAAGAGGCGGCTCGAAGCTCTTCTGCGCATCACTTCCGGTCTCGCGGAGCAGAATGAAGATCAGCAGACCGTCACCGACATGGTGAAAATAGCCGTATCAAGAATTCCGGAAAGCGAATTCGCTAGAGAATACCGGCGCAAGCAGTTGGGCAGCTAGTAAGGGCTGTCAGAAAGCCGCTGCCGCACCATAGCGAGTTACCATTGACATTTCGCATAGATATCGTGTATACTTCCACTGGTATACAATGAGATGTCTATAACACACGAGCCGAGTTATCGCCTTCTGGTCGCTTCAGGCTGAAAGAGAGGGAACGATGAGCGCGAGGCCTTTCGTGGGCATCCTCTTGACTGCCCTTGCCGTCTGCTGCGGGCCGGTGTGGGACGCGTTTGCACAGCCGCCCAAGCTTGAAGAAGGACTGGAAGGGGTTTTCGAACTCACCCTCAAGACACCGGATAGCCGTCGAATTGTCGTTGACCGCCTGACGCGTGACAGGGACCTGGATGCCAAGTCCCTGTTCAGGGTCGGCGTCGGCGGATATCTCGCGTTCGACGCATCAGAGTGGGTGGACAAGATCGATTTCAAGGTCTACGACATTCCTGTCACCGAAATGCCCGACTACAAGAAATTCAGCGAAATCCTAGTGGAGATCAACAAGCGCATTTCGGATATTACGGGGATCCTCCGAGAGTATGACCAGCTCGCATTTCGCTTGATGAACATTTGCGATAAGAGCTTGTTTTCAAGCCTCAGAGCCATTGATCAAAACATTGTGCAGCAGCTGTCCATATACAAGAATCTGATCCTCCTCCGTGCATTGGTGGTCAATTCCCTCAATTCCTACGTCCGTGACCGGTCCTGTGTGGACCGCTTCGCACAGTATAAGAAGGACCTGGGAATCTACACCAATCGGCTTACCGATCTATGCAGGAACTACGAACGGCTCAAGAAAGAAGCGCTAGATGCAGCGCGAGAACCTAAATCCGAGCCGGAAAAGCCTGCGCCGTCGCAGGCTCCCTCGCCACCCAAGGCTCCTGCCCGGGCACGCTGAGGGGTGGCGGGCATCGACATGTGAGTGACCTGCATTATCACATCGCGGCTTCAGACAAGCGCAATATAGGCGGCCCTCTGTCCGAGAGTCATTCTCCAGGCATCGATACGGGCGGCAGTGACGTTGTCCGTTCGCTGCCCGCGCTTCGTGACGTTTCGGGAATCATTCTGGCAGGGGGCCGGTCACGACGCATGGGGGGGCACAATAAAGCGCTGTTTCGTGTCGGCGGGACGCGGATCATCGAGCGCGTGGTCGGGGTCATGGCCCGTGTTTTTGCACGCGTGCTCGTGGTTACCAATACCCCCGATGAATTCGCCTTCCTCGGATTGCCCATGGTCCCGGACATTAGGCCCGGCGCAGGCTCTCTTGGCGGGCTCTACACGGGACTTTACCACTGCCCTACCCAATATGGGTTTCTGGTCGCGTGCGACATGCCGTTCCTGCAAGAGGGGATCATTAGACATCTGGCCGGATTAATTGATGGACATGATGTGGTCGTTCCCCGCGTAGGGGCACATTTGGAACCACTTCACGCGGTCTATTCTCGCCGGTGTATTCCGCACATTGAAACGCTCTTGCATGAAGACGAGCTGGCGATAATCGCGTTCTATCCGCACGTGAGCCTAAGAGAAGTCAATGAAGCCGAACTGCGGCTGCTTGATCCCACCCTTACCTTCCTCATGAACCTGAACACGCCCGACGACCTCAGAAAAGCCGAGGCCCTCGCTCAGGGGCCGGATCGAGACAGAGATTAGTATTGCAGGAAATAGGCGGTCTTCGTATTTGCGGCACGGTCGTGACGTCGTCGTCTTCTAATCCGCAGATTTCGCAGATTAACGCAGATTAGAAAACACAAAACGCTTGAACCAAAGTCGAGAGTTACCGAAATTCAGCAACAGGCCTCGCCCGAGGCCCGTCGCCTTGAGATAGTTCAATACCTGGGCTTCCTCGACCCCAGTGATCGCTTTGAGCGCCTTTAACTCGACGATCACTTCATCATAGCACACAAAATCTGCCCGGTAAGAGCAGGCCAGGCGCTGAGCCTTGTAATACACAGGCAATCCTACTTCACGCCCGAATGGAACTGACTTAGTCGAAAATTCGATCTCAAGCGCCTCTTGATAGACGTCCTCCAAGAATGCGGATCCAAGCTGTCTATGAACCTCCATCGCCGCACCGATGATCGCATGCGTTTGCTCATCTCTTGGATCTGCGGCCATCTGCGACATCTGCGGATTAATCTCGTCGGTGTTGATCAAAGCTCTAGTACTCGTACGGCAGGAACAGCTTTCTGTGTTCATTCAGGGCGAACCGATCGGTCATGCCCGCAATGTAATCGCAGACGATACGTTCAAGCGAGTCCTGGTCTTCCGCGATTCTTTTCTGGATACCGGGATTGAGCTGTGACGGGCGTCTCACATACTCTTTGAACAGGTCTCGAAGCAGCCGGTAAGCCTTGAATTGCATTCTGAGTATCTGATGATGCGTGTAGAACCGTGTGTGCAGAAACTGATTAAGCTCCTCTTTCCATTTCTGCATGGTCTCTGAAAACGCGACCACCGGCTTTTCCGATTCCATAATTGCTTCAGGCGTCCGGAACGAATTCTCTGAAAGATTGGTCTCCGTGGCCTGGATCAGGTCTCGTATGAAGGTATCGATCAGCAGCCGAGTGCACTGATAGCGGAAGGTGTCCCGATCCAGCTTCGGGTACTTCTTTCTGATCATCTCGGTCACGTGGTTCCACAGAGCCAGTTCCCCTAGGTCACCCTCGTCGAAGAAGCCCGAACGCAGGCCGTCCTCTATGTCATGACAGTTGTATGCGATTTCGTCGGCCAGGTTGACAATCTGGGTTTCCAGGCACGGTCTGGGCCGGCTGAAAAATTCTTGCGCGCCTTCTTGTGGAGCCCGATCGTACACCGTGGAGTGGCGGATTATCCCTTCCCTGGTCTCGTAGGTCAGGTTCAGACCCGGGAATTCCGGGTACCGGGCCTCCAGCAAGTCCACCACGCGCAGCGACTGGCTATTGTGCTCGAAGCCACCGCTCTCTCCCATGAGATTGTGGAGTGCCTGTTCGCCCGCGTGCCCGAAAGGGGTATGCCCAAGGTCGTGGGCAAGAGCCACGGCGTTCGTGAGGTCTTCATTTGCGCCGAGGTACTGGGCGACGCTTCGGGCGATCTGGGCCACCTCCAGGGTGTGGGTGAGCCTAGTTCTGTAATGATCGCCTTCGTAGTACGCAAAGACCTGGGTCTTGTATTCGAGCCTCCGGAATGCCCTTGAGTGGATGATTCGGTCACGGTCACGCTGAAAGGCCGTGCGGTAAGGACACTCGTCCTCCGGATGAACCCTGCCTCGACTCTGCTCGGACTTGAGCGCGTACGAGGCGAGAAAGTCGCGTTCTTTCTGTTCTTGTGTGACTCTTGTCAATATCATGGTATTCGCCGTGTGTTGTGGCCGGCCGCTACACGAGCTAATTCATCGCGGCGGCCCAGGCAGTATCAGATTCACCAGAAAGGCAAAAACGAGGATAACTCCGAGAGATAGAAGAACCCAGACGAGGATTCGAGCCCTCAATGCCATGGCGCTGCGTTTTGAGGCGTCAGCTTCCTGCTCGGCCGGAAAGCGGTAGTCATTCACATAATCCGGTTCACCCAAGGCCGCAGGACCATGCGAGCTCAACGCGGCTGAAATGCCCGGCGCTCGCGTTTCGAGCCCGCTCGCGGTAGAAGGATTTCTCACCCACCCCACCTCTTTGCAGTGCGGACATCGTACAGTCACGGAGCCTGTGACCGGCATTACATCCTGGTCGACCTTCATAAGTCCGTTGCAACGTGAACAACGCACGACTATCGGGGTCATTGATCCTCTGCTCTCATGGTTGAATCGCTTCCCTTCGCCTGGAGGTCCAGAAAGAGCAAGGTCCCTCCTGTCACCGCCGCGGGGACCAGGAGCACATTAATAATCGGCACCGATGCTACTGCCAAGCTCCCAAGGCCGAACCCCATTGTGGAAAAGAGCTTTGAACGAATCAGCGCCTGCTTTTGCCTGAACGTAAACTTCCGCCGGGTCATGGGGTAACTGAGATACTGGTAAGATAGCATATACGCGGAGAGGAATATGGTCACCAGCCAGAAGAGAACCGCACCGATTCCTGGCACAAGCAAGAACAGGAGACTCACCAGAAGCGCACCCACATAAAAGCTCAGGATGCGTAATGCGTGAACCAGACCTCGGCCGGACTCTTTCAGCAACTGCAACACTGAAAACGGGGTATCTGCAAATCGCCCGGTTATCAGTTGCTCGGTCTTCTCCGAGATCAGCTCGTTAAACGGTTCAGCGATAGTAGTAGCCACCACCGTGAAGAGAAAAAAGAACATCACGAGCACAAGCGCCCCGGCCACCACGAGCAATACGTAGTAGACGACTTGCCAATACCATTCCGTGCCCGGGCCGAGGAACCGACTCAATAGGTCGGAGAACACGTGATAGAGCACATAGTAGCCCACTCCCATGACAAGCGTAGTGATTACCAGAGGCGCGGCAGCATACTTCCAGAGTTGCCGGTGTGCCCACAGAAAAAAAGCCCCCCGAAGAACATAAAAAGGAGAAGACAACATGCTGACGCCGATCCGTCTGAATAAGGCTCGCGGCTGGAGCCCTCGTGTCTTGATCGGGTTTCCCGAGATACGACGTTCGCTTCAGGATCTCCGGGTCAGGCTCCGCCTCGAAGATTCTTGAGCAGCTTCACCACTTCGCCTTCGTCGGGGAACCGACCGAGCTTCTTCTTGGAGAAGATTGAATCACCACCGAATTCCACCTCGAAGATCCCGCCGGAAGATCGCACCAACTCGGACTTGACTCCCAACTTCCCCTTGAGTTCATCCGCCAAACTGACGGCTCTGGGCTCGTAGTTTCACTCACCGCAATAGGTAATTTTGCATACTTCGTCAGTTTTCAAGGCTCATTACCTCCTTTTCCCGTGCTCATCGCGCGGCGCGGGGTTGGATTATATTCCCCGCGGCGGCCTTTTTTCAACGAATCAGTTCCGGAGAGCGATCCCTGTCTAGGACTTGAATTCCAGGACCTTGATCTTCACCTTGCCCACCATTTTCAGAAGTGAACTCATGTCCCTGCCCGATTCGCCGGTGGCTATTTTGATGTGCGTAGCGTCCGCGGGTATCTGATCCAGCGTCGGGTCCACAGATAGCCACGAACCGTTGACGAACGATTCGGCCCACGCGTGGTACAGGAACCCCACATCTTCGGTGTACACAAGACCGGTCACTATTCGAGTCGGTATCTTTTGCGAACGCGCCAGCGCGGTATAGAGGTTTGCGTGAGATTGGCATTCTCCTTCCCCGGCACGCAGCACCGAGAGTGCGGTGAAGGAATCCTTCATACGGTTCTTGATGTTTTTGGCAGTCCACTTCACGAGTTTGACCACCTTTTCCATGTCCGCGTCGCCCGGATCTACGATTTTGCCGGCCTTTGCTACGATCTCCGGGTGGCTGGACTGTATGGAAATGGTGGATTCGAGATGTTCCTTCAGATCTACAGAATCAACACGACCCCTGGCTTTCCCGCCCGAGGCCGGCGTCTCGGATCGGACTTCTACTCCGAAAGGCTCATTGGACCCCTTCTTCCCGCTTGCCGTAACCGTCTGACGATGATCCGACGCGATCAGACTGGAATCGATCCCGTCCATCTCGATTTTCAGAAAACGCACCTTTTCCGGCTGCGGGATAGGGTTTGCGACTCTAATGAGGCTGAAATCCAGCACCAGGTCCTTGCCCGGCCCTTTCTTGTTCAGGAATGCCCGGGCCGAAGCTTGGTCTTCCAGCATGGTGATGAGCGACCCTTCGAGCGCCTTTTCAAGCACCGTCAATCCGCGTCCGTCCAGCCATGCGTAAATCTGGGAGCGGTCATAGTTGTTCTTGACCCTCCACACAGCTCCGTTCGGCCCCGGTTTGCCCTGGACCTGAGCGACTTCCTGCTCCACGCTTTCTACGCCCTGTTTGCCGGGATTAAACACGCCGAAGGAATATTTCTCGCCGTCCTTGAGTCCTCGGACCGCGGGCATCAGTGATATGGCGCTCGTGTGGTACAGGTTGCCGCTGACAGGATATTCCTGCCTGACGGTTTGGCCTTCCACCGAGATATCCACCCAAAAGCGATCCCCTTCCTGTCGTCCGACCATCCGCAGGTCTTTCCCATCCATTTTCATCAACGATTCGAATGCGATCAGGGTGAGGTCAGGCCGCACCATGACCTTTTCTTTCATGTTAATTTCATTGGTCTTTTTGAGCGCGGTCATGCGCATGAGGGAATCGCTGGTGATCCGGAAATTCCTCCCTGACGGCTCTATACGAAAGTGGCTGAAGCCCACTTTTTCTTCTTGGAAGTACATGCCGTACCACGCTTCCCGAAACGGCATTTTGTCCAAGGTCGCGTAACCTTTGAGTGGCTGAGCCGCCACGGGTTCCGGCTCGGATTTCAGCGCAAACGGACGAAGAACGCATGATGCCTGGGAAAGGGCGAGACCAGCGACGAGAATTGCAGCCGCGATGTACCTAATCATGGCTTGTGGTAGTGGGCTCCGCGGTGCTACTCGAAGCACACGTACGGTCCCAATTGCGCTCAGTATACCTGCCGCGCTGTCTTGGCGCAACCGAGACGCCACTACGGCATCGTTCGGTGGCAGAAGTTCCGTGATCGTTGAGTTGCGTGGGGCGATAGATTCGCTCTAATGGTTACTCCTGCTACCTATCGTTGGGAAAATCCCCCTGCAACCCCCTTTAGAAAAGGGGGAAACGCAGCACATAGCCCCTTTCTTAACGGGAGGGCAGGAGCATAGGCGCTAGAATGAGGTACAGTTTGTTCTCCCAGCTTTGGTGTCCCGTCGGGACACCCAGATAGTAGCTCGGCAATTCATTGCCGAGTAGAACCGTCAACGAATAACGTTTTCAAGTCCCGGAGGGACGGCAGAGCTACCCCGGAAGGCGAACCCTATCCTCGGACATAATTCTGGCCTACTGTCGTCCCTCTGGGACTTTCAGGACGAGAGAATTTGGAGGATTTTCCCGGCGATGAATCGCCGGGCTACTTTCTGTTGCCCCTCCGGGGCGTGTTAGTGCCAAATATAATGACCTTATTTTAGCGCGCAAAGGGAGCAAGGCAGAATTTCCCACAACTAACCGAAGGCATGCGAGGTTTCGGCTTTTTTGTTGACTTGGCGAGTGCGCCTGCTAAAGTTTTTTGTTTCTACGGGCTATATGTAACAAGAGGGCTTTGGCTTCCTGGAGTCACAGCTCTGTGGGTCCGTTCGAATTGGTAGCCGATGAGTCGCGGATTTGCTCTCTCTCGTTCGATACGGCATACTCGCTGGTCAAGAGGATGTGACGAATGGCTAATAAAGACTACAAGAACACGCTCAATCTTCCACAAACCGCTTTTCCCATGAGGGCGAACCTCCCTACGCGGGAGCCTGAGCTACTCAAGGAATGGGAATCGCAGCGGATTTACGATCAAATACGCTCCCACAGTCAGGGGAGAGAGAAATACATTCTCCATGACGGCCCCCCGTATGCGAACGGCCATATTCATCTGGGCACCGCGTTGAATAAGATCCTCAAGGACATGATCGTCAAATCCAGGTTCATGGCGGGCTTTGACTCGGAATACGTGCCCGGATGGGACTGTCACGGGCTGCCTATCGAGCATAACGTGGACAAGGAATTGGGCGAAAAAAAGCTCGGAATGAGCACCGCGCATTTCAGGCAGTATTGCCGCAAATACGCGGAAAAATGGATTGACGTGCAACGGGAGGAATTCAAGCGACTCGGGGTGTTCGGCGACTGGGAAGACCCGTACCTCACCATGAACTACGCGTACCAGGCTACCATTGTGAGAGAGCTTGGCGAGTTCTTTCAGAGTGGTGCGGTGTACCGCGGTAAGAAGCCTGTGTATTGGTGCGCGCACTGTGTCACGGCGTTGGCTGAGGCTGAAGTGGAATATATGGACTCGGCTACGCCGTCCATTTATGTGCGTTTTCCCGCTCTGGATGATTTCTCCACGAAGATCCCCGAAGTCGCGGGCAAGAATGTTTCCGTGGTCATCTGGACAACCACACCGTGGACCATACCAGCAAATCTGGGGATCATGGTTCATCCTGACGAGTCGTACGCCGCGGTGGAAGCCGGCGATCAAGTTTATATCCTGGCTGAGCGGCTCGTTCCGTTCAATATGGAAGCCTTCGGCATCACCGATTACAGGATCCTGGCAACCTTTCCGGGCCGAACCCTAGAAGGTCTCAAGTGCAAGCACCCGCTGTACGATAGGCCATCCACGCTGATCCTGGCGCCCTTTGTGACTCTGGATACAGGCACCGGTTGCGTGCACACCGCGCCGGGTCATGGCCAGGAAGACTATGAAGTCGGGCTCCAGTATGGATTTGACGTGTATGCGCCGGTTGACGATCATGGCCGGTTCACGGACGACGTGGATTATTTCAAGGGCGAATTCGTCTTCGACGCGAACGACCATGTGATAGCCAAGCTCAAAGAGGTCGGAGCTCTGATGCTCTCAGAATCGATGGAGCACAGCTATCCGCACTGCTGGCGCTGCAAAGAGCCCATTATATACCGGGCCACGTACCAGTGGTTTATATCGATGGATAAGACGGGTTTGAGGGATCAGGCACTCAAAGCCATTGACACGGTCACATGGATTCCTCGATGGGGCCGAGATCGCATCTACGGCATGATCCAGCATAGACCTGACTGGTGCATTTCCCGGCAGAGGAGCTGGGGAGTGCCCATCACAGCCATGCGATGCGGCAAGTGCGATGCAATTGTGGCCGAGCCTGAATTGTTCGAGCGCGCAGCAACCCTGTTCGCGGAAAAAGGCGCTGATGTCTGGTTTGAAGCCGACGCTGCACAATTGGCGCCCAAAGGCCTGAAATGCGGCGAATGCGGCAGCGCCGATCTGATCAAGGAAACGGACATACTCGACGTGTGGTTCGACTCAGGCGTGAGCTGGGCCGCGGTTTGCGAGCAGCGCAAACGTCTGGTCTACCCATGCCAACTCTACCTGGAAGGCAGCGACCAACACCGCGGGTGGTTCCACAGCGCTTTGCTCACTTCCACGGGTACCAGAGGTCGTGCGCCCTATTACGGCGTGCTCACTCACGGGTTCGTGGTGGATGGCGAAGGCAAGAAGATGTCCAAGTCGCTCGGTAATGTCGTCCAGCCGGACGAGATCATCACCAAGTACGGCGCGGACATTCTGCGGCTGTGGGTATCGGCTGAGGATTACCGGGACGATATCAGGATCTCCGACGAAATCATCGAACGTCTCGTGGAGGCCTATCGCCGCATCCGCAACACTTGCCGGTTCCTTCTGGGCAACCTTGCGGACTTTAATCCTGACGAGCATATGGTCCCCATCGATCAGATGCGCGAGCTGGATCGGTTGGCAATGGACCGTCTAAACCGGATAATCAACCGCGTTCGGAAGGCATACGAAGACTTTGACTTCCACGTTGTCTTTCACACGCTGTACAACTATTGCACTGTGGATCTTTCGTCCCAGTATCTGGATATCCTCAAAGATCGCTTATACTGCGAAAAGACCGACGGACGATTGCGGAGGTCCGCGCAGACCGCGCTGTATCACAGTCTCACGGCCCTGGTTCGACTTATGGCGCCCATTCTCGCGTTCACCGCGGAAGAGGTCTGGTCTCACATCAAAAAGGAAAAAGGCGCGGTAAACAGCGTGCACGTGACCTCTTTTCCTGATGCCTTGCCCGGCATTGACCTTTCTGCGGAGGAAACGATCCGCTGGGATACGCTGTGGGCACTCCGACAAAAGGTGGCCAAAGCCCTTGAAGAGGCCAGAGCAGCAAAAGTTATCGGATCGTCCCTTGAAGCGCGGGTGAAAATCCAGGCTCCCGAGGATGTGGTTTCCGCCGTGGTTGGCACCGAAGACCCGGAAGGTTTCTTCATTGTCTCCCAGCTCGAAACGATCTCCGTGACCGCCACCGGCGCAGAAGGAGCCTCCGAGGATTGGCTCGATCAAGTAACCGTGGAAGTATCACGAGCCGGCGGAGAGAAATGCCCACGCTGCTGGAATTGGCGATCGGATATCGGCTCAAGTAAACAATACCCGGATATCTGCGGACGTTGCGCGAGAGTAATGGAGGGCCTAGAGTAGCGTCATATCGCGTTCCAGCAAGGCTGTGTTGAGTTCAGCGTCTTTGAATGAATCCTGAGTCCCCGTCTGCCTTCTTTCTTTGTGGGGCGGCCTTTCCAGGCCGCCGGCAGGCTGGAAAGCCTGCCCCACAAGGGGAGAGGGTTTCACAAACCCCCTCCCTTGATGGGAGGAGGAAGGGGGAGGGT
>JBMOME010000133.1:0-12765 GCA_049323095.1 Thermodesulfobacteriota bacterium
TGAAAGGCCTCGAAGCTATGGGCGCCACGATAGAGCTGGATCGAGGGTACATACAAGCCCGCGTCAATCGGCTTGCGGGTGCGGATTTCACCTTCGATCTCGTGACCGTAACCGGCACGGAAAATCTTCTCTTGGCCTCAGCCCTGGCAAAAGGGACCACGGTGCTGCGCAACTGCGCGGCTGAACCGGAAGTAGTCGAGCTGGCTCACGTGCTCAATAGTATGGGAGGCAGTGTGGAAGGAGCCGGGACCGATACCATCATCGTGGAGGGAAGAGATAGTCTGAGCGGCGTCGTGCACGAGGTCATGCCTGACCGTATTGAGGCCGGCACGTACCTGATGGCAAGCGCGATAACGCGCGGTGATGTTCGAGTGGTGGGATGCGAGCCTTCGCATTTGGGCGCGCTCTTGGAAAAACTTGATGACGCGGGCCTTACGGTAGAGGCCGGCGAAGGCGGAGTCAGGGTCGCATCGAACGGCAAAATCAGGAGCCGGAACGTCGAGACGAACCCCTATCCGGGCTTTGCTACCGACTTTCAAGCTCAGTACATGGCTCTGATGGCCCTTGGCGACTCGGAGTGCAGAATCACCGAGAATGTCTTTGAAAACCGCTTCATGCATGTGCCGGAACTAGGCCGTATGGGCGCAGACATACGCATTTCCGGCAGATGTGCCCGGGTACTAGGCGTGCGGTCTCTTTCCGGGGCTCATGTGCAGGCTACCGACCTCAGAGCCAGCGCGTCGCTAGTTTTGGCAGGTCTGGCCGCGGAAGGGATCACCGAAATCCATAGGATTTATCACCTGGAGCGCGGATACGAAGGGATGCCGGAAAAACTGTCCGCTCTTGGCGCGGACATTCGCCGCGAAAAAGACGACATCGTTTAGGAGCGCTCTCCAGAGTTATGCGTTTTCGGAATACATATCGAAAGACCCCATCATGGCTTCCTCTTTAGCACAGGGAGGCATCGCGGATTCTTCGAAACGTTGGGGTTCTTTTCAGGGTGCTGGATCATGAGGACAGCAGAGTTTTCACGCAAGACATCGGAAACCGACATACTGGTCCGGCTTTGCCTTGACGGCACCGGGCACAGGACCATTGAAACAGGCATCGGATTCTTCGATCATATGCTCGATCACGTGGCGCGGCATGGGCTTTTCGATCTCCAGGTGGCAGCGCGTGGCGATCTGCACGTGGACCATCATCACACCGTTGAGGACGTGGCTATCTGCATGGGCGAAGCCTTCCGTGAGGCACTGGGCGAACGCAGCGGCATCCGGCGATATGGATTCGCGGTTGTTCCTATGGATGAGGCGCTTGCTCAGGTAGCTGTGGATTTCTCCGGGAGGCCGTACGTGGTGGTTTCTAATCCCCTGGCCCATCGCCGGGCCGGTGAATTCCTCCTGGATTTGATCCCGGTCTTTCTCCATGCGCTTGCGGACCGTGGCGGGATGAATATTCATGCAACCGTTCTCGCCGCTGACAATCCCCACCACGCGGCCGAGGCTCTCTTCAAGGCTCTTGGGAGAGCTCTTCGAGAAGCGGTGGAATTGGACCCGCGGGTGAAGGACGTCCCCTCGACCAAGGGAATTCTCACCTGACTTGTCGTCGGCATCCAAGCTGAGGCAAACGACATACTGAGGTAGTAATGGTTATTGTGGTTGACTACGGAATGGGCAATCTTCGCAGCGTCCAGAAAGGCTTTGAGAAGGTTGGTGTGCCCGCCGTGGTCTCTCGAGACCCGGATGAGATCCGAAAGGCTGATCGGCTGGTGCTTCCTGGAGTGGGGGCCTTTCCCGAATGCATGAAGAACCTGGACCGATTTGATCTTATAGAGCCCATTCGAGAGTTTATCCGTTCCGGTCGCCCCTTTTTGGGGATTTGTCTCGGGCTTCAGCTCCTCTTCAACGAATCCGAGGAGTTCGGCTTTCATGAAGGTCTCAAGATTATACCCGGCACCTGCAAGGCCTTTGACAAGAATATGGGGCTCAAGATTCCGCACATGGGCTGGAACGAGGTCCTTTTCCGCAAGGAGACGCGGCTCTTTAACGGTATAGAGGATGGCTCGCACTTCTATTTTGTCCACTCGTTTTATGTCGCGCCGGAAAACGGTTCGGACGTGGCAGCGACCTCTGTGTACGGAATAGAATTCGTGTGCGCGGTCAGCAGGGACAACATCTTTGCTGTGCAGTTTCACCCGGAAAAAAGCCAGAAAAAGGGCCTGCGAATACTGCACAACTTCGGTACCATATAGGCCGCGGCGGACCATCCACGGCCGGAGCATCCTGGATGATCGACAGGCGAGGTATACTGCGAAAGCTGGGAGAATCGTATCGAACCCTGGCAATCATTGTCCTGAACACTCTATTGGTGCTCATCCTGGTTAACCTGGTTTTCAGCGGAGTCCTCGATCTCAAGGAATATCTGAGAAAGCGTGCGGAACGGAAAGCCGCGCCGTACAATTACCGGACCTACAATGATGCGCTGGCCCCTGTATATCCTGGTATGACTGCGGCCCAGGTGAATCAGCTCCTTGACGATACACGCCACGTGACGCTCGGTTATCAGTCGTACACGCAGTTCAAAGAACGGCCGTTCAAAGGCACTTACGTCAACGCGGATGACCGAGGCTTTCGGCCGATAAAGGAACAGGGGCCTTGGCCGCCGGACAAGAAGGATTTCACCATCTTTGTCTTCGGGGGCTCCACGGTTTTCGGGTATGGAGTACCTGATTACGACACGATCGCGTCGCACGTGCAGGACTTGCTCGCGCCTCAAAAAGACCTTTCGCCACGGGTGTACAATTTCGGCCGATGCAGTTACATTTCGATTCAGGAACGCATTCTGCTGGAGAAACTCATTCTCGGGGGCACGGTCCCTCGGATGGTTATCTTCATCGACGGGCTGAATGACTTGGCCCACTATGACGGCGAGCCGGCACTCACTAAAGAGCTTACTGCGTTCATGAACGAGGGCGAAGTACCCACAGTACGCAAAGTTTTGCGTGAACTGCCCATGATAAAGGCTTTTCTGGGCGATCCGAAAAAGAAGGACGGGACCAGGCAGGCCGCGGCTGAGAGTGCAGGCCAGACCAAGAAGTCGGAAGCAGCGGTGGTCTCCGAAGTCTTGGAACGTTATCGGTCGAACAAAAGGCTGGTAGAAGCTTTCGCCACGCCGCTGGGCATCACGCCGGTCTTTGTCTGGCAACCCATGCCGGTGTATGGATATGACCAGACCCACAATATCTTTGGCCGGTTCGATTATCAAAAGTTCACACCGTACGTGAAGCCCGGGTATGAGGCCATGGCAAAGCTTGCTGCTTCGGGCGACCTTGGCGAGAATTTCATCTGGTGCGGAGATATCCAGCGGGATAAAAAGGAACCGCTGTACGTGGACGCTTACCACTATAGTGGCAAGATGTCTCGTATGATTGCGAGCCACATCGTCACCGTGCTCAAGGAGCGCAAGCTCTTGCCGTAACATCGTCGGCTCTTCAGGGAGGCGTATTCTTATGATTGGTTCAGGTGGATCCCGTGTGCAGTTCAAGGACGGCGGCCCTGCGGATCTCTGCATCATAGGCGGGGCCGGACACGTGGGTCTTCCTATGGCCATACTCTTTGCGAGCAGAGGCATGAAGGTCATCGTTCATGACATCGATGAAGCGGCCGTGGAGCGTCTGGCCGCGGGACACATGCCCTTTGTGGAAGAGGGAGCTGAACCGCTTCTCCACAAGGTCCTGGCAGACGGCACGCTGGCCTTCACGTCCTCATTGAGCGACATACGTGGAGTTCCTACGGTAATCGTTACCATAGGGACGCCGGTAGACGAATACCTCAATCCCGTGATCGACGTGGTAAGACGTCTGGCCAATGACCTGTCTCCCCACCTGTCGGCCAATCAGCTCCTGATCTTTCGTTCCACATTGTGCCCCGGGACCATGAATTGGCTGGCCGCATACCTCAAAGAGAACGGTCCTGTTCCCCTGCTTGCGTATTGTCCTGAACGGATCGTTCAAGGCCGGGCGATCCTTGAGCTCCAGCAACTGCCTCAAATTGTCAGCGGCGTCACGCCCGAGGCTGAGGAAGCTGCGGCTCGGTTCTTTTCGCAGATTTCTCCCTCGGTGGTGCGTCTTTCGCCGCTTGAAGCTGAGTTTGCCAAGCTCTTTTGCAACGCGTATCGGTACATCCAGTTTGCCGCGACCAATCAGTTTTACGTCATCGCCAATTCCGCGGGTGTGGACTACAGCCGCGTCGTGAAGGCGGTTCGTACCGATTACGATCGAATGGCTGATTTCCCTGGAGCAGGCCTAGCTGCAGGGCCGTGTCTCTTCAAAGACACCATGCAGTTACTCGCGGCTTCCAATAACAAGTTCTTTCTTGGACATGTGGCTGTCCTTGCCAACGAAGGGCTCGCCAATTATCTGGTGGAACGCATGCAGGAGCGGTGGCCGCTGCGCGAGAAGGTCGTAGGGCTCCTGGGAATGGCATTCAAGGCAAACATCGATGATGTGCGTTCCTCGCTTAGTTATAAGCTCAAGAGGCTGCTGCGATTCGCGTGTGCGGAAGTGCTGACTACCGATCCTCTGGTAACCAAAGATACCCAATTGCTACCATTGGAAGAAGTCGTCAACCGCAGTGACATCTTGATACTCTGCGTGCCGCACGATGCATACCGCGGGCTCGACACAAAAGGAAAACCAGTGCTGGACGTATGGGGATTCTTCGGGAAGGGGTGTCTGATCTGAACACCGCACCGGCAGGGCTGAGGGACAGAAAAAACCCGATTCAGGTCGGTGTGATAGGGATTGGATTTGCTCAGCAGGTGCACGTTCCTGCATTTCGCTCGCATGCCACGTGCCAGGTCGCGGCGATTTGTTCCAGCTCATTGAGTCGCGCTCAACGAGTGGCGGAACGCCTCGAAATTCCCCACGCGTTTGGCGACTGGCGTGAGCTGATACAGTCGCCGGCAATCGACGCGGTTACCATAGCTGTTCCCCCTTTTCTTCAACCTTCCATTGCATTGGCCGCACTCGAACAGCAAAAGGCGGTCTTCTGCGAGAAACCTCTGGCCACCACCGCAAAAGACGCTGAAATAATTCTGGAATGGGCCACCCGGCAAGGCGTCGCGCATATGGTGGATCTGGGCTTTCCCGAGCTCCCGGCGTGGAAAGCGGCCAAAGAGCTGCTCGACAAAGGTACAATCGGTGCCTTGCGCCACGTCACTGTCGCGTGGCAGGTGGAAACGTACGCGAACCGCATGAGGCTCTCATCCTGGAAAACAACGACGGCGGAAGGTGGTGGCGTGCTCTTCTCGTTCGGCTCTCACACTCTGCATTACCTGGAATGGCTGGCAGGCCCGATCAGGCGGCTCCACGCGCGACTCACTCGCGCCCCGGGAGATGAACGACCCGGAGATTCCCTTGCCATGCTGAATATGGAATTGGCTTCCGGCGCGGCCGCGTCACTCACCCTCTCCACGCACGCATTCCTGGGAAACGGCCATCGGCTGGAGTTGTACGGCGAAGACGGCACACTGCTCCTGACCAATACCACGGCGGACTATATGAAGGGCTTCCAACTCTTCATCGGTTCCCGGTCCGGTGGCAGCTTTGAGCAGGTGCCGACTCCGGAACTCAGCACCGAGAACGCTGAAGACAGCCGTATCCCCGCGGTATCTTCTTTGGCTTCTCGTTTTCTGGACTGGATCGCGACGGGAGCATCCGCCCGACCGAACTTCGACGACGGCCTCCGAGTGCAAATCCTCCTGGACGCTGCCCTCCGCTCCGACCGGACAGGGGCTTGGGTCGAAGCTCATTCGTGATGAATGAGTTTGGCACAAGCGTTTGAGTTCTCCTATCGAAAAAAGTCTGGATTTTTTGCGTACATGTGATACAGGGGCCCCCAACATTGTTGTTAGAGGTGGCTTCTGATGGTACGATATGGTTTGGTTGTTCTCCTGATGCTGGTTTGGTTTTGTCCCCCGTGTTGGGGAGAGAACGAGAGCCGGCGGCCCACACTCATTCCGGTTAAACCGAGCTTCCACGAAGCATCTTACGTTCCCGGAAACCAGGAACCCCGTGAACCTGCTGTCCATGGCGAGCCCATGCCCACTCCACGGGAACAGATGTACGTCTTTTGGCTTATGGGGCGAGCTATTAGCTATCCTTTGGACAAAGCTGAATCCTACCTGAAGAAGTTGCGCGAAAAAGCCACGTTCAAACAGGTTACAATCAAATCTGCTCCGCCCCCAAACCCGTTCGACCGCTTGGACGTGAGCGAAATCCCGCCGGCTCCTCCAGCCCTCCACGGCGCTGCAGCGCAAAGGCAGTAATGGGGAATCCTTTTTGAAAAGGCGTTTTCCGGGAGGCAACTTTTTTGTGCAAAAAAGTTTCCCCCCGGAACCCCCTTTCAAAAAACTCCCTCCTGTGGCGCCCTTGCCGCCTTCGGCGCCCGGGCGCATCGGAACACAAACGTCCCGCAATAGGTAGGTGCCCAAATACGCGCGTTACAGGAGTTTTGCCCTCTTACTCCGTTCATCCATCAAGCGAGGATGACTAAAGCAAGTGTCAAAAACAATGTCCGATTGCCGCTTGGCCTCGGTAGGTGCCGGCCTCAGTGCCGGCACATTTCTCTTAAAAATATCAACCAGCTCGGGCCGGCAGAGCCTGCCCCGGACCTGATGCGGGGGACGCCGGCCCCTACCAGTCTTCTTCAAGCGCGGGCTGTCCAAGAAGCCAAGAATTTTGACAACCGGTACATGTGGGTGCCACTGACCTGGGCACCAGGTCAGTGCTGTTTTGGGCCACAACGTCATCTTCTCCGTTTGAAAGTGAGCTGGTATTGCGGAGTTGCGGCACAGCACCCTACGTGGCTTTCCTCTTGCATTTGGGGCATTGGAGGTAGGTTCCCTCTTTTGCGCTCCGTTTTTCTTCCATGATCGGAGAATCGCAATCGGGATTGGGGCATTTTTCGCTAACGGGCTTGTTCCACAAGGAATACGTGCACGAAGGATAACGGCTGCATGAAAAGAACGTCTTGCCTCGTCTTGAGCGACGTTGCACCATTTCGCCGGTCTTACACTCAGGACAGTTGACGCCGGTAGAGAGCGGCCGCGTGGTTTTGCACTCGGGGTACCGAGAGCAAGAAAGGAACGGGCCTGTTCGACCGTCCCGCATCACCATGTGTGCACCGCAATTGGGGCACTTTTCGTCCGTAGGGACCGGCTCGGAGGCCTCAGCTTTCTGAGCGGAGATGTTGCGGGTGTAATCGCAATCAGGGTACGCGGAACATCCGAGAAAAAGTCCGTACCGGCCTGATCTGAGCAGTACGCCGTGTCCGCATTGAGGGCATTCCAGGCCCGTAAGGATACCCTCTCTCTTCACGTTGGTCATGTTCTGTTTGGCCGAGCGCAGATCCGACTGGAAGGGGCTGTAGAAGTCCTCAAGTGTAGCTGTCAGGGATGCGGTCCCTTCTTCGATCAGATCCAGCGATGACTCCATGTCGGCAGTAAATTGAGCGCTGAGCAGGTTGGGAAAACTGTCCGCCAGAAGACTGGCGATGAGCTTGCCAAGCAGAGTCGGCCGAAACTTCTTGTCCGCGAGATCCACGTAATTGCGCTTCTGAATCGTGGTGACGATTTCCGCGTACGTGGAAGGTCGGCCGATACCCTTCTCTTCCAGTTCCTTGATGAGAGATGCTTCAGTAAAAAGCGGCGGAGCTTGGGTGAAGTGCTGGCGCGGGGCCATTTTGAGCAAGGCAAGCTTCTGGCCGGGCTTGAGCGGCGGCAGTGCTCGGTCGGCTTCCTCATCTTGAGAGTCGCGCTCTTCAAGCGTTTCTTCTTGCTGGTATACACGCAAGAAGCCATCGAACTTGAGGACCGATCCGCTAACGCGAAAAAGAAGGCTTCCGCATTGGATGTTCACCGTGGTCTGATCGAATATGGCCGGCGACATCTGGCTAGCGACAAAACGATTCCAGATCAACCGGTACACGGCGGCCTGGGACTTGTCCAGGAATTGAGCCACCGCATCGGGAGTGAGGTCCAACGAGGTGGGACGTATTGCTTCGTGGGCTTCCTGCGCGGTTTTCCTTCCCTTGTACACGTGGGCCTTTTCCGGAAGATAACGGGCGCCGTACGTGGCCTTCATATGTTCTCGGACCGCCTGTAGTGCTTCCGGAGCAATCCGTGGAGAATCGGTCCTCATATAGGTGATCAATCCCACAGACCCTCTTGGGCCCAGCTCCACGCCTTCGTAGAGCTGCTGCGCAATCCGCATGGTTCGGTTGCTGGTGAGCCGAAGCCGTTTAGATGCCTCTTGCTGCAACGTTGACGTGATGAACGGCGGCGACGGCTTGCGGCTCCGTTCCCGTCGCTTGACATCCGCGACCTGAAACGGGCCTTTCCCCGCTCGGGCAGCCAGGCTCGCGGCTGTTTCCCCGTCGGGGATCTCCACCCGATTGCCGTGCTCCTCAATAAGCTTTGCCTCGAACGACGGAGGAGCGTCGGCCTCAAGCAGCGCTCCCAGGCTCCAATATTCCTGGGGCACAAAGGTGTCCACCTCTCTCTGGCGATCCACAATGAGCTTGAGCGCCACAGATTGCACTCGTCCTGCGCTCAAACCGTACTGGACCTTTTGCCAGAGAAGCGGACTGAGTTGATACCCTACGATCCTATCCAGGATACGCCTAGCCTGTTGAGCGTTGTATTTGTCAGGATCCAGTCTGCCGGGAGACTTGATGGCCTGCTTAATGGTCTTCTCAGTCAATTCATTAAAGAGAACCCGATAGATGCTCTCCGCAGGTTTCCCCAACTCTTCGCTCACGTGCCACGCGATTGCCTCACCTTCACGGTCCGGGTCTGTGGCCAGGAAGATGCGGCGAGCATCCTGCGCCGCCTTTCTAAGTTCCTTGATGATCTTTTCCTTGCCGGGGATTGTTTCGTAATGAGGCACGAAGCCATGTTGCACATCCACTCCGAGCACGCCGTCGGTAGGATTCTTTTTCGGCCTTGCGGCTCCCGATCCTTTTGCTCCGGCATCTCCTCGGGGCACACTAGTCGGCAAATCCTTGATATGTCCGACCGAGGCCTTCACTTCATATCCTGGGCCAAGGTATTTCTTGATCGTTTTCGCTTTGGCGGGCGACTCAACGACAACCAGCGTTTTTTCCATCGAATGCCTTCCTCACCTCATCTTCTCGCGAGCCAAATGAGGCCCCTTGCTGCCCAAAAGAATTGGACCTCGCGCCCAGTCTGTCAAGACCGTGACAAAGTTCTATTGCGCCCCATAGTCTGGAAAGTCGGCTTGACGACCTACTCCGTGGCCCTAGCAAAAAGCTTGCCTGGAGCCTGGCGCACCAGTCCTTTCAATTCCAGTTCCAACAATATGCCGGCCAGCTTCCCAGGCTCCATTCCCAACGATTCGCAGAGCGCATCAATAGAGACTGGGTCGGGTTCGATTTCAGCCAGCACGCGGCTGGCGGTGTCGGAGAGGCCCTCTGCCTCCGCCGCGTATCGAAATAAGGGAACCTGCTGTTCAACAGGACCAGACCCGAAAACCGCATCCAGTACGTCCTGGGCAGATTCCACCAGCCCCGCGCCTTGCTTAATGAGGTAATGGCACCCCCGCGCTCTCACGTTCAGAATATTTCCAGGAACCGCGAACACGTCGCGATTCTGATCCAGCGCATGTTCGGCCGTGATCAGGGAGCCGCTATTTCTGGAAGCCTCTATGACCACAACGCCGCGAGAGAGCCCCGAGACTATGCGATTACGCCGAAAAAAATTGGTGGCCAGCGGACGAATCCCGGGCCTGAACTCGGTAATGACTGCGCCTGAAGCAGCCATCTCTTCCATCAAAGCGCCGTTCTCTTTGGGGTAGTTGACATCAATGCCACACCCGAGGACACCAATGGTTCGGCCGCCCGCTTTGAGAGCAGCGGCATGACAGACCGTATCGATGCCCCGTGCGAGGCCGCTTACAATTGTGACGCCGGCTCCCGCGAGTTCTCGTGCAAGCGTTTCGGCTATTTCGCGCCCGTACCTGCTGGGATTGCGCGTGCCTACCATGGCCACCGCACGACTGTCCTCAGGAACGATCTGTCCACGCATGAAAAGAATCGCAGGCGGATCGTAGATGTCCTTCAAGTTGGCTGGATAATCCTGGTCCCAGCGAGTGATTACCCGCGAGTGCAACCGATCGAGTGCTTCCAAGTCCCCAGCGATTTGGTCCCGTGCGGGAACCGACTCAGCGACCGATCGTGCCAGATTCTCGCTCAAACCTGTTCGACGTCGAATTTCGTCCGCGCTCGCGGACATCGCGGATCCGGGGCTGCCGAACGCGTCTATCAGTCGAGCCATGGTCAGGGGCCCGACGCGCGGAATACGTTCCAGAGCCAACCAGTCGAACAGACTGTCGAGCTTCGTGGAGAGCGAATCAGTCATTCATTCGCGATCTTCCGGGCGGGGGTCGGTCCTGCTAGCCTTTTGCAGCACACCATTGTACGAACGCCCCACCCCAAGTAGACCGTGTGTAGGACGCTCTTTTAGCTGACACAAGAATGGCGCACAAATTAGATGAGCAGGAAAGGACTGTCAAGGACTTTGGAGGATAAGGCGCTTTAGTCCGAAACCGTCTTCACAATATCTCCCGGAATCACTTCTTCCCGGGTGCGGGTTATGAGCACCGTAGAATTCTTGTCAAAGGCCTTCAGGACCATGCCCTCACCCACATACTGGTCCGGCACCGGCAGGTAGCGATCGAAGAGCGGGTCCTTCGCCCGAAATGTGGGTCGATAAATATTCACCAGCAAACCTTCCTTCATCCCGTGACACTCACCCCTGTCTATGAAGACGATGTCGTTCTCCAGGTTGTGAGAATCCTGATAAAACGTTTCGCGTGTTGCTGACTGCAAGATGGTTCCCACCAACATCCGGTGGGTCTTGGTGGGTACGATCTCACGGGAACGAGGCGCAAAGAGCGAAATCTTATCCCCGCGCACGATCTCAACATAGCTTTCCAGGATAATCGCAGTGATTAGCTCGTGTCCTGTCGAGATAATCTCCACTTCTCCCACGATCTCGGAAACGTGTCCGATGGGAGTCTCCGGGTTTCTCGGATGAAAAATCGGGCCGCGGTCCCGATAGATCCCAAAACGATCCCCTACAAGGATACATTGGCGTTTGGAGGGCCGAAAGTTGATGTACACCAGGTCCCTTTCCAGATAGTGGGCCTTCGCGACATCCGGAGCGGTAGCAATGTACCCCCAAAGCTGGATCGGTCGAGGAGAGAGTCGGTGCCTGAAGTACGCCTTCTCATACGGGACCCCCCTATAAGGGATCGTCCTGGCGAGGAAGCGAACATCATCGGGAATGCCGGTCGGAGGCTGAAAGGTCTGCCTGCTTACTGTATAAGGAAATACTCGATGGTACAGGTCTACCTTTGTTCCTGGAACCAGAGGTTCATTCTTCGGATCTTGAACATTTGCTCCCATGAAGACGGACGGGTTTTGATTCCAGAGAAAAGGCCAGAGGGCCGAATTGGAATAGTATCTGCCTGCAATGCCGTAGAGAGTATCTCCACGCTTGACCGTGTACTGCTCCACAGGCCGTGGGAACAGCTCAAAAGCCCGGGCCGAATCGAGGGCCACGGCGAATGTTCCGGCGAGGAGGATGGCCGAGAGGGTTAGAGCTGTTTTTTGGGTCATGATGGGCCTCCGGAGCCACACATTAGATTACGGTTTAACAATTACGCATAATACTCGGATACTTTATACCTTTTTTTGCGCGTATTGTCAAGAGCCTACGTGGCCGGCCTGCGATCAATTACCTGAAGCGGGGATTTGCTTGGGAGGTGAACTTGCCTTGGGTTCCAGGGGCGATGAGATGGGTTTGAGGCGGAAGATGTTTATCAGATCCGCAGCAGTGGCCTGGGAAATCAGGTTGCTGGTCCTCATTTTCGAGACACGGTCTCGCTTCGCGGACGCATCTGAACTGAGGAACGCAGGATCGTCCACCAGGTGCCTCCAGGCCGGGAGCTTTTCCAGCTCTCGTTTGGTGAGTTCCGAGATCAGGCCTGTGCGCTCCAGTTCACGCAACTTCACCAGGCGCTGCTCCGATGAGCCGGTCTGGTAGTCCGGATCGAGAGCGAGGGCTTCAGCGGAAAGGACCGCTTCGGTCGGCACCCGGTAATGCCAGCTAACCAGGCCCTTGTCGATCAAGGTCTTGAGAGACGTGAGCGCTTCGAGGGGGCCACGCTTCTGGTATTCCTGTGCACCTGAGATCACGCCGCCCGCGTAGATGCGGGCGTATGCCAAGGCCACCGACCAATCGACCAGATTGCGACGCTCCAAGTCCGCAATTATCTGAAGTTTTTCGTACGGCGGGACTTGGAGGTAGGAAGTCTTGGCCGCCAGATATTCTGCCAGGAGTATCCGGTTGAGGAAATCGCGCGGAATCCTGAGGTGCCGGAGTTTGTCGTCATTGGTCAGTTCCGCCCATCTCTGGAGTCTTTCCAGCGGGTCGGATACAGCCCTGAGATATTGGTCCGCCCAGTCCAAGAGAAAGAAACTCATGTCTGACTGGTCGAGTTTCTGGGTCCGAAAGCGGTCCGCAGTCAGATTGAGTTTTTCAAGCGGGCTCTTACCTTTGAAACGTGAGGACTCGATTACGCCGGAAACCACATCGAAGGAGTCGACCGCCAGGGCGCACGGCGGCACCACGAAAACCCACACCATTGCAGTGGCAAGGGCGGCGCGTATAACAACCCATCGG
>JBMOME010000134.1:0-12665 GCA_049323095.1 Thermodesulfobacteriota bacterium
TATTTAGACTTGGGGGCTAATCGAAAAGCCGGCGCTTCCTACGAAAGTCGTCGGCATGACGCATCCCTGTTCGAGTTTAGGTATGGGGTGGTTTGGAGGGGAGATCATAGGCGTTAAAATAAGGTCACCATGTTTGACCTTGGGTGGCCCCAGAGGGGCAACCGAAAGTAGCCCGGCGATTCATCGCCGGGAAAGGATTCCGAAATCCCCGGTACTTACAGTCCCAGAGGGACGACAGAAAGCTCGCCCCGGGCTTGAACCGGGGCCGGAATTACGTCCGCGGATAGGGTACGGGTTCCGAAGCAACTCTGCCGTCCCTCCGGGACTAAGAGATTTTATTCTTTTACGGTTCGCCTCACCCGGCAATGAATTGCCGGGCTACTATCTGGGTGTCCCTGCGGGACACCGAAATTCAGAGAATAAGTTGAGCCCTATTTTAACGCCTATGGGAGGGGAGATGAGTCTCCCCTCCAAATTGTTGCGCAACGATGCGCTCTTGCTGCCCGTGTCCGAGGCGAAGCTACGGAGTGCTCGCCGAAGCCGAGGGCTTTCATGACTACTTGTAGCTCGTCCGCTGTGGAAGTTGATTGATCAAATCTTTGCCCGCCTGCCGAAGCCGCTCTACTGTCAAATCGGTTGCTTGCCCGAAGCGGACTTGGAGATAGGTTTCCATGAATTCAGAAAGCGCGGGCTTGAGGGCGGGTGCGTTTCGTGACGCTTCCGCGAGATTGTCCTCGTGCCAAGGATGTACGCCTTGGAGGATGCCCTTACGGACAAGCGAGTTCATGGCTTTCCGGTATGAGCTGGAAATCTCGTCTTTGCGCCGCTTCCGCATAAAGATCAGAGCCAGGAGCGCGAGTGCTGCGGCTGCGAAGATCAGCCCCGCGAGCAAATAGAGTTTCAGGCCTTCGGGCAATGTGAATGACCACCCAATCTGGCCGGACATGAGCCGCGCAAGAGTCCGGAATATGCTCTGCTGGTCGGACCGGTCGAAGTGAACTATCGAATTGGTCCACAGGTAATCCGCGCGATCAAAGAAGTCCGTGATCCACCTGACCAGAATGCTGAACTCTTCGAGGCTTCGTCCTGGCGGGGTGGGATCAAGCCTTGCCCAGGTTGAACCATCCAGAAGAGCTTCCACCCAAGCATGAGCATGGGTGAACCGTACGATGAATTTGTCCGGCTCGTCGGTTGGTTCCATGCCCTGGAATCCTTCCACAACCCGCGCGGGAACCTCCACCGCCCGCAGCATGAGAACCATTGCCCCCGCGAAGTATTCACAATGGCCGGCACGCGTTCTGAGAAGGAAGTGTTCCAGAGGGTGGACCCCTTCCGGCGGTGGCGGCGTCTGAAGCGTGTATCGAAAGCCTCTGCGAAATCGTTCAATCAGGGCGCGGGCCTTTTGCTCAGGCGTATCGGCTCCCTTGGTCCATTGCCGTGCGAGCTTGTCGATCTCCGGAGTGCTGCCGCCAGTACTTAGGTACACGGGATCCAGCGGCAAGGTCACGGGCGGAGGAATGCTTGCAGCTTCAACCACGTACGAGTTGGAAAAGAGAAATGGGCTGTCAATGGACACTTCGCCTTGCATGTTGACGAAAAGCGGCTTGCGTTGATGTCCGAGCACCCAGAGCGGGTATCCGTACACGTAAACATGGTCGGAGCGCAGCCTGTGGGGGAAGATTACGTAGTGGAACCGTTCTTCGGCGGCCGAACGCACCGGCCGGGTGAAGCCACGTTGCCGTGATCCTGCGCTCCATCGCTCGCCGTCAAATTCCGCCAGCACACGACCTCGCCAGTACGGAGCATCCCCGCTTGGCCTTTGATGGAAAGACGCAGTGAACGCAATCCGTTCCCTGCCCGACATGCGCACCATGTCCCGATAGGAAATGCTCTGAGCCAGCCCCGCAAAGCCGCGGCCGCCTCCAGCCGGGCCCGCTGCTTGAACCCCAGGAAAGGATATGAAAGGCCGGGGAAAGATCACGAATAACAGCGCTGTCAGGGCCAAGACGAATAGGAGGTATACGCCTAATTTGCCGGGCCGCACGACAGCCGGCACCGGTCCGGGTCCGCGTGGACCAACGCGGCCTTCAGCATCTTCGTGCTTGGCCATGAGAAACGTGAGGAGCGTTCCCATGAGCGCAAAGAGGTAGAAAGGCAACAGCGCGGCAAATAAGAAGTGGTTCGTCAGGGTGCAACTGATGAGGACCATGCCCACGGTGAGAAAAATCAGTTGGTACATGTGCCGGTCGGTCAGCGGAGAAAAGGCCCGTACCAATAGGGTGCCGAAAGTGAAATAAACAAGAAACAGAGGCGCATTGAACAGGCCCTGCATAAGCGCGAGCACGACCGAAAAGACCACCAAGTAGAGGAAGAAGAGCACTGTCAACAGCCGCTCTGTGCCAAGAAAAGGCCGCGAGTAGTCGGACCGCAAGAGTGCTGTTACGATTACCGGTATTGCCAGGAGCGCCAGCGGATTGAGGCCGTTCTCAATACACGCGCCTGTTATGGAGAGCGAGACCAGCCCAGCCAGAAACAGCTTGAAACTGCGATGCTTGCCGGGAGCAATCGAAAAGATGGGAGTGGGCTCCGAACCGCGTCCACCGGATCCGGCCTTTTTCAGGAGCAGGCGCTTGAGGTCAGCCATGTCGCACTTCCCCAATTCCCGTGCTGTGCCAGGCAAGAATGCCTGCATTGTCCACGGCAACCTGAATGCCTGACTCCAGCGAATAGGGCCTTTCCTGTGGAAGCATTTTTTCCCATCGCGCGAGCGCGGTGAGCGCGTCGACCGCGAATTGAGCGCCTGTTCCTGGACCGATGAGAAACCCTGGCGCACGCAGAGCCACCGGTGTCCTGGACCTCGCGAAGTGGACCACGAGCGAAGCAGCCCTGGAAATGGCCTTTTCTGATGCTTCCCGAGGCAAAGTAATAACTATTTCCTGGGCTCCCTCGTCCGAGAGAACCCTGGTCACCAGCCTTCTCGTTCGAGCCGTCTTTTTCCAGTCTATGTGTTTGTACGCATCTCCGGGAACGTATTCCCGGAACTGGTAAGGCACGCTGCCGGAAGGATCGACTCGCTCAACCTTCTTGCCCTGACTCGCGAGCCATACAGGGACATGAGCGTCTACAGGCTCGATGTGCGGAAAGACCAGGACCGATTCCTCCGGGCCGCAAGGTCTGGAATACGTTGCAAGGCCGAAAGGGAAATCCGAAGAGAGGATCCCAGGACCGATCAGATGATCGCCTCGACGGCTTACGGTAAAGACAGCCGATCCCTGGACTCGTCCGGTGTCCTCATCCGGGAATAAAGGAGCATCTTCTGTTGCGGCCGACAGCGGCGTCTGTTCTCGAAATCTGAGCGCGTGGCCAGCTAGTGGCCGGTCCTGCGTCCGGACCACGTAGTCGATGGTGAATGGTACGTCCGCGTATATTTCCGTGGGAAAACGCCTGTGGAGGCTGAGATCCTTGATATTCCGCGTCGCGAGGCGGTGAGAAATCAGTGCGAGGCCGAGGGTCATGCCAAAGACGATAAAAAGGAAATTATTCACCGTCGCGATAGCCGCGAGAGGAACCCACACGAGCAAGAAGACACAGATCCACCCCAGTCTGGTTAACTTGAATGAAATGTTTTTCGTAAGTCTCACAATATTGCCGGGGATTGCCTGGACGCGGACAGGCTAGAAATTCCATTACGCTCGAGCGCCGTTAATATTGGACCTCGTTCCACCAACAATCGACCCGCCGCATCTTGCCCTCTTTGTGGGGCAGGCATTTTTGCCTGCCATATCTGGCGGACTGGAAAGTCCGCCCCACAGGAAGAGAGTTCTCAAAACCCCCTCCCTTGATGGGAGGGCGAAGGGGGAGGGTGATTTGTGTTAATTCTACCGAGCTGTCAGACAGGAGCCGAGACCGAGCGCAGAACCTGGCTGAGTATGTCTCGCTTCCTTTTTCGGGTCATTCCGTCGCCCGCGTGTTCCAGGGTCAGGATGCGGTGCAGCGACACGGGAATGAAAACCCGCCTTAGATCTTGTGGAACCACGTAATCACGACCCTCAAGGAGAGCGGAAGCCTGCATAGCCCGCTTCAAATGAAGGCCGCCGCGAGACGAGATGCCCAGTCGAATCTCCGGATGATCCCGGGTAGCTTTGATCAGGTCCAGAAGGTATTCCATCATGCTCGATTCGACGCGTATTTGACGAACGTTGTGCTGGAGCTGTCGGATCGTTTCCGCGTTGGTAATCGGTTCGAGTCGCTCCGCGTCCACATGTTCCAGATCTCTGGCCAGGATTTCCCGCTCGTGATCCCGGTCCGGATACCCCAGGCTGATGGAGACCATGAAACGGTCGAGCTGACTCTCCGGCAGCTGGAATGAGCCGAAACGCTCCACCGGATTCATTGTGGCCAGCACCAGAAAAGGATCTGCAAGGTCGTAGGTGCGGCCGTCCACGGAAACCTTTCCCTCGGCCATTGCTTCGAGCATCGCGGACTGCGTCCGGGAAGATGTGCGATTAATCTCGTCCGCGAGCAACACGTCGGTAAAGAGCGGCCCTTCTTTGAATTCAAACTCGTTGGTCTTGGGGTCGTACACGTTGATGCCGATCACATCTGAAGGGAGTGTGTCGCTGGTAAACTGAATGCGCCGGAAACGCCCGCCTATGGAACGAGCAGTGGCAAGGGCTAATAGCGTCTTTCCAACTCCGGGAATATCTTCTATGAGCACATGCCCCTTCGCGAGCAGGGCTACGACAACGGTCCGGACTTGTTCTTCTTTTCCAATAAGGACCGTGCAAATAGACTGCAAGAGCTTTGTTGAAGCCGTATTCATTAATCCGCAACTACTTTGGGAAATCTCGGAACCATTTCCAATATCGGCATTCGCACGCCTTGTGTCAATGTTGCGAGCGGGACTGGGAGCGCGGCAATGCTTTGGTCCAAAAATCGCGTTACGAAGAACGACAAAAAGAGTTAAGATGAATCGCGTATCTCAAGGCTGTCTCTGGAAGTGACCGGCGCCAACGCTGCAAGGCCTGTGCATAGGTCGGTGCAGGTGATCGGAGCGCCAGGGAGGGACATGTCTTGCACCACGGTGAGAGGGGGCGACTGATTATGTATCTGCCGGAGATTTTCACCAAGTTCCAGAAGCAGTATCCGGAAATTCTCGATGCATACCACAAGGTGGGAGACCTCTGCGAAAAGGCCGGACCTCTGAACGACAAGACCCAGCACCTGATTCAGTTGGGTGTCTCAATTGGAGCTAATTCCAAAGGCGCGGTCCGGTCCCATGTACGCCGCGCCCTGTCGGCAGGCGCAACAGAAGCAGAGATTTTCCAGACCATTCTCGTCTCTATGACCATCGTAGGCTTTCCGGCCATGATCGCGGCGTTTGGCTGGGCTCAGGAGGTCGTGGCAGCAGGCGGGAAGGAATAGCCCCCCTCTATCATCGCCGTGACCCTGCCGAAAAGGATGCCGATCACGGTCCATGAGAGTGCCTGGAGTCGGCCTACTCTAGTCGCGCGCTTAAGGGACAGGGTCTTGGGAGCCATGACGTCAAATCCAATGCTTTGCGTGCTTGTGTCGGTTACTGCGGCAGCACTTTGGTGTGGAGGGATATGGGCCATGTCCTCGGAATACCGTATCTATCCGGTGGGTGAGGTGCAGAAGAAACGTGGAACAACGGTGCTCAAGATTCATGAACCCTTTCGCGACGCGCTACTCGGGCTGGACGGGTTTTCCCATGTAATTGTGTTCTTCTGGTTCGACCGAAACGACACCCCGGAAAAGAGACGCATATTGCGGGTCCATCCGAGACGTGACGCAAGAAATCCCCTCACCGGAGTATTTGCCACTCGGTCGCCGGTACGGCCCAATCTGATCGGTCACTCCATAGCCAAGATCAAGTCCATCAAGGATGGTTCCATCATGATCGACGAGATCGACGCGTTCGACGGGACCCCCATTATCGACCTCAAGCCATACATCCCCGCCGACGATTCCATACCCGGCGCGACTGTGCCTGATTGGGTGCGCAAGTAGAAGCTCAAGCGCATATGCCGATTTCCGATGGTAGTGTACGTCTGGCCCCCGGAAAGTAAATCGCGTGCGACCGTGACATTGGACTCTTTTTCGTCATTCCCGCGTACGCGGGAATCCAGAAGCTCAATTAGCGGATTGCGGAAAACCTTGTGCCAAACCCTCAAGACTGGATTCCTGCTTCCGCACAGAGGCGTTAACTTAAAGGATCTCGGCATGTGATTTCAAATAGTTAACTCAAATGCGTCCCGTCACCCCGGACTTGATCCGGGGTCCAGAACATATTGAAAAGACTGGATTCCCGCTTTCGCGGGAATGACGGACGAAAGAACTGGGCTGCTTAACTTAACGCCTATGTGCTTCCGCAGGAATGACGGCGTGCGGACGATGCCATGGAGACAAGATTTCGGTCATCGGGATATACGAGACCTAGTGCGTAGCGCTAATCGTCTTACCTACTCTCCTGGCTGACATAGGGGGTGAGAACCACGGTCAGCCGTTGACAACGTCAGGGACCCCTGATACAAACCTATTGATTCTATTCAAGAATTATTGACGGTCGCCGATGCGAGTGTCGCTACATTCATTCCAAGTTTCATCGAAAGCGGCTTTCCGGGTCTTCACGGCCTCATGCCTGGTAATTTCTGCGCTCATCGTGCCTTCTGAAACGTGGCCGCAGGCTTCAACACAGGAACAGAAGCCTGCCATTAAGTACCTGGAAGAAGGCAAGGGTCTTCTCCAAAAGAACAAGTACGCTCCGGCCATCCAACGCTTTTCCGGAGCATTGAGGCTGGATCCCAAGACGGCAGAAGCTTACCTGCTCCGCGGCCAGGCCTATAGCAAGTTGAGCAACCATCTTCGTGCGATAAAAGACTATTCCCAATATGTGGAACTCCAGCCCTCGGATCCGAGCGGTTACATCTCGCGCGCGGACACGTACAACCTCCTCCAGGAACACCAAGCCGCACTGGAAGACTATAGTAAGGCCGCGACCTTGGCGCCCAATCGGACCGAAGTCTACGTGGGGCGAGGTCTCGCCTACGCGGGCCTGGGCAAATATCAGGATGCCATCAAAGATTACCAGCAGGCCCTCAAACTGGATCCCGAGAACCTCGATGCATTGAGTAATCTCGGTCTTGCATTCATGGTGGTGGGAAAACCTACGAGCGCTATGACACACTTCGAACGAGCCCTAGCCCTGGAAAAGGACCCTGCATGGCGTGCTCGCATAACCGCCTGGATCCAGGAATTGCAGGACAAGGGCGCGCCCAAGGCTCCTCAAGCCCCGCAAAGCACCGCCCCTCCCGCCCCTGGCCCCAGAAGGCTTTGGTGAACGGGTCCCAATCTCTCATCTGTCCTCCTATCGGCATGCAGTAGCCGCCGATTCTACCCCGCAAATGTAGGACATGGTGAGGGTAACGGCGCGGGCCTGTTCTTCTCGATGCTCCGTACTCAATTCTTCGACGCGACCGTTAGCCTGATTCGTCACAGTCACGAAGGCAATTTGGAAGGCCACGGTGCCGATTCGTAGGAATTCTGTTGTCTTGCCGGCCTCTGGAACCGTATGGTACGGTTCATACCGTGTCCGATCAAACAATGGATAGTGGTCTAAATCAGACACGGACCTGCTAGAACGCAGGTCCGTGGCACCCCCAGGCCGACAATGATTGGGTCTTGGGTGCCACTGACCTGGTGCCCAGGTCAGTGCTGTTTTTGGTCCAACGGCATCCTTACCGTTTGAAGGCGAACAAGTATCAGACGCAATAATCTGCCTGCGTTTTAACGTTTCCCAGGAGGTATGCACCATGAGTATCTTCGAGGTCGGTCGTCGCCGTGTGGCGCTTCTCTTGTTCGTCATGTCAATTGGCCTGCTTATGGGTTCTCAAGCCTTCGCCGCGGGCACGATCGAGGTAACCGGCGAGGGCGAGGTGAAAGTGGTCGCAGATGAGGTGATCCTAACCCTCAGCGTTGTGACGCGTGACCTAGAATTGAGCAAGGGCCTTAACGAGAACAATGCGCGTGTGAAACGGATTTTCGATGTCCTCACAAGCCAGGGCGTGGAAGCGAAGAAAATCCAAACTCACCACATGCAGTGCTCTCCCCAGTACGAGGAATACCAATCCCAGCCCGCTACATTTCTCGGTTACCTTGTGTCGAAACACATTGTGGTGACTCTGAACGATCTCTCCAAATTCGAAGGGATTCTCTCCAGGGTAATAGTGTCGGGAGCTACGCATGTGCAAGGGATTCAGTTCAGGACAACCCAGTTACGAAAACACAGGGATACGGCAAGAGATATGGCGATGAAACACGCCAAGGAAAAGGCCGAGGCATTGGCAGCAGCGGTGGGCCAAAAGATCGGCCGAGCGACGGCGATCAAGGAAGCACTCGTGGATCGGTGGGGACCTGCCCCTCAGGCTCAACCATCGTACCCCCAGGCGGCGCGCGTCGCATATGAACAAGACCCCATCATGGGAGAATCGATCGCCCCGGGTGAAATAGGAGTTACGGCCAAAGTCATCGTCACGTTCGATTTGCAGTAACGCGAGCGCTGGTGCAGTGACAGTTATACTCGTTGCCAGAAATGTTGTCCGATCGGTGGCACCGTATGCCCGTCATTCCGGCGGAAGCCGGAATCCAGTTTTTTCAATATGTTCTGGACCCCGGCTTTCGCCGGGGTGACGGATGATCAATAGGCCTTTATTTTTGTCAAACGCAATAAACGAAACCTTGCCCTCTCAGAGGAGTGATGGCTGAGGACCAAAGAACAAGAAGGCGCTCCGTGGCCGTGCCGGCTATTCTGATATCGCTGGCCGTGGCGGGGCTGGCAGCGGGTCTCTTTAGTCTTGGCGGATATTCACTCACGCCGCAAAAGCTCTATACCAAACTGGGGCTGCCTCTGGTTCGGCTCCTCTGTTATCTGGCCGCGGGCCTCTTTGTGGGACAACTCATCGAAAGTCTGGGCTGGACCTCCAAGATTGCCCGATGGATTCGACCGCTTACCCGCTGGGGCAGGCTTAAGGAAGAGAGCGGAGCGGCATTCGTCGCGAGTTTTATTTCCGGCATCGTGGCTAACACTATGCTGATGAATGCGCTCCTGTCCGAGAAGATCACTCGACGGGAACTCAAGATTACCTACGTGCTCAATAACGGCCTGCCCATGTTTCTCGTGCATTTGCCCACCACGTTCTTCATTGTGGTGTCACTCGCGGGGGGCGCGGGATTTGTTTACCTGGCCATCACGTTTATCGCGGCATGTCTGAGGAGCTTCGGAGCGGTCGCGTTCGCTCGAATCACGCTTCCGCCCGCTCCTGCTGTTTCCGTCCGGGAGTCTTTGCCGCAGGACGCGGTGCGAAACCGTCAGAATGCATTACTCAGCAGGTTTGCAGACCGTTTCGTCCGGCTGGTTCTGTACACGATCCCCATTTACGTGCTCATCTTCCTTCTGAACGACTGGGGCGCGTTCACGTGGCTCAGGGACGCATTAGCCGCGAAGCTCGCGATCGGCTTGTTCCCCATTGAGGCGGCCGGTTTGGTGATCTTCGCGTTCGCGGCGGAGTTCGGTTCGGGCATGGCTGCCGCGGGCGCGATGCTGGATGGAGGAACGCTCACCGTGAAGCAAGCCGGTCTGGCTCTGGTCGTGGGGACCATAGTCTCGACGCCGATCAGAGCAATACGCCACCAACTTCCGACTCATGCCGGGATCTTCAGTCTGGGCCTTGGAAGCGAGCTGCTCGCCTTGAGCCAAAGCTTGCGCGTGCTCACCCTGGCATTGGTTTCCCTTCCTTACGTGGTGTGGGGATAGATTCCGTAGGATGCGGTGAGCCCGCGTCCAGCGGGGGAACCGCATCGGTCGCGGACTTGCCTTTTCACCTCGGTGGGAGGCTGAGACGTGCAAAGCCCCGACAGATGCGGTTCGTCCCACGCATAGCGTAGGACTCACCACATCCTACTCGCTGAATGCCTTGACAACTTTCCACCCTGTTTCTGGGGCTGGGTTACGTCTGAGATACTATGAAAATGAACCCACCTATGGTGGGAAGAAACGTGGCGAGCCAATAGACTCGCCACTTGAAGAAATCAGAGGTCGTTGATATTTATCATTGCCCTCCAGACGGCCCAAGTGTGGACTTCGACGACAACGACGCGGTCGTTTGAATCAAGAGGGCCGTTATTGGACGGCATCATCGCATCCCGCATAGCTGCACACGAAGTATTATTTGCTTTGAGCATCCAGGTTGACTCTAGCACACGTTGTGCTCCCCAACTCCTCAATAGCCTATAGACCGCTTCATAATTCTGGCCAGGGGAATCCAGGTCATAACTGATCAAAAAAAGAGCCATTGTCTTTTCCTCCGCGCACGTCTTCTGTAAGAACTTGACAAAAGAACTGCCACGTTCTAAGAAGGTGCAGTTTGTGGGAACCAATGAGTTGTGCGTCATTGGTTCTGCGTTAAACCAAGAACCTAATATTCCAGCAATTAACCCCCTTTCTGGTCTCTGGACGCAAATGCCCGTAAAGGGCGTAACGCGCGCGGAGACCGGATTAGTAGCCGAGCGGTCACAAAAATACCGCTAGGCAACAGTTGGCCGGGGCGGGGTTCATCCTGCCAAGATCTCTCCCTGCCCCAGCTTTCCATTTGCGCCCCCCGGTTATCACACTTTTGCGCCTACGTCAACGTCGCGAAATTGTTCTAGATTTTGACCCTATCCCCCCGCAATTACATGGTTACTATCTTTGAGGCCAAGCAATGATTTCCACTATCTTCAGAATTGCCAAAAAATCTTCTTGACACCACACTCTCACACGATATCATGTAATAGCGATATCGTGAAACACCAGGGACCCCTATGACACAAGACTCACAAAAGGTTTGCTGCCGCCAAAGGTTCGAGGATCGCCCGCTCCTTTCCGAGCAAACAGCGGGGGATCTGGAAGCGCTCTTCAAGATACTTGGCAACAGATCACGGCTCAGGATGCTCCATGCAATTGTGCGAGCACAGGAGCTGTGCGTTAGCGATCTGGCCCAGCAGGTGGGCATGAAACCCCAGGCCGTGTCCAATCAACTGCAACGACTTGTTGACCGCCGCATTGTTGCGTACCGGCGAGACGGCAACAACATCATCTATCGGATCGTGGATCCTTGCGTGAGAATGCTGCTCGACGTGGGCCTGTGCATCCTTGAAGACTGGTTGAGCGGCACGCTTTCCGATAGCACCCCGGAAGCCTTCGTGACCCTGGATGTGCGCCAGAACTTTTGAGCGACGGCAGGGTTGTTCCCGGGCAACACATCACAAACATTGAGGAACGAACAATGACCACCGAATTGTCCCAAACCACGGCGAAGAGCACAGGACCCCAGTCGCAGTCATGCTGCCAGGTTTCGTGCTGCGCGCGTCCTGAAGAACAGGCTCAGACCGCCTCCCCGAAAATGACAACTGATGCTTCGAGCGTGCCCGATCCGCAGCGGCCCTTTATCACCGGCTACCTCGAAACGCCTGTGGGAAAAATCCCTCGTGTTCCTACAGAACTTACGTGGGCCGATCGTTCCGGCGCTCTCAAGGTGCGGTGGGGGATCGCTCGAATGAGATATACGGTCGAACCCGGTCTGTACGCGGTGGGCGCGCCGAATGCGGGGTCTCCTGTTCTCGTGTCCGCGAATTACAAATTGAGCTTTGATACGCTGCGGGTCGAGCTTGCAGGCATTTCCGCGTGGATCCTGGTGCTGGACACGGACGGAATCAACGTCTGGTGCGCAGCCGGCAAAGGCACGTTCTCCACGGATGAGCTGGTGAGCCGCATCGAGCTCACTCGGCTGTCAGAGCTGGTGAGCCACCGGCAAGTCATTCTGCCCCAGTTGGCCGGTCCTGGAGTTGCAGCCCACGAAGTTAAGAAGCGATCCGGCTTCAAAGTCATATACGGCCCCATTCAAGCTCGCGATATCCGTGCCTTCCTGGCCGCGGGAAATCAGGCCACCCCCGAGATGCGTTTGAAGACCTTTCCGATCCGCGAGCGAATCATCCTCATCCCGGTGGAATTGGTGGAGGCGCTCAAAGGGGCTGCGATTCTTCTTCCCGCATTTTTCCTTTTGGGAGGCTTGGGCGGTCCGGCAGACTTCTGGACGAATGCTTTGAATCACGGGCTCTTCGCGGTGATTGCGGTGGCTTTGGCCATTGCCGCGGGCGCAATCGTGACGCCGACTCTGTTGCCCTGGTTGCCTGGACGAGCGTTTGCCTTCAAGGGCTTCATTGCCGGGTTGGTGGTCGCGGCTGTCTTGGTGGCTTCCAGACCGGATCCGTGGGCTTCTTGGCCGGGTCGTCTGGAGATGATCGCATGGCTCCTTTTGATTCCGGCGCTGAGCGCGTACCTCGGCATGAATTTTACCGGCGCGTCTTCGTATACTTCGCTCTCCGGAGTAAAAAAGGAGATGCGGGTCGCGCTACCCCTGCAAATTGCCGCAGCAGCCTTGGGATTAGTCCTTTGGTTCTGCTCCCGGTTTACAGCGTGATACCAGTGCGCTTTCAAAGAAGTAAAGCATGGGGGAAACTTCTTTGTGTAAAGAAGCTTCCCCCAAAGCCCCCTTCAAGAAACTCTATATTCCTCTGGCATTTCGTCTTCCTGGACAGGAAGGCGAAAT
>JBMOME010000135.1:0-12605 GCA_049323095.1 Thermodesulfobacteriota bacterium
GAGGATAAGACCCTGGTGCCGGCTTACAAGGCGGACCGGTTCCGGAAATGGTACAAAAGCCGCTTCGATTGGATGGGACGCATTTTCCCTTCCTTCGTGGGGGCAAAGCCGCTCACCAAAGAGCTCGCGGAAGAGATGTTCGACAAACTCTTTGGTGGCTGCACCATGTGTCGCCGCTGCACATACAATTGCCCGATGGGCGTGGATTATGGAATGATGGTGCGCACAGCGCGCTCCATGATGCAAAAGGTCGGCCGCTGCCCGCAGAATCTACAAGATACCGTGGACACCCATTACAACCACGGCAACAATATGGCAGTCCCGCAGGACGAGTTCATCGAAACCATCGAATGGATCCAAGAAGAGCTCCAGGATGAAGAAGGCTGTGAAGATTTCACCATCCCCATTGACAAGGAAGGCGCCACGTATTTCCTAACCCTCAACCCGCGGGAGCCGAAGTACTATCCCCTCACCATACAGGCCACGGCCAAGATACTAAACGCTGCCGGAGTCGACTTCACCATCTCGTCACGGTACTGGGACCTGACCAACTATGCGCTGTTCAACGGGAACGACGAGGACGCGAAGCTGTTCTCCCTGTGGCAAGTGGAAGACGTCAAACGGCTCAAATGTGAATATCTCCTGTCAGGAGAATGCGGCCACGGCTACCGAGCGCTCAGATGGGAACTCCCGAACTGGGTTGGAGGAGTGCCCTTCAAGATCACCAGCGTCATGGAACTGATGGCCAAGCTAATCCAGGACGGGAAGCTCAATATAGACAAGTCTGTGCACGCGGATAAACGGGTAACGTATCACGATTCGTGCAATATCGCTCGATCCGGAGGCATCCTGGAGGAACCCAGGATTGTTATCCGCGCGGCCGCAGATGATTTCGTGGAAATGGAACACAACCGAGAGAAGAGCTACTGCTGTGGCGGTGGTGGGGGCGCGCTCGCCATGTCCGAGTTCTCCAAGCGACGCATTGCCGCGGGACGAATCAAGGCGGAAGAAATTAGAGCGACCGGGGCGAACATTGTGTTACAATCATGCCATAACTGCACCGACCAGCTTAAAGAAATCATCGAGCATTACGGGATCGATGCGAAAGTAATGAACCTCGCTGAGCTGGTCGCTGAGGCCCTGATTGTTTAGCACCGCTTGGGAAACACTTTGGTGGGTCGGTCAACGCGCGATCCACACCACTACACCACGGAAGGAGATGGAGTATGCCCAAGAAGATTCTGGTCGTTGACGACGAGCCGGACATGGTGACCTTTCTTTGCACTTTGCTTGAGGATAACGGGTACGCAACGTGCACAGCCGTGGACGGCGAGGAGGGCATGGAGAAAACAAAGAATGAAAAACCGGACCTTATCTCCCTGGACCTCCTCATGCCCAATAAGACCGGGATCAAGATGTACCGGGAGCTGAGAAAAGACCCGGAGACCAAGGACATCCCGGTCATCATGGTGACGGGATTCGCCAAGGACGACGTGCCACAGATGGATTTCAAGAAATGGATACACGAACGAGCTATCAAACCGCCGGAAGCTTATATCGAGAAGCCCGTGAACAAGGAAGTGTATCTGGAATCCATCAAACAAGCCTTGACGTGAACGGTCTCCACAGGCAAAGCGGGGAGGACCCGAGCCCCACGGGGTCTCTCCCCGCGCCGATTCTGCCCATGTGGACGATTCTCTCCAATCCCATAAAGAAGTTCACCAGCAGTTTGAGTTTTAAGCTCAGCTTCTACGCAGGATTCATCATGTTCCTCGCGGTGGTGGCCTTTGCGTACCACACCATCTTCACGCAGGAAGATAGTCTCTTGGACGAGAAAACCCGAGCCGCTATCAAGGACACTGAAATCATTAAGGCTGCCATCTGGAACGGCATGATGACAAAGGACAGACAAGTTATTCGAGAGATCGTGGCCGCGGTGGGGAAAGAGGAAGGTTTCAGAGATATCAACATCTACGATCACCGGGGGGTTCTTCATTATACAAGCCGCGCAGGGCAGACTGCGGAAGCTGCTTCAATGAGAACAGGCTCGGCAAATCCGCTCCTGGTCAACCTTGATACCAATACTTCGTTGAGGTATCGGTTCATTGATCGGGGCAATGTCCTCAATATTGTCAATCCTCTGAACAACAACGCGAGTTGCGCAACCGCGGGGTGTCACGCCGATCCGTCACTTGAACCGGTGCTCGGAGCGCTCGAAGTAAATCTGCCCATCCATGATCTCAGGATGAAGATCAACGACCACCGAAGAAAGACCCTTGTATTTGCCGTGGCCCTATTCCTGGTGGTCTCGAGCATACTCGGTTTGGTCGTCATCTTCGGAGTCTTGCCTCCAATAAAGCGTCTTCAGCGCAATGCCCGCAATATGGCTAAGGGTCATTACGCGCCGACGATCGCGAATTATGGCTCTGATGAAATCGCGGACTTGGCCCGCACGTTTGACGATATGAGTCGGGAGATAAATTTACGCACAGCCAAGCTGGATGAAAGCCGCCGCTTCTATAAAGACCTCTTTCATGCCGTCCCTTGTTACTTGAACATTGTGGATCCCGACTATCGAATCGTTCGAGCCAACCGGGCGTTCACCGATGAATTCGGAGATCACACGGGAAGCTTCTGCTACCAGGTCTTTAAAGGACAAGTTACACCGTGCCGGAACTGCCAGGTGCAGAAGACCTTTGCCGACGGTCTCTCCCACAGGGGCGAGCAGATCTGGACGACCGAAGGAGGGACTCGCAAGGTCCATGTGGTCGTGCACACCTCTCCCATCCTTGACGAGGAGGGCAAGGTCTCCCAGGTGCTCGAGATGTCCGTGGACATCACTCGATTGAAGAACCTCCAGGCTCAATTGGAGAAGAAAGAACAAGAATTCAAGACGCTCTTCGAGAACGTTCCCTGCTATCTGAGCGTGGTGGACAAATCATACCGGATTGCGTTTTTCAACAAGCGGTTTGTGCAGGATTTCGGGGACTGCTGGGGCCGGCATTGTTACACGGCCTATAAGGGCCGTGAAACCAAATGCAGCAACTGCACTGTGGAAGCCACCTTTGCCGACGGATCCACCCACTCTTCGGAAGAGTTGTGGCATCTTAACGGAAGGGACAGGCACATCATTCTTCAGACTGCTCCCATCCTGGACGAACGAGGAGAGGTGGTCGCGGTTATGGAGATGTTCAACGACATCACGGAACTGAGACTCCTCCAAAATGAATTATCGACACTGGGAGAGACCATCGCGGGGATGTCCCATGATGTTAAGAATATCCTCTCCGGCCTGGAGGGCGGTGTCTACGTGGTCGATTCCGGCCTTCGGCAAGGTAGAGAGGAAAGGGTCCGCCAAGGCTGGGAGATGGTGAAACGCAACGTGGAAAAGGTGTCAGACCTGGTCAAAGATATTCTGTATGCGTCGAAAGAAAGAGAACCCGAATACCGGGAGTGCAATCCGGGAGAGATCCTTACTGAGGTCCACGATCTCTATCAGAGCAAGGCCCGCGACTACGGCATCGAACTCGTGAAAGACTTTGAACAGCACATGGGTAATGGGTTGTTGGATCCCAAGGGGATTCATAGCGCGGTCTCCAATCTGATCGCTAATGCTATCGCTGCGTGCAGATCATCCGGCAAACCAAGTCCGCGTCACATCATCCTCCATGCCGGCCGGATCGACACAAGGCTTGTCATTAAAGTGATCGATGACGGCGCGGGGATGTCCCAAGAGGTCCGCGAGAATCTCTTCCGCAAGTTTTATTCCACCAAGGGCGCCAAAGGCACCGGTCTCGGACTCGTGGTCACCCAGAAGATTGTGGAGGAGCACAAGGGGACTATCGCGGTGGAATCCGCCGAAGGAGAAGGCACCACGTTCATCATTGAAATTCCCCTGATGCGTCCGGAAAAGAAGACAGCATAAGAACGCATGGGATTGCGCAAAGGCATATAGGATCGTAATCCGAAACGAACTGAAAAGGAGAAAGGCAGCGACCATCATGAAAGGAATAGGACTCTGTGCAATATTCTCACGACAAGGTGACTGGGCATTTGACTATGCCCTGTCCCTCGCCAGGCATCATAAAACCAAGCTCAACGTTTTTCATTTCTTGGAGTCACCTTATGCTCTCCGCAGGGACGTGGTCTTTGTGGATGCAGACAAGCAAGAGACCGCGCCGGTCAGTCCCGCACTGATCGCCAAAAAGGACAAGGAGATGCGCGAGCTGTACGACGAACGGCTCGGGGATTATGTGGACGTGGGATTCCGGCTCTGCGAAGGCAACGATGAATGGGAACTGAGAAAGTGTTTTAGAAAGGGCGATTATGAGGTGCTCGTTATCGGGTACAAGGACAAAGGAGCGGCCTTTGGCGGTACCACCACGATCGAAGCCTTTGCCTCCAAGTTTAAGGGACCGGTGGTGCTCATCGGACCTGATGCCCCTGATTCGTTCTATCTCAACAGCGCGGCAAGAGAGAGGCTGGGCGACCTGCTCATACCGGACGGCAAGTGGAAGCCTCTTGTCCAGTAAGAGCCGGCTCGGCCCAGACGGCAACATGCTATGGAAGTGGTCGGCATAAGATACCCCCGGCCGGATCTACGTATGGGGACCAGTGGCAGCCAATATGAAATACTCAACGCGCGAAGAATTTGAACTCCACGTCCATAAATGTTTCGGCCGGATCTTTGAACTGCTCACCCAGATGGATTCAGTGATCCGGGAAGGCGCGGATAAGGAAGAGGCTGAAGGGAAAATAGGGGTGATGAACGACCTGCGCGACTGGGTCGAAGAGGTGATACTTCACTGCCACCTCGCGTGGCAGTACCACCGCCTCTCCAGGATGGGTGGAAGCCCCAGCACGTGGGACAGAGTGGAAAACAAAATAGACGGCGATGATCAGACCTGATCGGCAAATGCGCGTGCGTGGATGTTTGGGCGCTTCGGGGCTCCACTTCGTGAACGTGCCCGCATCATTCCCATGAGGCCTTTGTGGCATGTTTGGGCGTTTCAGTCTTCGTATTCGAATCATGATCTTGTTGGCAGCTCTCCTGTCCGTCACTGTTGCCGGCGGTTTGATCTCTATTTGGCATAGCTATATGACTGAAAAGCTCTTCAGTACGGTAACCGAATCCAACATTCAGGCCATGGAAGCCGCAAGTGAAGCGGAAAGCGCTCTGGTCTTGCAAAAAGGATATGTGACGTACTATTTCCAGGATGGTGATCCCCAGTGGCTTGGCCGACTAGAAAAACATCATGGCGATTTCCAGATGTGGATATCTCGATGCCGCCGCGGTGCGGAAACTCAAGAGGAACGCGACATACTCAATCAGGTGGAATCGGAATACATCCGGTACGTACACGAACGGAATGAAGTAATAGATCTTTACAAGGCCGGCAAGAAGGACGAAGGCTTCGCCCTGCAAAAGAAGATACGTCCGAAGTTCTTTCACATCATCGAGCTCACTCATCGGTTCAAAGACGCCCTAGAGGCCCGAATAACACAGATTCGCCAGACGAACAGGGAACGCGCGCAACTCTTCAACGTGTTGTCAACGACAGGCGTCCTCACGTCGCTGGTGCTGGGCATTATTCTTGCCCTCATACTCATCAATCAGGTGCTTGCTCCCATCCATAGGCTGCTGCGCGGGCCTGAACCCTCGGAAGCTCCGGGAGAGGCCGGCAACGAGATGGCAGCCCTCAGCCAACGATTCGAAACACTCCAGAAGGATGTGGATCAGACCAGGAGCAAACTCCAGTGGAGCCGTGCCCACCTTGAGCAGGCAGGGAAGTGGGCTCTCGTAGGTAAGCTCGCTGCCGGGGTTGCCCACAGCGTCCGAAATCCCCTCACATCGGTGAAGATGAGGCTGTTCTCACTGGAGCGCACTCTCCAGCTCACGTCGGATCAAAAAGATGACTTCGAAGTAATCTCCGAAGAGATACGGCACATCGACACCATTGCGAACAACTTCTTGGAATTCGCGCGACCCCCCAAGCTCAAGGTGCAGAAGGTCAGCCCGTCCGACACGGTTGACATGGCGCTTCAACTGCTGCGTCATCGTCTGGAGTCGTACCAGGTAGCTGTGGACGTTCAACGCGACGGACGCCTCCCGGAAATCATGGCGGATCCGGACCAGTTGAAAGAGGTACTGGTCAATCTCATGGTGAATGCGTGTGAAGCCATGGTAAATGGAGGGAAGATCACTATCCTGGAACGGACTGGATACGCGGAAGACCTGGGGCCCACCGTGGTCATCGCAATCAAGGATAACGGTCCCGGGGTGCCGCAAGCCATGCAGTCAAAGCTCTTTCAGCCGTTCTACAGTACTAAGGAAGAAGGTACGGGCCTGGGGTTGAGTATTGCCTCACGCGTCGTGGAAGAACACGGCGGCTGGATCGACCTGAAATCCAGAGAAGGACAAGGGGCTACTTTCATCATCACTATTCCGCTGCGGGAGGGTGCCAGGTGGGAACTATCCTCATAATTGACGACGACGCTCAGTTGCGGAATAGCTTCGAAAAAGTCCTTTCCATGGAAAATCATACGGTGCGGTCCGCAGCTACCGGAGAAGCAGGCGTGGAATCGGTAAGCAGGGAAGCGCCGGATCTGGTGATCGTGGACCTCCGATTGCCCGGAATGGACGGCTTGAAGACGTTCCAGAAGATACAGGAGATGGAACCCAAACTCCCGGTCATCATCATGACCGCGTACGGAACCACCGAAACAGCGATCGAAGCCACCAAGCTGGGGGCCTTCGACTATGTCCTTAAACCCTTTGATATCCCGGACATGCTCGCCATGATCCAAAAGGCGCTGGCAGCGGGGCGGCTCATGCGCTCGCCCGTGCATATGGACGAGCTGGGCAAAGAACCCGGAGCCGACGTGATCTGCGGCCGCAGCAAGGCCATGCAGGAAGTTTACAAGGCCATCGGCCGAGTAGCACCCACTGATGCCACTGTGCTCATTCGAGGAGAATCCGGCACAGGCAAAGAGCTTGTCGCACGGGCAATCTATCAGCACAGCGCCAGGCGCAATCGGCCGTTTCTGGTCATCAATTGCGTCGCGATCCCTGAGACTCTGCTTGAGAGCGAGCTGTTCGGGTACGAGAAGGGCGCGTTTACCGGCGCAGTCAATCGTAGGGTCGGCAAGATCGAACAAGCTAATGGTGGAACCATATTTCTGGACGAGATTGGAGATATGCCTTTCAGCATCCAATCGAAAATCCTTCGGCTACTCCAGGAAAAGAGCATCGAACGGCTTGGTGGTCGTTCGCCTATCCCGGTGGACGTGCGCGTCATCGCCGCGACCAATCGGGATCTGGAAGCAGCCCTCGCGGACGGCCGGTTCCGAGAAGACCTTTATTACCGGCTTAAAGTTGTGACGCTTGCGCTGCCGCCAGTGCGTGAACGCGGCGGAGACATACCCATCCTCGCCGATCATTTTCTCAAACGCTTCATGAAGGAAATGAACCTGAATTGTCCCGGAATCTCCGATGCAGCTATGGCAGCGTTGGAGAAGTATTCCTGGCCGGGAAACGTCCGCGAATTGGCCAACACGATTCAGAAGGCGCTCATCTTCAGCCGAGGCGCACCCATTGGAGCTGATGAGATTATGCAGGTCGTTCGAGGCGCCGCTACTGCCAATGCGCCCGCAACGGAGCTTGACGACGAGCAGGTGCGTCAGTGGATTCGCGGCGTACTGCAAGCCAGTGTGGGAGACAATGTGTTTAACGATATGGCCGATCGATTCGCCAAGCATCTTATATCCGAGGCCCTAAACATAACCGGCGGCAATCGGTCTCAGGCAGCTAGGCTGCTGGGCCTTTCAAGACCGACCCTGCTGGCAAAAATCGACAAATACGGGATCAAGATTGAGACCGCGGTGAAGAGTGAGTGAAACCGCGTGGCTGTTTGCCCTCCCTCGCTCTCGTGCCGGTGTTTTTTTGCAGTAATGAAACAAGGAGAGACCAAACATGCCTGCTCGGCAGGATGATCATCAGTCACCCGAACAAGGGTTGCCACCGACCTTGGATCAGATCCGGACTCTCGAGGACGACCCTATTGAAGCCACGTTCCTGGACCGGACGCTCGCTTTCGTGGTTCTTGTGGGACCCGCGTGTTACTTGATTTCCTGGACACAGGAACTGCTCTTGGACCTTGTTCCTAAGACCGTCAGCAATATGTCCGTGCTTGCAGGCATTATTGTTTTCCTGATAGGGGTTGGTTGGCTCTCGAAGCGAATCTACCGCGTGAGAATGAAACGCGGCGAATCTCGGCTGCATTAGATGCACCTGCCAGACTTATGAGCTATTGAAGAAGTGGCCGCAGTGATCGGCCGCCAAGCCAGGAAATCCAATACGGGTGACATTATGCAGAGAAAGCAGGTCGGCATTGTCATATTCGACGAGGTTGAAGTCCTCGACTTCTGTGGTCCATTCGAGGTCTTCTCGGTGGCAAGGCTCGACGAAGAGAAGCGTCGCGAACAGCCTTCCCCATTTCAGGTTGTGCTGGTCGCGGAGAATGCCGAGCCGGTCATCACTGCCGGTGGAATGAAAGTCATTCCTGATGAGACTTTCGAGAGTTGTCCCAAGCTTGACGTTCTTGTGGTTCCGGGAGGTTGGGGCACCCGGAAGGAAATGAATAACCCTGTGATGCTGCACTGGCTCCGTGTTCGCGCGTCTGAAGTTGAAACACTGACTTCAGTCTGCACCGGGTCGATGCTGCTTGGCTCTGCAGGCCTGCTGGACGGGCTTCATGCAACAACGCACTGGCGGTCCCTGGACTGGATGCGAGATTCTTTTCCCTCGGTCACTGTTGAGTACGATCTGCATGTGGTGGAGGACGGACGTGTCGTCACTTCCGCAGGTATTTCTGCGGGGATCGACATGGCGCTCACCGTGGTGGCTCGTTATTTCGGCGAGGACATCGCTCGCGCGGCTGCCAGGAATATGGAATACCCCTACCCTAACGATAATAAGCGGCGAATTCAGCTCTGAGCCCCTTACGGCCCACTCCAAGTCCTTCCATACAGCCGTGCATGAGAAATGAGCCAAGCGCGGGTAGGGGCAGACCAGCGCGTCTGCCCAGGCCGCCGTTGGGCGCACACGCGGGTGCGCCCCTCCTGGCAATGCGTTCATCGAATAGAGGCCAATGCGAGTCTTCTTTTAGTAGTCAATGCCGGGTTGGGGTTCTATGTTTTGCCGGTAAGCGTGTTTGATCTCGCTCACTTCCGATACGGTGTGAGCTCGTTCGATTACTTCCGGATGCGCATCTCGGCCTGTGAGGACCAGGTGCATGTTCGAAGGTTTGCTCTCAATCAGGTCAAGCACTTGAGGAAGGTCCACAAGCTTCAGGTGCAGCGCATTATTGATTTCGTCGCAGATAAGTATATCGAATTGTCCTGAAAGCATCTTTTCTTTGGCAAGTTGGATAGCTTCCTGGGCATTGGCCCTATGCTCTTGGTACGGGTACGGGTTCCCTTGGATGCCGCAAAAACCTTTCCCCGTCAGGTGGTGTTCCACGTGCGGCGCCAGGAGTTTCAAGCCGTCGTACTCACCTGCGTGCAGATCGCCTTTCATGAACTGGATGAGGCATATCTTCATGCTGTGTCCTGCAGCTCTCACGATCATCCCCAGCGCAGACGTCGTCTTGCCTTTGCCGTAGCCGGTTATGACCACCACCAGTCCTACTCTGCTTTCAGGCTCCAGTTTCTGCATGGGCGGTTTATCCATGCTGATCTCCCTGTCCGCTCATATTCCTGAACCAAATATAATCCTCATGCCCTCGGAATGGGATTTCATGACCAGTAGGCCCGCGCAGACACAAATACATTTGACCGTTGGCCGCAAAGGGAGGTATTGTTAAGACTTTGGGTTCGGTCATCGCCGCCGAGGGAAGGAGCTTCATGAACGTCCTATTGATGAACCCCAGCAGCCCGCCTTCGTTCTGGAGCTTTGAGAGATCCTGCAAACTGTTGGGCCATAAGTCACTGATTCCGCCGCTGGGATTGATCACCGTAGCCGCACTCCTTCCCGAAAGCTGGAACCTGCGCCTGGTAGATCTGAACTGCTCTTCGCCGACGGGTGACGATTGGGACTGGGCCGATTTGGTGATGATCTCGGGCATGATCGTGCAGCGCGACGGCATGTTGCAGCTCATCAGGGAGGCCAGGAGCCGCGGAAAGACCGTGGTGGTTGGCGGCCCCTATCCCACCTCATGTCCGGAGGAAGTGCTGGCCGAGAAGCCGGATTTCCTGGTCCGTGGTGAAGGCGAGAACACTGTGCCTCTCCTTATTGAGGCGCTGGCTAATGGAAAGCCCGGGGGAGTTTTCTCCTCGCCCGAAAAGCCGGACATGACGGAATCGCCGACGCCACGTTTCGATCTGCTCCATCTTCCTTACTACACCACAATGGCGGTCCAGACTTCGCGCGGGTGTCCGTTTGATTGCGAATTCTGCGATATCGTGAATCTGTATGGGAGGAAGCCTCGGTACAAGACCCCGGATCAGGTCATGAAAGAGTTGGAAACCCTTTACCGGCTGGGGTGGCGGCGTGAGATCTTCCTGACTGACGATAATTTCATCGGAAACAAGGTTTATGCCCGGCAAACCCTGGAGAGGCTCATTCCGTGGATGAAACAGAGGGGAGAGCCCTTCGCGTTCTGGTGCCAGGCCTCGGTGAACCTCGGCAATGACTTGGCAACAATAGACCTGATGACCGAGGCAAACTTTGCTACGGTCTTCGTAGGGGTAGAGTCGCCTGACGAGGAAGTGCTGGAACTTAATGCCAAGTACCAGAATATACGCAACCCACTGATCGAATCTCTGAACAATATCAAGAAGAACGGTCTGGGAGTGGTGGCGAGCTTTGTGATCGGTTTTGACGGCGAACTAAGGGGTGCGGGCGAGCGTATTGCCGCGTTCGTGGAACAGAGCGACATTCCGTTTGTGATGCTCAACAGCCTGCAAGTCCTCCCCAATACCAGGCTTTGGGACAGACTCAAGAAAGAGGGTCGCCTCTGCGAAAGCTGGACGAGCGGCGAGGTCATCGGCAGTAGGCTCAACTATGTCCCCACTCGGCCCGAATCCGAAATCATGAAAGAGTATCTCCGTTGCTGGGAGTACCTTTACGAGCCTTCCCGTTATCTGGCCCGAGCGTACCGATATTTTCAGGCAATGAGGCCGACCCGTCGGGCCCTGGCGCTCAGGAACGGCACAGCGCCGCCCCCTGAGCCGGTAAAAGCGAGGGTACCGCTCCGAGAACGACTCAGGGATGTGATCTCATTCTTGAGGCTCGCCTGGTGGCAAGGGGTCAAGCCCGCCTACCGGCTCCTCTTCTGGAGGCAGTTGTTGGGGATGTACCGAGCAAATCCCAGTCGCCTGGTCAAATATTTGGAAAGCTGCGCAAACGGCGAAAACATGTTTCCCTTGCGAGAGCTCGTGCGGCGCAGGGTGGCCGCATCCGTTGAAGTGTCGAGCCCGAGCGACGCGGCTCAGGTGGCGCGAGGGAGCCTTGCCTCCGCAGGAGGTAAGTAGAGCTTGGGCGCACGAGACGAGAAGATAATCGTCCTGGGAGTGGGTAACATCCTGCTGACCGACGAAGGGATAGGGGTGCGGGTGGTTGAGGAGCTTGGCCGCCGATACGCATTTCCCGAGAACGTGCAACTGATCGATGGCGGTACGCAGGGTCTGTGGCTCATGTCCACCATTCACGAATCAGACCACCTTATTGTGGTTGACGCGGTGCTCAATCGCGGAGAGCCCGGGACCCTCTATCGGCTGGAACGAGAAGATCTTCCCAAAGGGATCAGAGCAAAGCAGTCCGCTCACGACAGCGATCTGGTTGAGGCTCTGAACCTCTGTCAACTCCTCGATATGGGCCCGAAGTCCGTGGTGGTGATTGGTGTGGAGCCTGAGGACATCAGGACAATGGGTATCGAACTTACCTCCACGCTTGCCGGTAAGGTGGATGACATCATCGCGCGCGTGCTGGAAGAGCTCAAAGTACTTGGTATTTCTCCCGAAAAAAAGATTTGAACCCGGCCGGGGGTGTGTGGTAAATTTGGTTTCTATTGCTGGGGGAGAACCTTCTCAGTTTCTCACCATCTCCAACCGTTTCGATTGAATCAGGAGGCTAATATGAAGAGAGGCAGGATAGTTCTTGCATCCGTCCTCGTGATAGTTGTCGCGGCTGCCTTCACTCTGGCCTACGCGGCTTCGAAGATGCCGGACAAGCCCATTACGATTGAATCAAAGGACGTATTCAAGGAAAGGAAGAAAGCCCCGGTCACTTTCGACCACGCGAAGCACAAAGAAGTGAAGTGCGACGTATGTCACCACGTGTACAAAGACGGTAAGAACGTCTTCAAAGAGGGTGACGAGGTCCAGAAGTGCGGTGCGTGCCATAAGATGGAAGACCAGGGCAAGCAGCTCAAGCTGGAAAAGGCATTTCACAAGCAATGCCAGGACTGCCACAAGAAACTGAAAAAAGAGAAGAAGAAAACCGGTCCCACAGCCTGCGGGAAGTGCCACCCCGGGGCAAAGGACGAATAACTAGAGCATAAGGCGCAGGGCGTCCGGTCTTGCGTCGTAGCCCAGATAAACAAGAG
>JBMOME010000136.1:0-12589 GCA_049323095.1 Thermodesulfobacteriota bacterium
CATGAGTTGACTCGGGAGAAGCAAGACTGACTGGTTCCTCATCATGTGTCGGATGTGGGTTCTGCTGCACAGAGGTCATCTGTCGGATCGGCGCAATGATGTACGGGCACTACACAAACCCATGTCCTGCCCTGAAATGGGATGGAACTCGACACCTCTGCTCGTTATACCAGCACGATCCCGCCAGATACGAGCGCGCGCTGGAAATTGGCGGCGGTTGCTGCTTTCCTCTGAATCCGAGGAGACGAGAGATCACGGAATGCACGACAGACTCTTTTGGTTGACTGCCGCTTGAAGCTCCCATATGGTGACCGGGTCCTGTGGAACGCCACGGTCAAGCTTGCTCCACCGCCAATTTTGGCGCCGATGCTCTAATCGAGGCACTTCGGCCTCACCGATGGCGACGGACGCAGCTCAGATCGTCGTACGCGAATGTCAATGAGGCTCATTACGTCGAAACGCATTCACTATCAGTAACAGAGGAGGAGAGGCGGATGTGGAAAGTGCTCTTGGCGGCTTTCTTGTGCATAACGGTTCTTGCGCCCGGTGCGACAGCCGCGGAGCCGGTCGTTATCGGAGCGTATCTCTCTATGACCGGAAATGTGGCAGCATACGGGCAGATGGCTTGGAGCGGCATCTCAATCGGGAAGAAAATGCGATCCGAAGTCATGGGCCGGCCCGTTGACGTGAAACTGGCCGACACCAAATCGGACAAGATTGAATCCGCGAACGCTGTTTCACGGCTCATAGAGAAAGACAAGGCGGTCGCGATCATCGGTGAGATGATCTCAGGCAACACCATCGCGGGAGGAGCAGTTGCGGAGAAGAGCGGCATCCCCATGATTTCTCCGACTGCAACCAATCCGATTGTTACCCAAGAAAAGAAATGGATCTCCCGAGTATGCTTCATTGATACCGACCAGGGACGAGTAATAGCAAAGCTCGCGCTGGATCAGCTCAAGGCAAAAAAGGCTGCGCTCATCTACGATGTGTCGCAGGATTATTCAGTAGGTCTGGCGGCATTCTTCAAGCGGGAATTCCTCAAGGGTGGGGGCACGATAGTCTCCGATACCAAGTTTAAGACCGGAGACAGGGACTTCAATCCTCAGCTGAGCTCGATCAAAGCATCAGGGGCCGAATTCATTTGTGCGCCGATCTATTACACTGAGGCTGCTCTGCTGGCAAAACAGGCCAAGGCTATGGGCCTGAACATTCCTATTCTTGCCGGCGACGGGGTACAAGCGCCCGAACTCCTGGAGCTGGGCGGGGCTGCGGTGGAAAATATCTACTTCACCACACACTTTCACAAAGATATGATCACCAGCGAACGTGGTAAAAAGTTCCTCCAGATCTTTGAACAAGATACTGGGAAGAAGGAGCCCGACGCATTCACAGCCATGGCCACGGATGCTTATTTGCTCCTTCTTGACGCGATCGAGAGGGCAGGCTCCACGGATCCTGAGAAAATCAGAGCCGCAGTGCTGGCTACCAAGGATTTTGAGGGAGTAACCGGCAAGATCAGCATGAAACCCGACGGAGACCCCATTAAGGCTATGGTGATCGACAAGGTGGAGAACGGCAAGTTCGTGTATGTGACAACGATTCAGCCATAATCGATTGCGAGGGCAGGGGGGATTCGAGCAGGTGGTTCATGGGCAAGCCTAAGCAGATTGTTGAAGAGCTGCTCTCTCTATGTGGAGTGAGCATCAACGGTGGCAATCCCTGGGACATACAGGTTAAAGACGAACGGGTCTTTGCCCGTGTGCTCCGTGAGCAGAGTCTTGGGCTCGGCGAATCGTACATGGACGGGTGGTGGAGTTGCGCGCGCATAGACGAGTTCATATGCAGGATTCTGCGCGCGCAGCTCGATCGCAAGGTGATGGCGAGCTGGAAGCATTTTGTACCTATTGCCTTGTCACTCGCGTTCAATCGCCAATCTCGATCCCGATCGAAAGAAGTTGCCGAACGTCACTACGATCTTGGAAACGACCTCTTCCTCTCTTTTCTCGACCCATACAACCAATATAGTTGTGCATACTTCAATGGAACTGAGGACCTTAACCAGGCCCAAGTCAACAAAATGGCGCTGATTTGTCGCAAACTGGATCTCAAGCCTTCCGATCGTGTGTTGGACATCGGCTTTGGCTGGGGAGGACTGGGCCGGTACATGGCCGAACAATGCCAGTGTCAAGTTTCAGGAGTAAACATTTCAGAAGAGCAAATCCGGTTCGCTCAGGACTTCTGTAAAGGATTCCCAGTCGAGATAATCCAGGCGGATTACCGCGACGTGAAAGGAACATTTGACAAAATTGTATCGGTTGGAATGTTTGAACACGTGGGGCGCAAGAATTACCGTACGTTTATGGAAGTGGCGCATCGGGCTCTCAAAGACGACGGTATTTTTCTGTTGCATACAATAGGCAACAACAAATCTCAGCGTACCTCCGATCCCTGGATCGCCAGATACATTTTCCCTAATGGCGAGCTGCCCAGCATCGCACAGATCACAAAGGCAGTGGAAGGGCTCTTTGTGGTAGAAGACCTTCACAACCTTGGGCCACATTATGAACGAACCTTGATGGCATGGCACGGCCGATTCCAAAATGCATGGCCGAATCTACGAAACAAATATGACGAGCGATTCAAGCGTATGTGGGAATACTACCTTCTTTCATGCGCGGGAGCTTTTCGCGCGCGCGACATTCAACTGTGGCAGTTCGTGCTCACCAAGACCGGCACACAACAGCCAAGGTGCCGATACTGATACCGCTTCTCTTTCAAAGAGGGAAGAATCGGGGAGGTACCTCTCTCACAAAGAAGAATTCCCCAATCTTGCCTCTTTGAATGGGCACCAGTATTGCACCACTGAGCGCTCCAACAGGTGGGTTGCGCGCCGCGACGGGTCGTGAATTTCCTTCACTTCGGACGACCCAAGGCCCTGGATATGGCCGGTGGATGGGTATTGTGGATACGCGTGCCGAGACATCACCCAGCCCCAATATGCGGGGCGTCAATCAAGGTTGGGCCGTCGGGTTACCGGCGGTACTACCTCGATTCAGTACGAGCGATCCGCTGAATTGGGAGGCCGGTTTGAGCGGAAAGTTACCTTCCCGTCGGAGCAAGGCTTCGGCATTCAATCTTGGTATTCAATTTGGTGGCAGACCAATCTCCCCTTGTAATAGTATGCCTGGAAAAAACACGGCCGTAGACGATTATCTATTCTGCAAACCACCGTTTCTTTTTCCTGCATCTCATTAAGTGTAACCAATTTCAGTTCGACTTCTTTCTTGGGGGCACGAAAGCCAAGCGCAATTTTGTCTCCGCGCGTATCAAGCAGTGGCTCTTGAAAATTCTTTATTGTCTTGATGACAACATCAGGTTTATTCCATATAGGCTTATCGTCGATGGTTACCTCTTCAAATCGAAGGTCTGAACCGGACCAGTTCCTAATCCAAACCTTACTTGTGGTATTATGGTCGTAAATGATATATGCCGCGTCTATTGTGCCAAGCAGAATAATGATGACGAAAAGAACGCGAAATCCAATGAGAGCCCTCTGCCAGATTGATTTTGGCATCGTTCGGTTGTCTTGATTCATCGCTGGCCCCGATGACTCCAACCATGGGCGAATCTCGGGCCAGAGCAATATAACAATCGCGGCCGCGCAGCAGGCCGAAACGATGAAGCCTTCTGAGGCTGTAAACATCAAAAAGGGAATTCCGATGATTACTGCACATACTGATCTCACAACACGAGATAACCTGGGAAAGCGATTTGGAATCGTGGCTGGGAGCCACAGCGGAAAGTTGAGCAAGCCGGCAAATGCTAGCAGCAGACCGGTAAGGCCAAGCGTGTCCCCAGAGCGCCTCGATACCACCCAAAGCTCAAGACCGAACGCCGTCAAATACGCTGTGCTACACACAGCCGCCACTACCAACAATACGCGTAATGACCAAGACATTGTCTTACCGTACGCCCTGCAGCAGCATTATCCAGCCGCCTTTCACTCCTTGGCGCCATACGATTTGAGGAGCTCCACCAGGTGCGAACGCTTGTTCCTTTGAGCAATGACAAGAGGCGTGAAACCGAATCGCTCGCGCGCGGTCACGTCAGCTCCTTTATCCAAGAGCATCTTGGTTAGGTTGGCATCTCCTCCCATGCACGCTCCCATGAGAGGCGTTCGGCCGTCCTTGGTCGGTCGATTGACATCTGCTCCATGTTCAAGGAGCAGCGCGGCAATATCGGTAATAGTCGTGTAAGTTGCTCGGTTGAGCGCTGTTTCGCCCTCAGGGCCGGTCGAGTTCACATCTGCGCCTCGTTCAAGGAGAAGTTTGACAATGGCCGCGTGCCTTGGCCTCACCGCTGCATACAGAGGTGTTTGGCCAAAACTATCAGGCGCATTCACGTCCGCTCCCTTGTCGAGCAAAGCAACGATTTCGTTGGTCCTGCCGGCAAAAACCGCCATGGTGAGGGCATCTGCGGTGTTCTGATCCGCGGCCGCAGGCATCGCGAGTGCAAGGAGGAGAATGAAGACAACACAGAGTTTCAAGGGAACGGGGAGGCGATAACGTGTCTGTGCGGGCATTTCTAAGACCTCTATTGCGGTAGTTGATTTAGGGACAGGGCTGGCTGTTTAGCTCCGATGCAGGCCGATGGCGAGCATCCGGATCGCCCAGCGCCTTTCTTCCGGCCCTCACCATAGCAGAGGGTTACAGCGGTTCCCAATATATTTTGAGGCTGGTACTAGTATGTGGTCCCGCAAATGACTTCCATAACCGGCCGTGGGACGCCATCCGAGATTCATGACCAAGCGAAGGAGCATCGAGTCTGTCATTGCGAGCGGAGCGAAACAATCTCAATGGGGTGCAGAATAAGTGCCTGAGATTGCTTCGTCCCCCGGATGGCATCCGGGGTCCTCGCAATGACAGACGGAGGTAAACTCCCCGCTGTAACTGAACGCCTATCTCTATCCGAACTCGGGCCCGAGGATGGCGTAAAGGAATTCCGGCTTCTCCGGATACTGGTTTGTTCCGCGAAACATTCTCGTGAGGGGCCGGGAAAGCTCGAAGCCACGGGCTTTGAGCAAGGGCAGCACCCAAGGATTGCCGCACAGGCAGTCGACAAAGATCAGATCTCTGGTCGATCGGCGCAAGAACTCGTCCAGCAAGGCTGCGGCTGCATCCACATCGCGGGCCGCCCACGGTCCCAATTGATCGGCAAGCGAACCTCGCCGCCCAAATACGTATCCGGCAATCTCCTTCTTCTGCTTGAGGGTGAGCACGAAATCGGGATCGGCTTCAGCGATGGAACGGAGCAACTCGCTCCTGTCCGCTCCGAAAACCTGTCCATCAAGCTCAAGCGCGTCTTCGAGTTCCACTGAATCGTGCTTGGGGACAGGCTTTGCATCAGATTGACGCTTCAGCATCCATCTCTCGATTTGATACTCGCTCACGAATCCTAGCTTCTCATAAAGGGGTTTGCCAAACGGGGTGGCATCGAGTTTCATGCAGTTAATGCCCCGCGAATCAAGGTGTTGGATGGCACGTTCGAGAAGCGCTGTTCCAAGTCCCTTGCCTCGATATTGCGGGTCAACCAGAACCATGCCGAGCCAGGCGAGCTTCTCTTCGTAGGTGATGGTGGTAACCGTACCGACGACGCGGCCATTGGACTCCGCGGCAAAACAACCGTCCGGACTGGCCAAAAGGAAGCGCTCCCAGTCCTCAGCAGTCTGGTTCCAGCCGGCAATATCTTTCAGCCGCATTGCGTCCGGGATGTCGTTGAAGGTCAGCAAACGTAGTTTCGTGCTAAAGTCGCAGCTCCAATACCACTTTCGGAATCAGCATGCGATAACGCTCGCATATACTCGCTGCCACGAGTTGTGCTCGAATCGAGACGCCCGCATCCGTCATTCCTGCGGAAGCAGGAATCCAGTCTTTTCGATCCCACGTGCAGCGCGAGACTGGACCCCGGCCCCGGTTCAAGCCCGGGGCAGGCTTTTCGCCGAGGTGACGAGCAAGGAACATGCCTCTTCGCCTTGCAGCCGCTATCCCACTCCTGACGGTGCAGACTTCAACTGATAAGCATTTACCAAATCCTAGCGGGGATAATCAGGCGGTCTGCCCTGCTCGTCCCAACCTCTGGCTCGATAATAATCCGCGAGCAGTTGCCGCATCTGATCTTCGGATATGGTTTTGCCGGTCTCCGGCAGAGGCTCGGTAAAGAACCGACGGGGTAGCATGTCATCCTGGACTGTTAGGCCTTCCCTCAAGTTGAAGGTTCGGGTATCGTTCGCAATCTTGCCGGCAATGTTCCTCATGCCCTCCTTGTCCAGGTCGAGACCTGTTGTTCCCTTGATCATCTCGGCAAGCTCTTCCCACTGATACAGATCCCGGTAAAAGCGGCACAGGACGAGCGTATCGAAGATTGTTAGCCTATCTTCCCACTCAGCCAGCATTTCCGCTTTACCTTCCACCTGATCCGGGTCAATCATCTTTGCCAGCTCAGGCTTATAAAATGTGGTGCGCAGATGACACGCGCCGCGATCGCTTGTGCCGTACGCAAGGCCCATACCTTTGAGCACCCTCGGATCGTATCCCGCGGGCTCCAAACCCTTGACATGTATTGCTTGGTCGGAAAGGCCGAATTCTTCTGCCGCGTGCTTGATTCCTCGCGCCAGGATTTGCCCGATCCCGCGGCGGTACGCGATATCTTCCAGCAGCTCTGCTATGCGGTCCACCTGGCCGTACCCTATGGGGTAATCGATTTTCTTTTGTATGGAGGCCTCAATAGTAAGAGCAACCAGATTTCCGGCGCTGATGGTATCCATACCGAGGCGGTCGCACACGTCGTTGAGGTACGCGATTTCTTCGATGGAATCCACCTCACATAGGCCGCCGAATGCATAGATGGTTTCATATTCAGGTCCTTCAAGGCGGAGCCCTTTATGTCTGCCTTCTTTGACGGTTGCCAGCCTTCCGCAGGCGATGAAGCATCTGAGGCACGCATGGGGCTGCACTGCAAGGCGCTCGTGGAGCGCTGCCGCGTTGATGCGTTCCCGATGCTCCGCGGTTCCTTTTTGCCAGTAGCGAGTCGGGAAGCTCCCCACGTTGCTCATGATATCAACCATCATGGGGGTCCCCAGGCTCTTGTACGCCTTGACCCCCGGATTTTCCTTGGAGCTTTTGGCAAGTCGGTTGGCAAAGGCCTTGACCATCTCAGGGTCGGCCAGCTCCTTTCGGCGATCTCCCCAGAAGGCTATTGCCTTGATCTTCTTGGAACCCATGACCGCGCCCGCGCCCGTACGGCCGGCCGATCTCCAATAATCGTTTTCGATTACCGAGAAGCTCACACCGTTTTCGCCCGCGGGCCCGACCACCAGCACGCCGCAGTTCTTGGCTTCGGGTCTATTGTCTTTGATCCAGGCTTTGACGCGATCTTCCGTTTGAAATGTGTCGCGGCCCCACAGATCATCCGCGGGATGGAAGAAGACCGTTTCGTTGCACACCTCCAACCAGATCGGCTCGGCGCTCGAACCATCAACCATTACTGCGTCGAATCCCGCGGGGGCCATATATTCAGCGGCCTTGCCGCCGGAATATGATTCGGAGTAATAACCCGTTTGTGGCGACTTCGTGAAGACGGCATGTCGGCAGGAGCCCCAGATCCTAGTTCCTGTAACAGGACCCAGGGCAAGAATGAGGTTGTTTTGAGGCCCCAAAGGGTCGACTTTCGGAGGGTTGTGCGCCAGCAATAGATGAGTCGCCAGACCCTTTCCTCCTAGAGTTGTCTCGAGTAAGCGGTCAGGTATGGCCTCGATCTCATAGGTCTTATCCGTCGCGTTTATTCTCAGCACCTTGTTGTAAAAGCCGTACATCTATCAATTTCCTTTCGTCGCCACCTTCAGGGGGAAGCGATCAGAGAACGCTTCGATAAATCGCTTCCGCGTCGCTGAGCGTCATTTCACGCGGGTTGTTGGCAAGCAATCTGGTTACTTTCATCACACCCTGTGCCAGTTCGGGGATATGTTTCTCCGCGACGCCGAAGTCACTGAGTCTGCTTGAGAGCCTCAAGTCATCCGCTAGTGTACGCAAGGAATCCACGGCACACATAGCCGCGTCACGGAGGCTCATGCCCTCCGTGTCTTCCCCCATAATATCCGCGATATCGGCAAACTTCTCAAGATTGCCAAGCAAGTTGAACTCCATGACCGCGGTGAGCATGATGCTGTTCGCTAGCCCATGCGGTATATGGAACTCCGCGCCGATAGGGTAGGCGAAGGCATGAACCGCGGTCACGCCCGCGTTGGCAAAGGCCATGCCGGCGAGCAGACTGCCTTCGAGCATCGCGGTTCTCGCATCGAGATTGCTCCCGTTTGCGTATGCAGTTCGAATGTTGGAAGCGATTAGATCCATCGCTTCTATTGCCAACATATCGGTCATGTTCGTCGCGTTCCGTGAGGTATATGCCTCCACCGCATGGATAAGGGCGTCCATGCCTGTGGCCGCAGTGACCGCAGCAGGGAGGCCCAAGGTAAGCTCCGCATCCAGAAGCGCGACCCGCGGGAACAAATAAGGGCTGACAATGCCTTTCTTGAGCTTTTCCTGGTAATCCGAAAGGATTGCTATGGGAGTGACTTCGCTGCCTGTGCCTGCGGTGGTGGGTATGAGCATCGCTGGAATTCCCGGTTTCGGTATAATGTCGATGCCGAAGAGTGCTTCGACAGGCTCGGTATTTGTGGCAAGCACCGCGGCCACCTTGGCAATGTCAAGCGGCGATCCTCCACCAATACCCACGATCAGGTCAGCGCTGGCACCCCGAGTTTGGTCTGCAGCCTTTGCAGCAATCTCATAGCTGGGATCGGGATCCACCGAATCAAACCGAGTCGTTGAAAACCCGGCTCCTGAAAGGAGCTTTTCCAGGCGCTCGACAATCCCGGTACTCACGAGTCCGGGATCGGTAATAATCATCACCTTCTCCCCGCCCAGTCGCTTCAGTTCGTCCGCGGCGGAGTCCAGCGAACCAGGTCCCATAACTATCCGGGGAGTGGTCTGAAAAAACCTGACGCTTCCCATTTGTTCGTACCTTCCTGCACAAGTGTTTGAAGCGGCCGTGATCAGACCGCGAGATATTTCTTCTGAATGCTTTCTTCTCTCTTGAAAGCGTCCATCGTGCCTTTGAAGACCACGTGGCCTTTGTCGATGACCACCACGCCATCCGACACTCCCATTGCAAAGCGGATGTTCTGCTCGGAAAGCAGAATAGTTGAGTCCGCCTTCTTCAGACTCATCATCAGTTCTTTGAGCACCGACACCACAACAGGCGCGAGCCCCTCGGTGGGTTCGTCCAGGACCAGCACGTCGGGGTTGCTCATGAGAGCCCTCGCGATAGTGAGCATCTGCTGTTCACCTCCGGAAAGAGTCCCTCCGAGCCGGTCAAGCATGTGGCTCAACACGGGGAATTGATCCAGGACCGATTCCAGGGTCCACCGGCCGTTTCGTCCGGGAATTCTTCCGAGTCCGAGATTCTCCTTGACCGTAAACGGCCCGAGGATCCTGCGATCCTCAGGCACGAATCCGAGCCCGAGTCTCGCTCGCTTGTACGGAGGCAGTTTTGTGCAGTCTCGTCCTTTGAATCGCACCGTGCCGGTCTTGGCAGGCGTGAGCCCCATGATCGAACGAAAGGTGGTTGTCTTGCCCGCGCCGTTCCGGCCCATAAGACAGATCGTCTCACCCTGGCCAATGGCAAGACTCACGTCGAAGAGGATGTGGCTCCGGCCGTAAAAGGTGTTCAGGTCCACGGCCTCCAGGATGTGGCTCATTGAACCTCCTCTCCGAGATATGCTGTGATCACTTCGGGATTACTGCGTATTTCGTCAGGGGTGCCCTCGGCCAGGAGTCTTCCCAATTGGAGCACGCGCACGGTTTGTGCAATGCCGAATACAGTGTCCATGTCATGCTCTATGAACACCAGGGTGAGATTGAATTCCTTCCAAAGACGCCTGATCAGGTCTCGAGTCAGTTGCCGCTCTTCGGGGGACATGCCCGCGGTGGGTTCGTCCAGGAGGAGCAGCTTCGGTTCAAGTCCCAAAGCGATGCCGATGTCCAGGAGCTTCTGATCCCCGTGAGCGAGTTCAAACGCGAAACGATCCGCCTGGGTGTGAAGCCCCAGGCTCTCCAGGATGCCGTACGCCTTGTCCGTGGCCTCCTTGAATCTTGAGACATGCCTGAAGGGTCGCAACGCTTCTTTGCGCATTGACAAGCAGGCGATTCGGACGTTTTCCAGAACCGTCTCTTCAGGAAAAATGGAAGTAATTTGAAAAGCTCGACCCATTCCCCTGGCGACAATCTCTTGGCGGCTCAGTCCGGTAATATCCTCACCCTGAAAAACGATCCTGCCCTTGTCCGGGCTCAGAAAACCGGTGATCTGGTTGAACAGGGTGGTCTTGCCCGCGCCATTCGGACCGATGATCGCGGTGATCTCTCCCGGCATGACCGAGAAGCTCACATCGCTAGTGACTCTGAGCCCGCCGAAGGCTTTATGCAGGTTTTGCAGTTCCAGGAGCGGTTCCATCTGCACCTCGATTACCTTGGGTCAGAGACTTCAATCGGACTCTGAGCGCTTGGAATTCACCCACAAGTCCCCGCGGGAACAACAACACAATGATCATCATGAGCACGCCGATGAATAGCGGCCAATATTCGGTCTTCGCGCCGACCACGTCCTGGATAACGACGAACACACCCGCACCCAGGAAAGGACCAAAGAACTGGCCGATTCCACCGAGAACGGACATGAGGATGACCTCTCCGGAAGTGGTCCAGTACAGCATGTCCGTGTGTATGGAATTGTCCACTCCTGCCATAAGGCCGCCGGCGAGCGTGCAGAAAAACGAAGATATGACGTAGATCCTGAGCTGCGTAAACCTGACGCTCTGACCGACGAACGCAACCCTGGTGGGGTTCTGCCGGATACATCGGAGCAAGACGCCCATTGGCGACCGAGAAAGCCGTCGCAAGAACCATATCGACGCGATAACTACGACCAGTGTTGCGTAGTAGTACACGATCCGGTTCGACAAAAACCCCGGTGCGATAATTCCCTGAATACCGTCATCCCCGCCGGTGAAGTCGTACCAGCGAAATGTGATTTGCCAGGCAAGCTGGCCGAAAGCCAAAGTGAGCACCGTGAAAAAGACGCCGCTCACCCGAATGATCAATAGGCCGACGATCACCGACAGCACTATAGATGCCACCAGCCCCAAGCCTAACCCAGGCAAGAACCATCCCGCGCCTACGTGCCTGACCATGAGACCGACGCCGTATGCTCCGAGGCCGTAGTAGAGCGCCTGGCCGAACGACAGCATACCGGTGATCCCCCAAAGCATGTTGAACGCGACGGCAAAGAGGCCCCAAAGCAGGCAGTGACTGGCGAGCATCACCTGGTATGGGGTTGCCTTGAGGAGCGGAATCACGCCAAACCCGAGGAATAGCACCGCCCAGAAGATCACTTCTCCGAGGTTGATTCTATTCCCCATGGTTAGACCTTCCCCACGCTTCGCGGAGCAAAAAGGCCCTCCGGCTTGAAGATGAGCACGAGCACCATTACCACGTAACTCACCACAGAGGCCCATTCAGGAACAATCACCACCGCGAACGCTATCACTTCACCAAGTATCAGCGATCCGAGCCACGCGCCCCAGAAGTTGCCCATTCCGCCGATCACGACGACGATCAGGGAATCGATGATGACCTCAATCCCTGCCCCTGGAGTCACGGAACGCAACGGAGCGGCAAGAGCGCCCGCGAAACCTCCGAGAGCAGTTGCAATGCCAAATACCAGAGTCATGGTCAGCGGCACGTTCACACCCATTGCCGCCATCATTTCCCGATCGATTGCGGTGGCTCGTGCAATGCGTCCCGGGCGTGTCCGGGTCAGGATCAACCAAGCAAGTATCACCACGACAAGACCGAACCCGATAATTGCAAGGTTGTACGTTGGAATGGTGAGTCCCAAGACTTCGGCAGATCCCCTCAATCCTGATGGTCGCAAGATCGACTTGTACTCCGACCCCCAGATGATCTTCACGATGTCGTCTATGACGAGGATAAATGAGTACGTGAGGAGAATCTGAAAGCCGCCTTCTTCAGTCCGACCATAGATCCGGCGCAGGAATAGAAATTCCGCCAGCATGCCCACGATGCCTGCACCAAGACAGGCCACAAAGGCAGCTACCCAGAAGTTGGAGTACCACGCGGAAACCGTTTGATAAGCGAGATAGGCTCCCAGCATGTAAAACGAGCCGTGAGCAAAGTTGAAGACGTTGCCGACCCCGAAAATCAGCGTCAGGCCGCTGGCCACCAGAAACAACAGGGTCGCCATCGTCAGGCCGCTCACGAGCTGCACGATGATGAAGGAGATGTCCATTTTGAGTTTTCCCCGACTCGGTAGAGGTCACAGCCCTTTAGAGCAAGCTGTGACCTCATGCGGTTGGTTCGCGCCAGATCTCACTTCTTGCGTTTCGCGTCGATATACTCCTTTGGAGGCAACAGATCTTCCGCCTTGTAGATTTTCCAATTCCCGAGCATACGCT